>CACIYQ010000004.1 GCA_902590915.1 uncultured Pelagibacteraceae bacterium
AATAAAAAAAAAACTTGGAATACAATTAACTGGATAATAGTTTTTATAATGTCAATAATTACTTTATATGTTCTTGGGGAAATAATTAATTCTATTTATCTTTAATTTTATTCCACTCAGCCATACCACCAGAAATATTTTTTACATTTTTTATTCCCATATCCTTCATAGTTTTAGTAGCAAGTGTACCTTGTCCACCTACACCACAAAAAACTACATATTCTTTATCTGGATTATCTTTAAAAATCTTATTTTCAAGAGGGCTTCCTTCAGCTAAATAAAATTCAAGCAGACCTCTGTCCATGTGTACAGCATTGCCTATAGAACCTTTTGAAAAACTTTCTTTATCTCTAACATCAATAAATTGAACATTGGGGTCATTAATTTTTTTCTTTGCATCCTCTGCAGTTATATTTTCAATCTCGTTACTGACACTCATTAGTTCTTCAAATTTTTTCATTACACTCCTTTAAATTTAATAAATTAATTTCAATAATACTGAATATTTTGCAAAAGTGTATAATTTAGATGGTGCATTTATTGTGACATATGTATTTATTGAAATAGTAAATTAATTTTTGTAAGAATTTATCATGAATTCTAAAAGAAATTTTCTAAAAATTTTAAGTTTGACTTTGTTGTCGTTAATTATCACTCCTTATAAATTTGCTTTCACAGAAGTTAAAAAAATTATCAATAAAAATTTAACTAAAAAACAAAAAGAAATCATGTTTAATGAGGGAACTGAAAGAGCTTTTACAAGTGAATTACTTACCGAAAAAAGAAAAGGATTTTATCACTGTGCAAATTGTGGTGCTAAATTATTTAGCTCTGAAGCGAAATTTGACAGTGGAACTGGTTGGCCATCATTTTCAGAGGCTTTACCAGGAGCTTTTAAAACTAAAATTGATTACTCCTTTGGAATGAAAAGAATAGAGTATCATTGTGCAAATTGTGGTGCTCATCATGGACATGTCTTTCTTGATGGCCCAACTGCAACTGGTAAAAGATTTTGTAATAATGGTTTATGCTTGCTGTTCGTTCCAGAGACTTAACATTATTTTAAAAAACCATATTTTTTAAGTCTTACATCTCCAGTTCTTGCATGTGCTTCCATACCTTCATATCTAGAAATTCTTGCAGCAGCTGCACCAACTAACTCAGTAGAATTTTTTGTCATTCTTTGAAAACTTAAAGTTTTTATAAATTTTCCAACAAACAAACCACCTGTATATCTTCCTGCACCCTTAGTTGGCAATATGTGATTTGTTCCTGAACATTTATCTCCGTATGCAACTGTAGTTTCTTCTCCGATAAATAATGATCCATAATTTGTTAATCTCTCATGAAACCATTTTAAGTTTTCGGTTTGAACTTCTAAATGCTCTGGTGCGTACTCATCACTAATTTTTACTATTTCTTCATCTGTATCACATAAAATTACTTCACCGTAATCTCTCCAAGCTGCATCTGCACTTTGCTTTGGTACTTCAGGAAGTTCAGAAATTAACTCAGGTACCCTTTTCATTACTTTTTCTGCTAATTCTTTACTGGTTGTATACAACCAACATGGTGAATTATATCCATGTTCAGCTTGACCAACTAGATCAACTGCAACAATTTCAGGATCTGCTTTTGCATCTGCTATAATTCCAATTTCAGTGGGCCCTGCAAATAAGTCAATGCCAACTTTTCCAAATAAAATTCTTTTCGCCTCTGCAACAAATTGATTTCCAGGACCAACAATAATATCAGCTGGGGGGTTATTGAATAAACCATTGGTCATGGCTGCAATCGCTGGAACACCGCCTAAATTTAAAATTACATCTGCTCCACACAAATTAGCAGTATAAACTATTGTTGGATGAGCACCCACACCTTCTTTGGGAGGACTACATGCTATAATATTTTTGACTCCCGCAACTTTAGCTGTCGTAACACTCATTACTGCAGAAGCTATATGAGCATATCTTCCACCAGGGATGTAACAACCAGCAGTATTTACTGGAACGAGTTTTTGTCCAGCAAATAAACCATCTGATAACTCAACCTCAAAATCTTGACCATAATTTTTCAACTGAGCTTCAGCAAATTTTCGAACTCTGTCGAATGAAAATTGAATATCATCTTTAGTTTTTTGATCTAATGATTTTTTAATTTCCTCAATTCTTTTTTTTGAAACAACTATTTCACCATCATATTTGTCAAATTTTTTAGTGAGATCAATACAGCCTTGATCTTTAGTATTTTCTAAATCTTTCAATAGATCCTGAACAATACCTCTAGTCTTTGTATCATCAGTTGATGAAGTTTTTGGTGATTTTTTTAAATACGTAATTGTCATTTTTTAAGTCTTTTATATTATCTTTAATCTAAAGCAACTACTGCAGCGGCAATTGAAGCTAATCGTGCTGGAGCTTCATCAGATCTACTCGTTATGACAACAGGAACTTTGCCACCTATTACTACACCTGCAGCGCAAGCACCCATAAAATAGATCATCATTTTTACTAGAGCATTTCCTGCTTCAACACTAGGCACTAGTAATACATCCGCCTCACCAGCTACAGAATTTTTTATACCTTTAATGCTTGCTGATTTTTTTGAGATACTGTTATCAAAAGCAAGAGGACCAAACACATCAGCATTCAAACTTTCTTTTTCTGCTAATTTTGTGAGCTCTGCTGCCTCCAATGAGGTAGGCACACTCTCAATTACTTCTTCAGTTGCTGATAATATTGATACTTTTGGTCTAGAAATACCAATTCTGTGAGAAAAGTTAATGACATTCTTAAGTATATGCATCTTAGTTTTAATATTGGGTAACACATTTAGTGCTCCATCAGTAATAATTAATGGTTTATCATCTTTGCCAATAGTCATATGCCAAATATGACTTAATCGAGTTTTACCCATTAAGTGATATTCACGCTTTAATACTTCTTTCATTAAAATGTCAGTATGGATATGACCTTTAATGATAATCTTTACTTTGTCCTCGCTTGCTAATTTAGCTGCAATGGGTGCGGTATTATTCTCTACAGCTTCATGAATAATTTTATAATGAGAAATATCCCATTTTATTTCCTCAGCACAATTTAGAATTTCTTTTTTATCTCCTATAAAAATTGGTTCAATTAAATTTTCCTTTACCGCATCTTGAACTGAAATCATGGGTAAGGGTTTTCCAGCATTTACAACTGCAGCTTTAACACCTTTTTTTTTGTGGGCTACATCAAGTAGATTATTTGGACAAACAATATCTTTATTAGAAAGCATGCTTAATGTTTATTAGTATTATTTAATAAAAGTATACAGTAATTATTTCTTTTTATATTGATTAAATTTAATTAACCTAATGCAAAATAAATATATTATAAGTTTTTTTTACTTAATGTTATGTTTAAATAGAATACTTCATGGAAATAGTAACAAAAATTGCACCATTAGTACTTGCATTTATTATGCTCGGATTAGGTCTAGGACTATCAATAAAAGATTTTGCAAGAATACTCAAAACGCCAAGAGACTTTTTTATTGGTTTTTTTTCTCAACTTATTATCCTGCCGATCGTAGCATTAACTATTGCAATAAGTCTTGACCTTCCTTCTCCTCTTGCAATTGGGCTAATGATTATTGCAGCTGCACCAGGTGGTGTTACCTCTAATGTATTAACTAAATTTGCTAATGGGGACGTGGCCTTGTCTATTTCTTTAACTGCAATAACTAGTTTAATCTGTATTATTAGTGTTCCGATAATAGTTATTAATTCTGCAACTATTTTAGGGGTAACGATTTTAAAAGAGATATCCATAATTGGGGTTGCATTGAAAATGGCAACAGTTGTTACATTACCTGTAATTATTGGAATGGTTATTAGAGCTTTGGCTGATAATTTTATTTCATCTAAAATCAATATAATCAATAAATTAACTGGATGGTTATTTGTGATTGTATTTGTAGCAATTTGGATTGAGGAAAAAGATAATATTTTTACCTATCTTGCTGAAGCTGGTTTAGCTGTTTTAATTTTAAATGTTTCAATGATGTTAATAGCTTATTTTATAGCAAAGAAATTTGTCTCTGGAATTGCTCAACAAAAATGTATTACTTTAGAATGTGGGTTACAAAATGGAACTTTAGCTGTATTTGTTGCAACTTTAATTTTTGATGACATCACCTACATGATTCCTACAGGCGCATATGCTTTATTAATGTATATCACTGGATTTTTATTTATTTATATTTTAAGAAAAAAATAACCAATTACCTTAAGTAATTAGGGATAAACTCATCTACTTTACATTATTTGAGTTAATAATTTTAATTTGATTAAAAACCCTGTGAATAAAATTACTTAAGCTTTCAATATTTTTATCTTGTATATCAGAGCTTCTTTTTAAAGTTTTTCCTTGTATATTCACAGTCACAAGTTTTTTTTGATTAATACTAAGGAAATCATTATCTATTAAATACTTTAATTTTCTAACAACGGTTGGTCTAGGAATTCCTGTTATTTCAGATAAAGACATCGCATTCATACCTCGTTTATCTGATCCCATAATTTTTTTTTGATATGTTTTTAAATTAAAGTTTTTTTCTTTAAAGTTTTTACTTTGGGATGCATTAAGCATTACTAAAATTCCAATACAAAAAGTTTCTAAATCTTTTACCTGTTTTCTCCATCTATTGGTAAAAATAAATAGAAATTTATAAAAATGATACCAACAAAAGGAAAAATTATTCTTTATTGAAGATGAAATTTCCTCAATTTTAAATGTTTGTTCTCCAAGCTTTTCATTATTTAATAATTTATTAAATTCATGTAATAAATAACTTATCTCCTTTAAAGTATCTCTCGCTTGTGAAGTGTAGAGTCCTGATCTATTGACAAAAATTTTCTTACCAATTTTTTTAATTACACCTTTTTTTTCTAATTCTAAGATTTTTCTTCTTATACTTTCTTTTGGTATTTCCAGATCTTTTGAAATGTCGCTAATATTAATTTTATCTATTTCTATAGACCTATCTTTGTAAAAAGTGTCGTAATCTACAATTAGCCCGTTTTTCCTAAATACGATTAAATCCTTATTTATAAGATAAATAGTAATAATGTATTTATCTATATCATTATAAACTTTATAAGCTCTTATTAGCCAACTACTCATTAAATTATAGTAAGACGGAGCTAATTTACTAAAATTCTTACTGATAATTTTGAAAATTGTTTTTTCATCAATTTGTGCAGTTATACTGGGAATAATTGTCATTATTATCTCTGACCCATTTTGAACTATTAAAAATTAAATATCAACCCAAATTGGACTCTGTGTATATATTAAATTTGATGTGAAAATGTTTTACTAGTTAAATGAATTATTTAGACTTAAGCAAAATATCAAAGGTAATTGAAGACCCCAATATAAAAATAGAAACTTCAAAAAATCTTAACTCTAATGTTCTTAAGCAAAGAGTTAATGTTGATATCTTGAAGCAGAGACTACTTAAACAAAAAAAAAAGGATAGATTTAAAAGAACAATAATTCTGTCTACTGTTGTCGTATCATTAAGTGCCTTGACAATGTTAACTTATTAAATCTTTTAAATCTTTTTTAATTATACTTGGAATATAAATTTCTTTATTTAGATTTTTTTTATATCTCAAAAACTTATTTTGACCTGGATACATTATTTCTTTTATTCCTTTAATTTTTGGAAGTTTTTTAATTGTTCTAATATTATCTTGTATTCTTTGTTTGTAATTTTTTTGAAATAAGTTTGATTTAAAAGTAATAAATAAATGTCCAATGTTTTGTGGCCCTGAAAAATCATCGAATGGATCTTTAACTCGACCTGCATGATTGCCTCCTGTGATCACACCACTTAAAATATCAACCATCCAAGCAAGACCTGATCCCCTAAATCCTGCAATTGGGAGCTGAACTCCAGCTAATGCTTTTTTGGCGTCATTAGTTGGTTTACCAAACTTATCTAGTGCAACACCTTCAGGAATTTTTTGATTATTTCTTGCAGCAACTCTAATTTTTCCCCTATTGATCATAGAAATTGAAGTATCTAAAATAAAAGGAATTTTTGATCCGGTTGGAGCTCCAAAACATATAGGATTAGTTCCAAATAAACTTTTCAAGGCACCGTGAGGTGCAACTGCGGGTGGGGCATTAGTATAGATCATAGTTATCAAATTTTTTTTAACTGCTTGCTCCGCGTAATAACCTGATAATCCGTAGTGTCCACTTCCTTTGATAGCAACCATACCAATACCCATTTTTTGTGCGTGGTTGATTGCAGTTTTTATTCCAACATCAGCAGCCACAAAACCTATACTGTTATTTGCATCAACATGAGATACAGACTGAGAAATTTTTTTTACTTTAATTTTTGGTTTAGGATTAATTACTTTTTTAGAAATTCTATCACAATACATTTTAAGTCTTGATAATCCATGTCCATAGGCTCCAACCAGTTCGGCATTGATTAAGGCATTTGCTGATATGGTTGCATGCTCTTTACTTAGTCCGAACTTTAGAAAAATTTTTATTACTTTTTTTTTTAAAATAAAGGTTTTCACATTAACCTTTTCCACGCCAAGGAATAGTTTTGTCTATAATTTTTCTTAAAGTAATATCAAATAACAAACCAAGAAGACCCATAATAATTATCGTTATCCAAATAACCTCCCATTGAAAGTATTTTTTTGCAACATTCTCAACAAAACCAATACCAGTAGTCCCAGCTAAAAATTCTGCTGCAACTAATGTTCCCCAGCACATTCCAACTGCAACTCTAATTCCAGTTAAAATTTCTGGGAGTGAATTTGGAAAAATCACATGTCTTAAAATTTGTTTTTTTGAAGCCCCTAATGAGTGAGCAGCATGAATTTTTGAAAGTTGAGTTCCTGAAGCCCCAGCTCTAGCAGAAATGATCATAATAGATAAGGAAACCATAAATAATAAAAATACTTTTCCAGAGTTATCAATCCCAAGTACAGAAATAATCAAAGGTGCCCAAGCAAGTGGAGGAACAGGTCTATATAACTCTATTAATGGATCAAAGAAACCTCTTGCAAATCTATTTAGACCCATAAATAATCCTAATGGAACACCAATAATAATTCCAAACACTAAACCTAAAAATACCCTCATAAAAGAGTCCCAGATATGTCCGTACGGAACGGGAACTTTAAATAATTTAAAATCACCAGTTACAACTTTTAAGACATTACTTTTAAAATTCTCTTTAACAATTCCATCTTTAGTATGAACTGGATATTCCCCTGGTAAGATATCTGCTATCAAATCTGGTAAAATGAATCCAATCATTTTACTTACATCAACCATTTCAATCCATAAAAGAGGAACATTTTTATATCCAACACTTGGTTTAGACAGCAACACAAACTTATTAAAAGTATCAGATGGTTTCGGTAACCACCTTCCTGAACCTTGTTCAGAACAAGTTGCTCCACTAGCTACAATTGTTCCTGAAGGAAATAAAAGGATATCAATTAATCTCAATCCACCTTGTTCTTTTTTTTGTAAACCATCAAATTCTATGATAGCTGCTTGCATTTCATTTAATGCATTTGGAGGATAAATACTTGCAAATTCAATACGTCTTGCAATTTTAACAATATTTTTTGCATAGTCAGATGTTATCTCCTCACTATCATCTAAACCTTTCCTATAAGCTTTAATATCATCTTTTAATTTTTTTATTGCACTTTTGAATAATGGATTATGATTTCTTAATTTAAAAAACTTGTCATTTATTAAACTTAGTTCTTTTGCTGCTGTATGAAATTTTAAACCTTTTTTAGTTTGTGGTGCTGTTGGTATTTCAATAGTATTTTCAATAGATCCACTTCCAGAGTCTATTGTGACAATTCCCCAACCACCTTGTTCATCAATAAGTTTTTGTCTTTCAATTTTTTGAGCATCTGTCTCAAAAGGATAATCCTTCTTTTGAAAATTATTACTAAGCTGCTCTATTTGTTCAGTCATTTCTTGAATTTTAATTTTGGTATCCATTTCTATTAATTCTTCGCTAGTTAAGAGTGGAATTAATTTAGAGGTTCTATCAATGTAGCTTACAAGGATTGTTTTTTGTTGATCATTTAGATCTTGAGATCCTTTTATTTCATTTGAAATCTTTTTAAGATTTTTATTTTCAATTTTAATAATGTATGTGCTTTTGAATTCTCTTTCTTCAATAGGGAACTGATATTTTAAGCCTAATAAAGATTCGTTTATTTTAGCAACTTGACATAATTCATTTGCGGATTTTGGATAAAAACCTTTTGCAATGTCCCATGAATAATAAAGCCATAGCATTAGAATTGCACTACTTCCAACGATTACCCAGTGTGTTCCACCTTTAGCTCTTTCTGGATTCCCAAAAACAGCATCAACTTTTTCAGTTTTGATTAATCTTCTTCCATAAAGTATGCATCCAATAATAGATACTATAATTAGAATTGTTACAAATTGGGTTAACATTAATTTTCTTTTCCCATTATTTCTTCTTCCATGTTCCAGATCATGGATAAAATTTCTTCCCTAGTAGACGAAAACTCTTTATTTTTTTTTATTTCTCTCAAATCTTGTTTAAGACCCATTTCTGCAAAAGGAAGATTATATTCTTTATGTATTCTTCCTGGTCTAGGTGCCATTACATATAATCGTTCTCCAAGTAACAGAGCTTCCTCAACAGAGTGGGTAATTAGAATGATAGTTTTTCCGGTTTCTCTCCAAATTTTTAAAACTAAAGACTGCATTTTCTCTCTAGTTAACGCGTCTAACGCACCTAACGGCTCATCCATTAAAATTAGTTCAGGATCATTTATTAAACACCTTGCAAGCGCCACTCTCTGCTGCATACCTCCTGATAATTGGTAAGTAGGAGTGTTCCCAAATCCTTTTAAACCAACTATATCTAACCATTCCTCAACTTTTTTTGCTGTTAATCCTGGATCTTTTTTTTTCATCCTAAGACCGAAGTTCACATTTTCGGCAACTGTTAACCATTCGAATAACGCGCCTTGCTGAAATACCATTCCTCTTTCAACACCAGGTCCATCAATTTCATTATTATTTAATGTAATTTTTCCTGAAGTAGGTCTTAAAAAACCTGCAGTGATATTAAGTAATGTTGTTTTTCCACATCCTGAAGGACCAAGAACTGTAAGCAGTTCTCCTTTTTTTAAAGTAAAACTCACATCCTTTAATGCATGAATCGTTTCTCCTTTTGGAGTTTTAAAAATCATGTTTAGATTTTGAGAAACAAGATCACTCATAGCGTCCTTACATTAGAAGTCTTTTAAAAAAAATAGGCACTAATGTTTAAATCAGTGCCTATTTAAAAAGTTTTAAATCTTTAAAATTACAAAGGTAAGAAACTTGTATCTACGTTTCCCTTTGGAGTTCCCATTCCATCTAAGAAACCACTTAGATTACCATTAGTCATAGATTTTTCTGTCTCTTCTGGCGTTAAGAATTTAAATCCATCTAAAGTACCTTTCATTTTTCCTACGTCCATTGCAGATGCTTTAGACATAGAATTCATATCACTTTTACCAGAGTTGTATCTTGCATTAGCTTCATGAGTAACTTCAACAAAAGTTCTTACCATACCAGGATTTTCATTCATAAACTTATTAGTCACAGAAGTAATATCTATACCCATAATACCTCCAGCTTTAGCTTCATCAACTGAAATTAATCTAGAACCAACTTCTGTAGCCGCTGCAATTGAATTACCACCAAATAAACATGCCATTGCAACATCACCACTTACTAAAGCCGCAGCTCCATCTTCTGGAACCATATCAATAACAGTCATTTTACTTGGATCAGCACCAACAATTTCCATACTTGCAGTAAAAACATAATCAGCCATAGTACCTAAAGGCACTGCAACTTTTTTACCCTCTAATTCAGAAGCGTTTGCTTTTGTAATACCAGAAGCGTTTGATGTAACACATGTAGTTCCACCCATTCCATATTCCATTGCTATATCAATTAGTTTTATAGGCGCATTGGATTTTACAGCATTGATAAATGGCACTAATCCTTGTGAGTAAGAAATATCAATATCTCCTGCTAACATGGCTTCTGTCATTTCTACGCCAGTATTGAAGCTTGTCCATTTTACTGGAACACCTAAAGCTTTTGAGTAATTTCTCTTCATCATGTCCTCTAAATTTGGACTTGGCCATTCTAGAAAATATGCAACTCTAACTTCTTTTGCTGCTGAATTTGCAACTGAAATAGAAAGGTTAAGCGCAAATATAGATCCTAGAATAAAAGTTAATAATTTTTTCATTTATTCCCCTATGTTTAATTAATTAAATTAGGGATATTTAAATTCAATTTGAGATAGAAGTAAAACACTTTATGATGAAGATCTGGTTTGCAAATAAATCAATTGTTCAATTAAAAGTTGTATATTAGAGTTGCATATGGTAGGTTAAAATATTTGTAGTAAACTAAACATTTTAGTCTACATATTTTACTATAATTATATTAAAAAATAATGAGCTCAGAGAATAGAACTTCAGTACCAAATTCTTTAAATGAACATTGGATGCCATTTACATCCAACAAAGATTTTAAGGCTAACCCAAGGTTAATAACTGAAGCAAAAGGAGTTTATTTAAAAACTCATCATGGAAAAACGCAAATTGATGCGAGTTCTGGATTATTTTGTAATCCTTTAGGTCATGGCAGGAAAGAAATAACTGAAGCCGTAACCAAACAATTAGATACTTTAGATTATGCACAACCTTTCCAACAAGGCTTTGGTGGATCTTTTGAGTTAGCTACGAAAATTTCAAAACATACTCCAGGAAACTTAAATAAAATGTTCTATACAATTTGTGGATCAACAGCTGTTGAAACAGCGATTAAAATTGCAGTCGCTTATCACAGAGCAAGAGGTAATGCTCATAGGTTCAGATTTGTGGGTCGTGAGCGTGGATACCATGGCATGAATATAGGGTGTGTTTCTGTTGGAGGAATGATTAACAACGTAAAAACTTTTGCAAGCATTTTAATGCCTGGCGTTCAACATATGAGACATACTCATTTACCTGAACATAAATTTGTTAGTGGTCAGCCAGAAACTGGTGCAGATTTAGCAGACGACTTAGAAAGAATAGCGACCAACTTTGGTCCTGAGAATATTGCAGCATGTATTGTTGAACCAATCGCTGGATCAACTGGAACCTTAGTACCACCAAAAGGTTATTTGCAAAAATTAAGAGCGACTTGTGACAAGCATGGTATACTTCTGATTTTTGATGAGGTAATCACAGGTTGGGGCAGAACAGGTTCTTCATTTGCAAGTCACGAGTTTGGAGTTACTCCAGACATAATGACTATGGCTAAAGCAACCACTAATGGTGTGGTCCCTATGGGTGTGGTTGCTTGTAAAGATGAAATTTATGATGCCGTCATGGATGCTTCTCCTATGGGTTCAGTAGAATTATTTCATGGCTACACTTATTCAGGAATACCTGTTGCTGTAGCTGCAGCTCTAGCAGTTCAGGATATTTTTGAAAAAGAGGACATTTTTGAAAGAGCAAAAAATTTAGCTCCTTATTTTCAAAAAGGATTATTTTCACTTCAAGACTTGGAAGCAGTGGAAAATATCAGAGGATATGGAATGATGGGTGGAATTGATATTAAATTAAATTCAAAACCAGGTAAAGCAGGTTATGAAACTTTTAAAGCTTGTTACGAAGCAGGAGTAAATTTCAAAGCTACTGGTGACTGTTTGATTATAGCTCCTCAGTTTATATGTGAGGAAAAACATATAGATGAAATTATCGACAAATTAAGAACAGGTATAACTAATTATCAAAAAAACCAAAAAAATTAGTTTATTCTTATAATTAAATAAAAGCTTATGAAGATAGGCGTACCAAAAGAAATTAAACCTCAAGAAACTCGAATAGGTTTAACACCCGAAAGTGTTAAAACTTTAGTTAAAGAAGGTCATGAAGTTTTGATTGAAAATAATGGTGGATTTGAAGCTGGATTTGAAAACGAACAATACATTAAAGCTGGTGCAAAAATTACTAATTCAGCAGAAGATATATTTAATGATACAGAAATAATAGTTAAAGTTAAAGAACCTCAAAAGGTTGAAGTAAACATGATAAGAGAAAATCAAATTGTGTATACCTATCTTCACTTGGCAGCTGCGAGAGATTTAACAGAGGGTTTGATTAAATCAAAAAGCATAAATATTGCCTATGAAACTGTGACAGATGATAATGGAAGATTACCATTGCTTGCACCAATGAGTGCTGTTGCGGGAAGAATGTCAGTTCAAGCTGGAGCTCATTGTTTAGAAAAAAATCAAAAAGGTAGAGGTGTATTATTAGGGGGAGCGCCTGGTGGGGAACCAGCTAACGTATTAATTCTTGGAGGAGGTGTGGTTGGAGAGAACGCTGCGATAATAGCCACGGGTATGAAAGCAAAAGTTCATATTGTCGACAAATCTGAAGAACGGTTAAAACAATTAGTTGAAATTTTTGGTGATAAAATAATCCCTCAACAAACTGATAAAACTGATCTAAATAAATTGGTTGCTGAAATTGATTTATTAGTAGGTGGGGTGTTGATCCCTGGAGCAGAAGCACCAAAATTGATTACAAAAGAAATGATAAAAACAATGAAAAGAGGATCTGTTATTGTAGATGTTGCCATAGATCAAGGTGGATGTGTGGAAACAAGTAAACCAACTACGCATGGAGATCCAACCTATATTGTTGATGACGTAGTCCATTATTGTGTAGCTAATATGCCAGGTGGAGTTCCAAGAACTTCTACTTTTGCGCTAAATCAAGCAACTCTTCCTTTTTTAGTAAAACTTGCAAACAAAGGTTACCAAAAAGCTCTTGGTGAAGATAAAAATTTTTTAGCTGGATTAAATGTACATAAAGGAATGGTTACATATAAAGCAGTCGCAAATGCGTTTGGACATAATTATGTAGATCCAGGAGAAGCTGTAAAACATTAGAAATGGAAAAAAAATTTCCATCTAGCACTAAAGTAGTTGTTGTCGGTGGCGGAGTAATTGGTTGCTCTGTTGCTTATCATTTAACTAAGTTTGGTTGGAAAGATGTTGTATTGTTAGAAAGAGATCAGCTAACATCAGGAACAACATGGCATGCAGCAGGATTAGTGAGTCAATTAGGTCCATCAGCCTCTGTAACTAAAATTAGAAAATATACTTTAGATTTATATAAAAATTTAGAAAAAGAAGTTGATCACTCAGCTGGATTAAGACTTAATGGTGCACTTTCCATTGCACAAACTGATAGTCGTTGGCAAGAACTTAAAAGACAAGCAACAACTGCTCAACTTTATGACGTAGATTTACAAATACTCAATAAGGAAGAGATAAAAAAGAATTATCCGATAATGAGTACTGAAGACTTAAAAGGTGGACTTTTGATGCCAGGCGATGGTTCAGCTGACCCTAGTGGAGTAACTCATATGCTTGCAAAAGGTGCAAGAAAAGGAGGGGCAAAAATATATGAACACTCCCCAGTAGAAACTGTATTGAAAAAAAATGGAAAAGTATGTGGGGTTAAAGTTAACGACCAAATTATTGAGTGTGAGTATGTTGTTTTGGCTACCGGTATGTGGTCAAGGCAAATTGGTGAAAATATTGGAGTTAGTATTCCGCTTTATCCAGCAGAACATTTTTATGTAATTACTGAACCAATAGAAAATCTTTCACCAACCCTTCCGGTTATTAGAGATTTTGATAGCAGTGTTTATTTTAAAGAGGATGCTGGAAAGCTTTTAATTGGAATTTTTGAAGGCAAATCAATTCCAGCGTTTGAAAAATCCAATAAAGTACCAGAAGATTTTTCATTTGGCGAGTTTCCTGAAAATTTTGAACACTTTGAGCCATATTTGGAAAAATCTATGAAAAGGTTTCCAGTTCTTCAAAAGGTTGGAATTAGAAAATTTTTTGCAGGACCAGAGTCTTTCACTCCTGACACTAACTCTTTATTAGGTGAAGTTCCTGAGGTAAAAAATTTATTTGTAAGTTGTGGTTTAAATAGCATTGGAATTGGAAGTGGAGGAGGAGTAGGCAAGGTGACTGCTGAATGGCTAATGACAGGTCATATAAATGAGGATATTTTTAATTACGATGTCAAAAGATTTCAAAAATTTCATTCTAATTTAAGTTTTATAAAAAATAGAATTACTGAGTCTTTGGGTGATTTATACGGAATGCATTGGCCATATAAACAGCACAAAACATCTAGAAATGTAAAAATTCTACCGCATCATGAATTATTAAGAGGATTTGGTGCATGTTTCGGTGTTTCTGCGGGATATGAGAGACCGATGTGGTTTGCTCTTGATGGTGAAAAAGCAGAGTACGAATATAGTTATAATTATCAAAACTGGTATCCTTCAGTTGAATACGAAACAAGTAATACCATTAATAATGTTGGTCTTTATGACTTAACACCATTTTCAAAATTTGAAATTAAATCTGAAAAAGCGTATGAGAATTTACAAAAAATTTGCACCACAGATATTAAAAATGAAGTTGGAAAATGCACTTATACTCAAATGTTAAATGAAGATGGTGGTATTGAAACAGATCTGACTGTAGTCTGCATTGAAAGTAATCATTTTAGAATTATTAGCTCTGCAGCAACAAGAGAAAGAGATAAATTTCATATTAAAAAACATTTATTAGATGGTGTTAATCTTGATGATGTTACAGATGATTATTGTGTATTCGGTATTTTTGGCCCCAAAAGTAGATCTTTGATGAAAGAAATAAGTAAAGACGATTTTACAAATGAAAAATTTAAGTTTGGTCATGCTAAATATATTTCAATTGAAAAAATAAAAATATGGACTCAACGATTATCATACGTTGGAGAATTAGGTTACGAATTGTACATAAAAACAACTGAAGCTAAAAAAATTTACCAACTAATTATTGAGAAAGGAAAAAAATTTAATCTCTCTAATTGTGGAATGCATGCATTAGATACCATGCGAATGGAGAGTGGTTTTTTGCACTGGGGTCATGATATTTCTCCAGAGGAAAACCAATATCAATCAGGTCTAAAATTTACTATTAACAATCAAAAAGAAATTGATTTTATTGGCAAGCAGGCTCTTCAACTTATTAAAAGTAAAAAAATTGATAAAAGATTTGTTATGCTTACTTTAAAAGACAATAAACCAGGTTCACCATTATTACTCTGTGATGAACCTATCTATTTCAAAGACAAAATAATTGGAAGAACAACTTCTAGTAACTATTCATTCAACTTTAAGAAAAATTTAGCTTTTGGTTATATAAAAAATATCTATTCAAATGAGGAAATCTTAAGAAATGATATTTTCATAGAAGTAGAGAAACAAAAGTACAAGGCACAACTAATACTAAAGCCTCTCAAACAGAGCAATTTTAAAAACATTTAATATAAATTTAATAAATATAAATTGTTTTATCTAAGCTTAAGTGATTTAATCAAAAAATTCAAATGACCGACAATTTAACAAATTTAAAAAAATATAAATCTATATCCGATACTAAATCGAATAATCAAATTAAAACTACCGATATTAATATTTTATTAAACCGAGTAAGATTAAATAAGAAAAAAACTTTAAAAAAAAAAATATTTGTTTCTCTTTTTTTAGCTTGCTTTGTCTGTTCATTAATTGTTTATCTAATTATTTAGACTATAATTGTTGCTTAAAAGTATATTGAAACAATAAAGATTTGTATTATAAGATCTCAATAGTTAAGGCGGGGTAGCTCAGTTGGTTAGAGCTCAGGACTCATAAGCCTGAGGTCTTGAGTCATTATCCTTGTTCCTTATACGTTAATTCACATCTTATCTTTTCTTGTCACACTCTTGGCACAACTAGGAGGAATAAAAAGGTGACAAGGGGAAACAGAATATCTTTTTAACAAACCCAGAACCAAGATGCCTAAAAGTTTTTTTATTTTAAAATTAACGTTTAGGGTACCTTAACAGATTTGAAATTAGGTACTTATAGTTAGACTATAATACTAACGTTTTGGTTGTTATAATCTTTTATCATTTAGCTTAGTCATAGCTCTTCCAGGGGAAAAAGTATAATCATTGTCATCCATTAATTTTCCACTGCCATCATAAAGTTTCCAATTAAATTTTACCTTGTCTTTCTGCTTTTTTCCTAATTTTAAAATTGTTAATTCTATTTTTCTTGGCTTGCCGCCAGAAGAACCTTCAAACGATCTAGTCTCACCTTCTTTCCAAACTCCTAGAGGAAATTTACATCCATTTTTTATTACTTTTCCTCCTCGTCTACTATCCCAAACTCTTCCTATACACTGCCCATCATTAGTAACAGTAAATAACTGTGTTTTTAATCCACTTTGACCTTTTCTTGTTCTTTTATAAACTTTTATAGTTTCTCCAGTTTGTGGATTTTTCCAATCCTCAGGTCCTATAATTTTTTTTCTTCGCTTCTCACCAAAAATTTTATCTGCTAGTGTATATTTAATTTCTTTATCATTCCTTATTTCTCCACCAGTAAATAATTCTAATGGAATAAATCTTTCATCAGCTGATACTGGAATAATCCACAACAAACCCAAAACCACGATCCCTAAAAATTTTTTCATTAGTTTATATATTCTTTAATTATAGATCCAATTGTTGGCATAGACCTTAATCCGTGGCCTCCATCAATAATATGCAACTTAACTTGTAGTTTTTTCTTTTTAAGTAAATCATAATAATATTTTGAAACTCCTGGAGCTGTATTTTTATCATCTTTTCCAACAATTAATATATTGAGAGATTTTAAATCTATATCTTTATAATTGAAACTTGGTGAGTTTTTTTTTAATTCTTTCAATTGAGATTTGGTTTCCCATTTTTTACCGTTGCTTAGTTTTTTTCTAATTTCCCAGTCACACGGGCAAGAGATCAAAATATTTATATCAACTAATCCTGGTACTTTTCCATGAATAGTACCTCCCTGATAAGCTCCTCCAGAATGACCAATTAAAATTAGTTTTTTTGGTTTATAATATTTTTTAAGATTTTGTAATGCAGGTGCTAGTATTTGAAAATTTTTCCAATCATAATTTACTACTGTACTCTTTATAGCGTTACGAGGTCCTGATGAATATCTATCCTCTTCACTACTACCTCTTTCTCTAATAAAGTAACCAGGTCTTGCAAAAATAAGAACATTGTTATTATCGTTTATTAATTCTTTTGCAAATCTAATTTGACTTTTTTTGGGTATTCCTGGTCTTGGAGAATTAGGACTACCATCACCATGAAGAAATACTATTAGGTTTTTTTTACCCTTTTCAATCTTTCCTAAATTTAAAATTGCTATACATTTGTTTTTACCTGCTGATACATATTTTATGAAATCCTCTTTTTCACAAGCGTTAGAGTTTCCACTCAACAGCAAACCCAGAACCACGATCCCTAAAAGTTTTTTCATAATCTCTAAACTTTACTATAAATCCTGACACACTAAAAATACATAAATACCTGACACACTCCTGACACAGTAAGAAGGAAAACAAGACAAATACTTGATTGCACAAAAAAATAAAACTATTATAAATCAACGAGAATTACTTGGCGGGGTAGCTCAGTTGGTTAGAGCGCAGGACTCATAAGCCTGAGGTCAGTGGTTCGATCCCACTTCCCGCTACCAACTAATGTCCTGGAAAATTGATTAAATTCTCAACTTTATAATTATTTTTAATTAAGCTATCAGATCCGCCGAGATCGAATAAATTGATAACAAATATAAATGCAGCTACTTTTCCTTTTGAAATTTCCACAAGTTTTGCTGCTGCTTCTGCAGTTCCTCCAGTTGCAATCAAATCATCTATAATTAAAACAGAGTCTTTACTTCCTATAGAATCTTTATGTACTTCAATAGTTGCTGTCCCATATTCAAGTTTAAAATCTATTGAATGAACTTCTGCGGGTAATTTATTTTTTTTTCTAAGCATAATAAATGGTTTTTTTAGCAAATATGAAACTGCTGAAGCAAAAACAAATCCTCTCGACTCTATTGCTGCTATTTTGGTAAAATTAAATTTTTTGGAACGATCAAGAATTTGATTGATAGTTTCAGCAAAAGCATTTTCATCTTTAATCAAAGTTGTAATGTCTCTAAAAAGAATTCCTTTTTTTGGATAATCTGGTATTGATCTAATAAAATTTTTTAAGTTCATATGCCATGAATAAATTATTTGTTGCAGCTTTAAAAGAAGAAACTCCAGGTCTAGATTATTTTCATTATATTGGAGTTGGAAAAATTAATGCTACGTATAATTTATTAAAATTAATCAATAAATTTAAACCTAATCAAGTAATTAATTTTGGAAGTGCAGGTGCTATAAAACGACGAGTGTCTGGTATTGTTGAATGTACAAAATTTTATCAAAGAGATATGGATGTAAGAGGGTTGCTTGATTTTAAATTAGGTGAAACTCCTTTTGATAACATCAATGAAATAATTAATTCTGATGAAGGTTTTTCCTGTGGAAGTGGTGATAGTTTTGTTAATAATAAAATTGAAATGAATGTAGATCTTGTTGATATGGAGGCATACGCTTTAGCGAAGGTTTGTAAATTAGAAAATGTTAAATTTAGATGTTTTAAGTATGTATCAGATAATGCAGATGAAAATGCACCAAGTGACTGGATAGAAAATTGTAAAAAAGGGGCAAAACTCTTTCAAAATAAATTAAAAGAATTCGGATTATAATTTTTTAATTGAAAATAAAAACAATATCTATATCAAAGACTTCAAATTCAGGAGATAAATGACTAAAGTTGGCGAACATATAACTCTAGATATTATAGGAACTACCAAAGAGTATGATCCCTCTGTCTTTGAAAAAGTTATTTACGACATAGCTAAAGCTGCTAAAGTAACAATACTTAATATTTCTAAGTATAAGTTTGAACCACAAGGTTTTACAATTTTAGCCTTGTTAGCAGAAAGCCACATTAGTTTTCATACTTTTCCAGAAAAAGGCATTATTAGTTTTGATTTTTTTACATGTGGGAAAATAAATCCTTCTGTGGCTGTAGAAATTATCAAAAAAGAATTTAAACATACCAGAATAGTTAAAAAAGAGTTTAATAGAGATACGAAGTCTCTTTATCCTGATATTTATAGCTCACCAGGACTGCAAAAATCATATGTCGTAAATAAAGTTTTAGAGGATTTTAAATCAAAAGTAGGTCAACATATTGAAATTTTGGAGTTAGAACAATTTGGCAAATCTCTTTTTATTGATGGTGAAATCCAAGTGGCAACTACGGACGAACATTTATACAGTTCAACATTTGTTGGAGCAGGTTTAGATTTAAATCATAACAATGAGAGAGCTGCTATAATTGGTGGAGGAGATGGTGGTGTTGCTAGAGAGTGTATATCAAAAAATTTTAATTTTATAGATTGGTATGAATTAGATCCCGAGGTTGTTGATGTATGTAATAAACATCTTGGCGATATAGGAAAAAAAGCAACTGAAAAAAATTCTGTTAAGTGTGTTTGGGGAGACGCCTTTGAAAGTATTAAATCTGTGAGTGATGACACTTACGATCATATTTATGTTGATTTAAACGACGATCAATTTTGTATTGATTTAGCATCTAAGAATATGGGCTCCTTAGTTCGAATTTTAAAACCAAAAGGGGTTATCACTACACAGGTTGGAAGCCAAGATAAAAAACCACAGCAGGTTGAAAATTGGCTGAATGTTTTTAATCAAAATTTTGGAAACACTAACTTATCAAGAGTTTATATACCAAGTTTTGATTGTTCTTGGAATTTCTCCTCATCAATAAATCATTAATTTTCTTTATAATTATTAAATTTTTAGAAAAGAAATATTCGTTTAATAGTTAGTGTATTCTTTGATCTCTTTAATTTTTGATCCCGTATGATCATTTATATTAAGCTTAATTTTTGCTCTTTCATCGTTTAAAAAGTGAACATCTCTTGAAAGTTTAATAAATTTCTCTGAGAAATTTTGATCTTTTTCACATTGCCTTTTTTCATCTTCAATAACCCAAAGTTTTGCATTTATATCTTTTAATGAAGAAAAAAGTGTATTTAGTTTTTTATCAGATTTAACATTTTTACTTAATTGATTATTGAGAATTGAATGTTCCTCTTTGATAAATTTGAGTTTTTCAATATCTTTAATTTTATTTTGTTTGATTTCTAAAATTGAAATTTTATCTAACAGCTCACCAACAGATACTTCAACCAGAATTTTATTCATAAATAAATATACTATGTTAAGTTGTTTTAAATATGTCTAATATTTTAATTATTAAACATGGTTCTTTAGGAGATATAGCTCAAGCTTGTGGAGCAATTCAAGATATTTCTGAAAATCATCCAGATGATCAAATTTATTTGTTAACGACAAAACCTTATTATGATCTTTTTAAAAAAAATCCACATGTTTCAAATATTATTTTAGATAAGCGATTATCAAGATTAAATTTGATTTATTTATATTCACTTATGAAAGAAATTAAAAAATATCGTTTTTCAAGAGTTTTTGATCTTCAAAATTCAAGCAGAACATCATTTTATAAAAGAATTTTATTTCCTAAAGTGAGTAAAGAAAAATGGTCTTCATCAGAGACCACTTTGCCTAAAGATAAATCTAAAGAAGATTTTGACCAATACAGTGTACTAGAAAGGTTTGATCATCAGCTAAAAGCATCAGGCTTAAAAACAAATAAAACTTTAACACCTGATTTTTCATGGAGCACTAAGGATATATCTGAAATAAAGAACTATTATGAACTTGAAAATTATATTGTTCTTTTTCCGTTTTGTTCACCGCATTTAACTTTAAAGAAATGGCCTTACTATGACGAATTAATTAAATTGATAAATGAAAAATATAAAGATGAATTTAAAATTATTATAGCTCCTGGGCCAAATGAAATTAATGATGCCAGCAGTCTAAATGTATTATGTATTTTAGATAATGGTAAGGCTTTAAATATTTCTCAACTTTCTTCTCTAATCAAAAATAGTTCTTTTGTTATTGCCAATGACACAGGACCAGCTCACATAGCTGCTCATTTAGGTTGCCGTGGTTTAGCTTTGTTTGGCTCTCACACCTCTGCTTATAAAGTGAATATAGAAACTGAAAATTTTAAAGCTATTCAAGTTTCAGATCTATCAAAACTTTCTGCACAAAAAGTATTTGAAAAATTAAATAATTCCCTAGAGCTTTATAAGTAAATTATTTTAATTGACTTTTTTTTACAAAAACATTCCCTGACATTATTAGTCTTGCATTTCTTGTTGTGCTGACTTTTATATCTTCAATCATTTCATTGTTATAAAAAACCTCATAATCGATTTTTAATAAACCGGAGGGGTGCTCAATTGTAAAAAGTCCCTTATCTGAAAAGTTATTGTAGAATTCTGAACAAACAGTACCTTTTGATTTGCATGCAGCTAATAAAGCCATTGATCCTGTCACCGCATAGGCTGGGTGACAATTCCATGGCATAAAATATCTTGAGCTTATATCAGCAGATTTAGAATTATTTACAATTGCAGTTTTAGGAATCACTGAATTTGCTACATCACCTAAACCAACTTCTTTTGCAATCTTAATTCGTACAGAATCCATTTTGTTAATAAGATTTTTATTATTATTTAACTTTTCAAAAGTCTCATTTTCACTTAATCCTAGGTCAGAGCTTTTAAAAATCACCATAGGCACAGCACAATCAACAAGTGTAAAATTAATTCCATCTATTTGATCTTGTGAATTACCAGATGGAAATAACTTTTTAGTTTGTGAACCAATTATATTTAAAAATTTTAATTTAATAGGTGAGCCGGCAGTTGGAACTCCATCAATTAAATAATCTCCGTCATATTCTACAATTTTATTGGGCGTTTTTACAATCTGTTCTATTTTCATCCCAGTATTTTTATCTCTTACTACCACTGAGGTTTCACCATCTTTTGCTTTTACTAATCCTTTCTCAACAGCATAAGGTCCAACACCTACTAAAATATTGCCACATGACGGTTTTGTATCTACTATCGGTTCATCAACTTTTACTTGCGCAAAATAATAATCAACATCAATTCCATCTTCTTTTGATTTATCAATAATTGCTACTTTACTTTTGACTGGTTCTGCACCACCTAATCCATCAATTTGTCTAATATCTGGTGAACCCATAACTGCTAGCAGAATTTTATCTCTTTGCGATACATCCTCAGGTAAATCTTTTTTTAAAAAATATGGACCTCTAGAAGTACCGCCTCTCATAAACATACAAGGTATTTTAATCTGATCACTCATGCAAAAATTTTTATTATATATATTGTTTAAAGTATATTAAATATGAGTGAATTTATATTGTTTTAGATTTGTTCTAAAATATAGTTATTGTAACTCTTATCAAATAGATCTAAGTTTTCGATAAATTAAAATAATTAGAGGGGATAATAAATGTTAAAAAAAATATTAGCAGTTTTTGCTGCTTCTTTATTTTCAGTCACTGCTGCGTTAGCTGTAGATTACTCTGGAAAAACTGTTACCATGTGGATACCTTTTAAAGCAGGTGGTGGATCAGATACTTGGGCTAGAGCAATCGGACCAGCATTCAGTGCGAACTTACCAGGCAATCCAACAGTAGTTGTAAAAAACGTTACTGACGGAAAAGCAATTGGTGCATCAAATAAATATTTTGCTGAGCATGGAAAAGATAAAGATGGAATGGTTGTATTTGGTACTTCTGGTTCTGTACAAATGCCATTTATCTTTAAAGATGAAAGAGTTAGATATCAGTATAAAAATATGGTTCCAATTTTTGCAAGTGGAACAGGTGGAGTTGTTTATGTTAGAAAAGACATGGGTGTAACTGATATAATTAAGGACTTTGATAAACTTAAGGGACAAAAACTTGTTTATGGATCACAAGGAAAAACTTCGTTAGATGCTGTTCCAATTTTAGCATTTGATATGTTGGGTTTACCTGTGAATGTTGTTTATGGTATGAAAGGTAGAAAAGCGGGAAGAGCTGCTATCTTGAGAGGTGAAACTACAATTGATTACCAAACTACTGCATCATATTTAAAACATGTTAAGCCTTTAGTTGAAAAAGGAGAAATGGTAGCTGTTATGACTTGGGGAGCTCCATCTGGCGGTGAAGTTTCTAGAGATCCAAACTTTCCAGACCTACCAGCATTTCCTGAAGTTTATGAAGCAGTAACAGGAAATAACTTTAAAGGTACAGAAGCTAAATCTTGGACTGCATTATTTTACGCTGGATTTGCAACACAAAAATACGTGATGCTTCCAAAATCAGCTAAAAGAGATGTTGTTAAAGCTTGGCAGAACGCGGCAGCAGCAATCGTTAACGATCCTGCAGCTATGAAAGTTTTAAATAAAAAACTCGGTAAATATGATCAAGTTACTGGTTCTAAAGCTTTAAAATCTGCTTTAAAAAAAGCTACTTCTATAGATAGTAAGTCTGAAAAATTCTTACAATCTTGGAAAGATACCAAATAAAAGTTTAATACAATATTTAAAAAAAAGGGGGCATGGCCCCCTTTTTTTTTATATGTTATAAACATTATGTTCGAAGCATTATTTGCAGCATTAGCTACAATCATTTCAGGTCAGTCAATTTTTTTCTTAATTTTAGGAGTTTTAATTGGTTTAGTAGTTGGGGTTATTCCTGGTTTTGGTGGAACTGTAGGTTTATCATTATTGCTTCCATTTGTTTTTGGAATGGAGCCAGTTTCAGGAATTGCAATGATGATGGGATTATTATCAGTTGTAGCAACTTCTGATACTTTTCCTGCAGTTTTAATTGGTGTTCCTGGTTCAGTTTCTGCTCAAGCAACTGTTATGGATGGCTTTCCTTTAGCTAAAAAAGGACAAGCAGCAAGAGCATTATCTGCTGCATTTTTTTCGTCTTTATTTGGCGGACTCTTTGGAGCAGTTTTGCTCACGATGGTTATTCAAATTGCAAAACCTATAATCTTAGCTTTTGGAACTGGTGAAATGTTAATGTTAGCAATTTTTGGAATTTCGGTTGTTGGCACATTAACTGGATCAAGTATTTTTAAAGGTTTAGTTGCAGCATGTCTTGGAATGATAATTGGCTGTATAGGTATTTCACCAGCTAGTTCTGAGTATAGATTAGATTTTAGTACGATATTAGAGGTTCAAAACCCTATTGTTATGTATTTAGGAGGAGGAATTCATTTGATGGTGGTTGCAATTGCTATCTTTGCATTCCCTGAAATTGTTGAACTTTTAAGATCAAATAAAGCTGTATCTGAAAAAGCAGAGTTAGAAAAGTCCGGATGGTTCAAAGGTTTAAGAGATTTTTTAAGTAACAAGTTTTTGGTACTAAGATGTTCATTTATTGGAAGTCTTATTGGTTTAATACCAGGTATCGGAGGATCATGTATAGACTGGATTAGTTATAGTCATGCAAAAACAACAGTAAAAAATAATGAGAATTTTGGAAAAGGTGACATTCGAGGAGTTATCGGACCTGAATCTAGTTCTAATTCCAAAGAAGGTGGAGCATTAATACCAACTTTGTTATTTGGAATTCCTGGATCTGGCGGAACTGCAATTTTAATGGGTGGATTAATTTTATTGGGTGTTGATCCAGGCATTACAATGGTAGATACACAACTTGATTTAATTTACACAATTATCTGGTCCCTAGCAGTTGCTAATATATTTGGGGCAATAATCTGCGTAGCAATGGCTAAACCTATTTCACAATTAACAACGATTAATTTTACTATTCTTGCTCCATTTTTAATTTCATTAATATTGTTTGCGATTTTTAATTCTACTAGATCATGGGGTGATTTAATTTTTGCAACCTTTATTGGAGTAATTGCCGTTTATATGAAACGCTTTGACTATTCTAGAGTTGCTTTAATGATAGGTTTTGTTTTGAGCGATAGTATTGAAACATATCTTTACCAAACTATGCAATTTTATACTTTTTCTGAGCTTTTCATTAGACCAATTTTTTTAGTTTTAATTTTAGTTTCTGCGTTTTCAATTTATTCAGGAATTAAAATAATTAATAAAAAAGATAAAATAGCTAATACTAAATCAGATGTACTAAATGCTAAATCTAGACCACAATGGGTTTTTTTAATTTTATTATCAGTTATATCTGTTTATACAATATTTGTGACAGACCATTTACAATATTTAGGTAAAATATTTCCAATAAGTGTTGGCCTGTTTATGTTTTTATTTTGTATCATAATAGGCATTCAAATGTTTATAAGTAAATCTGGCTCAAAAGTATTCCACGATACAGAAAATCTGCTCTTAGGAAATACACAAATTAGAAGTCAGTGGCTAACTATTTTCTGGTTTATCTCTCCACTATTTTTGTCAATCTTTATAGGATTTTATATATCTATTGGTTTATTTGTTTTTATATTCTTGTCAAAAATTGCGAGGGTAAGTTTTAGATTTAGTTTAATAAGTGCAATTTGTGTATGGATAGCTCTTGCAGCTATTTCTCATTTTATGATTATGGATTTTCCTCCTGGAATATTACAAAACTATTTTGAATTACCTTGGCCGATAAATTAATACACGAAAAAATTGAATTTTTAAATTACCAAGAATTAGATATTTAGTTACCCAATTACTTTTATTTAAAATTCTAAATTCAATTTTAAGTTGTATTTTATATTATTAGTTGAACAATTTATATTAATATAATTTAATTTTGTTTTTAATTAATAGAGGGATAAATAATGAAAAATATAAAAAAAATTCTTTCAGTATTATCTTCAGTAATCCTATTATTTTCAGTAACAACCTCTAATTCCATTGCAATTGAAAAGTTGCATTTTGTAATTGGTGGAGGTGCTGGAGGTGGTTGGGATGGAACTGCTAGAGGTACTGGAGAAGCCTTAACTAAGGCCGGTATGCTAAAAAGTGCATCATTTGAAAATATGTCAGGTGGTGGCGGTGGTAAAGCTTTAGCTTACATGATTAATACTAAACCTGCTAATACAGTTTTAGTTCAATCAACACCATTGGTATTAAGATCAATTACTAGACATAAAGGATATGTAAAAGGCAGTGGTACGTTGTCTTATAAAGATGTTGTGCCAATTGCAGGTGTGATAGGCGATTATGGTGCAATAGCAGTTGCTAAAAGTTCACCTTACAAAAACTTTAAAGATGTTGTTGATGCATATAAAAAGGATCCAAACTCAATTAAAATGGCAGGAGGATCTGTAAGAGGAAGTATGGATCACCTGATTGGTGCTTTGGCATTCCAAGCAGCGGGTGCAGATCCAAACTCAGTAGCATATATTCCTTATGATGCTGGTGGAAAGGCTTTAGCTGGACTTTTGTCTGGTGAAACTCAGATTATCTCAACAGGTTTAGGAGAACTAATGGGAGCAAGAGACCAGGTAAGAATTATTGGTATTACTGCTCCTTCAAGAGTGTCTGATGCTCCAAACGCACCAACTCTTAAAGAACAAGGCTACGACGTTCAGTTTGTTAACTGGAGAGGTTTTTTTGGACCTCCAGGTATGAGCAACGCAGACAAGTCTAAAATTGCTAAAATGCTTGGCGATGTGCAAAAAACTTCTGAATGGGAGGCTGTAAGAGCAAGAAATGCTTGGGTAAATATTTATAATCCTGAGGGAAAATTTGTCTCTTTCTTAGAAAAACAAACTGAGGAAATGACAGCTCTTATGAAAAAATTAGGAGTTATCTAGTCATTTAGATTAGAAAGTTAAATTAGAGCAGTGAATATAAATACTACAAAAATTATATCACTGCTCTTTTTTATTTTTTCCGCATTTTATTTATATACAGCTTATCAAATTCAAGTATTTGCATTTGATGAGAATGCCCCGTTTAATGCAAAAACGTTTCCAATTTACTTAGGTTATGCAGGGTTATTTTTTTCTGGACTGAAATTAATTCTACCAGATCCAGAAACAATCAGAATTGAGCACAAAAATTTAGAATATAAAAAGACAGTAATCTTAATAATTATTGCAATTATTTATGGAGCAACGATTTTGAAAGTTGGCTATTTTTTAACAACTTCATTTTTTTTATTTGGTTCTTACTATTTTTTAGGTGAAAGGCGTTGGTTATTGATGTTTTTACTATCTTTCCCCTTTGTGGCTGCATTTATGTATTTGTTACATGGAGTTCTCGACATTTACTTAAGAGATCCTTTTTTGAAATTTATTGGAGTAATGGGATGATTGAAGGAATATTAATTGGTCTATCAACTGCTCTTACACTTCAAAATATATTAATGGTTATGATTGGCTGCTTTTTTGGAACAATCATAGGGATGCTTCCTGGTCTTGGTCCGATGACTGCAATTGCTTTGATGATACCTATCACTTATGGTTTTGATCCTGCAACAGGATTAATTTTAATGGCTGGGGTTTATTATGGAGCAGTATTTGGTGGATCTACGTCCTCAATACTTTTAAATGCACCAGGTGTTCCAGGAACTGTAGCCACATCATTTGATGGCTATCCAATGGCACAACAAGGTAAAGCTGGTAAAGCTTTAGCTATTGCCGCATGGAGTTCGTTTGCAGGTGGAACATTTTCAGCAATTTATTTGTTATTTTTAGCTCCAAGTTTATCTAAGGTGAGTTTATCTTTTAGATCTCCAGACTATTTTGCTTTAATGATTTTAGGTTTAACCGCAATCGCAGCGTTCTCATCTAAAGGACAATTTTTAAAAGCAATGATGATGGTCGTACTTGGCTTAATGTTAGCCTCAGTTGGCCAAGATAGCTTATCTGATATTACAAGATTTACGTTTGATAATATGAACTTAACAGATGGAATAAGTTTTGTTCTCGTAGTAATGGCAACGTTTGCAATGAGTGAGGCTTTAACAATTATTTTAAAAAGAAATGACCCAACAGCTGCTGCCAAGCAAGTTTCTTTAACTGAATTAGGTTCAATAAAAATTAACAAAGAAGACAGAAAAAAAATGTATAAAACAATTCCTCGATCATCTGTAATTGGTTTTTTAATTGGTGTTTTGCCTGGAGCTGGGGCAACAATTGCATCTTTTCTGGCCTATGGAATGGAAAGAAATTTGGTAAATGATGATGAAAAACAAAATTTTGGTAAAGGAAGTGTAAATGGATTGTCAGCACCTGAAACTGCCAATAATGCAGCATGCTCGGGTTCGTTTGTTCCAATGCTAACATTAGGTATTCCTGGGAGCGGTACGACCGCAGTAATGTTAGGTGCGCTTTTAGGATTTGGAGTTCAACCTGGTCCAAGACTCTATATGACTAACCCTGAAATTTTCTGGTCAATTATTATGTCAATGTATATAGGGATGGTTATTTTATTAATTTTAAATTTACCTCTCATACCTTATATTGCTAGAATTCTTGCAGTACCAAAAAATTACTTGATCCCATTAATTTTATTTTTTTCTATTACAGGTATTTATGTAATGTCTTTTAATAATTTTGACATTTATTTAATGATTGGTATCGCTGTAGTTGCAACTTTTTTAAGACTATATGATTTTCCAATGCCACCATTAATTTTAGCTTTTGTTCTAGGAGGATTGATGGAAGAAAATTTAAGAAGGTCCTTATTATTAAGTAATGGTTCATGGGAATTTCTTTGGGATAGAACTTTAACACTCTGCATTTTACTCACAACAGTCTTTATTGTAATTTGGCATATCTACAAAACTTTTAAAAAAAATAGTTAATTTAAAATTTTTTTGTAATCTTCAATAATTTTAGACCATTGAAATTTTGTTACATATTTTTTTGCGTTGTTTCCAAATTCTAAATATTTTTTATGTTCTAAAATTTTATGTATGGATGAATAAATATCATCTAAACTATTTCCATCACATATAAGACCAGTTTTTTCATGTTCAATTGCATCTGATGCTCCACCATCTTTTCCACCAATAGATGGTATGCCATATTGTGCTGCTTCTACATAGGCAATGCCAAATCCTTCAACAGAAGTTTTGTAAATTATTGATGGCATTACAAATACATTTGATTTTGCAATTAAAGCATTTTTTAGATCTTCAGTTATATCTTTAAAAAACATAACCTGACCTTCCAAATCTAACTTTTTTACAAGATTTTTAATATTATCTTCTTCTTCACCATAACCAATACAAATATAAACAATATCAGGATAAATCTGCTTTAAATTTCTCAAAGCCATAATGATTTTTTCATGATTTTTTCTTTTATCAAATCTTGAGACAGTAACTAATCGAGGTGATTTGATTTTAAGCAAACTTTCAACTTTTGTGATTGTTTTTTTATTTAATTCTCTAGCTGGATCAATCCCGGGGTTAATTACAATAATTTTATTTTCACTAACACCATGATTAATTGCTAAACTTTTGGTAAATTGTGAATTTGCAATTACTTTTTCAACATTTTCTAAAACGTTTAAAACTCTTTTATTCAAACTTGAACCCTTTGGATGGTTAATTTCCTTACTATGAATAAGACAATATTTTTTTTTTGATGATCTAATTAATTCCAAACTCTTCCAATGATCAGCAATAATTCCCTCTACTTTATTTTCTTTAATAAATTCATTGATTAATTGTGCTTTTCTATATTTTCTCAGAAATTTTATACCTCCAACTCTTTCAATTGAAAAAGAAGCTTGGTCATCAAAGTTTTTATGATCATCAATATAATCAGCAAAAACTTTAATCATAAAATTTTTTGATAACTCTCTTGAAAGTCCCCACATCAAACTTTGCATTCCACCAAGCTCTGGCGGAAAAGATCTAGTAACGATTAAATACATTAATCAAATTTCCACTTAATGCCACAACCAGCACTTGGAATTTGTTCTTTTGGACCTTTGCCTGTTTCTGCAATTTGTTTCATGGCTTGAAATAGATCACTTTCTCCATCTCTTATAGGAATAAGTTTTCTTAATTCTCTCATTCGCCCTCTATATTGAAGCTCTAAATTTTTATTGTAGCCAAAAAAATCAGGTGTGCACACTGCATCATAAGCTCTAGCTACTTCTTGTGTCTCATCAGTTAAATAAGGAAAGTTGAAATTATTTTCATCAGCAAATTTAATCATATTTTTAAATGAATCTTCTGGATAGTTAAATGCATCGTTTGAGCAAATTGCAACAGAGTTTATTCCAAATTTTTTTAGGTTTTCGCAATCCTCAACAATGTCTTTGGTAACCGCTTTTACATAAGGGCAATGATTACAAATAAACATGATTAAAGTTCCATTTTCTCCTTTAATATCATCAAGCTTAAGAATTGTCTCATCAGTTGATTTTAGTTCAAATGGAATGGCTTTTTTACCAAAATCACATATTGGAGTTTGAATTGGCATAATGTAATAATATATAAATAATGTTTTACGATTTAAAAGATAAAAAACCAAAAAACTCTGGCGAAAATTGGGTAGCACCTAATGCGATTATCATAGGTGATGTTACATTACAGAAAAATACAAGTATCTGGTTTAATGCAGTTTTAAGGGGCGACGTTGAGAATATATTTATTGGAGAGGGATCAAATGTTCAAGATGGGAGTGTTTTGCATACCGATCCAGGCTATCCATTAAAAGTTGGAAAAGATGTAACGATAGGCCATATGGTCATGTTACATGGATGTACTATTGGTGATAACAGTTTGATTGGTATTGGTGCCGTTATTCTTAATAATGCAAAAATTGGAAAAAACTGTATCATCGGAGCTAAGGCTCTAATAACAGAAAATAAAGAAATACCTGATAATTCATTAGTCGTGGGTTCACCAGGAAAAGTTGTCAGAGAAGTTACAGATCAAGAAAAAAAAGCAATAATTGAAAACACTAAACACTACCAAGACAACTGGAAAAAATATTCAAAATCTATATTCTAATTTTATGCCAACTTATACCGTAACTAATTCAAATTTTAATTTAAGTTCAAAATTACAAAAAAATTTAGCAGAAGGAATTACTAAAGTTCATAATATTGTTACAGGTGCTAACACCTATTTCGCTCAAGTAATATTTAACAAAACCAAAAAAAATAATCATTTTATGGGAGGCAAAAAAGTTAGAGAGCCTTCAATTTTTTTACTTGGTCAAATTAGGGCTGGAAGGTCAAAAGAAATAAAAGATAAATTAATTTCTAAATTAAGAGACATAATAATTAAAAAATCTAAATTAGACGAAACTCAGGTTTGGGTTTACATAATTGACTTGCCCCCATCACAAATGATTGAATATGGTGCTGTGCTACCTGACTCAGGCAAAGAGAAAGAATGGTTTTCTGGATTATCTAAAAAATTGAAAAGAAGACTATCAAAACTTGAAAAATAAAATTGCTAATACAACTTATAAGCGAAACAATAATTGTCTCATTTACATGTCGTGTAAAAACATCTTTAATGCAATATATAAAAAATAAAATAGGAGAGAACTAAATGAGTGCAGAAGCATTAAAAGTGTCATCGGCTCTGGACACCTCTCATTTAAAAGTAGAGTTTCCATTCAAAGCTAAATATGGAAATTATATAAATGGGAAATTTGTAGAGCCTTTATCAGGTAAATATTTTGATAATCCTAGCCCGATATCAAATGAAGTAATCTGTTCCGTAGCTAGATCTAATGAAAAAGATGTTGAAGCAGCTTTAGATGCTGCACACGCAGCTTTTAAAGAGTGGGGTAAGACAGACATCACTACTAGATCAAATATAATGATGAAGATAGCTGATGTATTAGAAAAAAATCTAAATTTACTTGCAACAGCTGAATGTTTAGATAACGGAAAGCCAATTAGAGAATGTATGGCTGCAGATCTTCCATTAGTAATAGACCATTGGAGATATTTTGCAGGTGTTATAAGAGCCGAAGAAGGTTCAGTGGCTGAGATTAGTAATTCTCAATACTCTTACAACATACCTGAGCCATTAGGAGTAGTTGGTCAAATAGTTCCATGGAACTTTCCATTATTAATGGCAACTTGGAAATTAGCTCCAGCTTTAGCTGCAGGTAACTGCTCAGTTTTAAAACCAGCAGAACAAACTCCAGCATCTATTATGGTGATGATGGAGCTTATTGGTGATTTATTACCTCCAGGAGTTGTAAACATTGTAAGTGGTTTTGGACTAGAAGCAGGGAAACCTTTAGCTTCATCAAAAAGAGTTGCAAAAGTTGCTTTCACTGGTGAAACTTCAACTGGAAGATTGATTATGCAATATGCTGCTCAAAATATTATTCCAATCACACTAGAGCTAGGTGGTAAATCACCTAACATATTCTTTGCAGATATCATGGATAAAGATGATGACTTCTTAGACAAGTGTGTTGAAGGTTTTGTAATGTTTAATTTAAATCAAGGTGAAGTATGTACTTGTCCAAGTAGAGCATTAGTTCAGGAATCTATCTATGATAAATTCATGGAAAAATGTATTGCTAGAACAAAAGCTGTTATCCAAGATAATCCTTTAAAAATGGAAACTATGATTGGAGCACAAGCTTCAGTTGAGCAAATGGAGAAGATAAAATCTTATCTGGATCTTGGGAAAAAAGAGGGTGCTAAAGTTCTCGCAGGTGGAGAAGTTGGTAAACTAAATAGTGGATTGGAAAAAGGTAATTATATCCAGCCTACAATTTTCGAGACCAACAATAAAACTCGTATAGCACAAGAAGAAATCTTTGGACCTGTTGTATCTGTAATTAAATTTAAAGATGAAGCAGAGGCATTAGAAATTGCCAATGACACACTTTATGGTTTAGGAGCAGGTGTTTGGACTAGAAATGGAAATATTGCTTACAGAATGGGAAGAGCAATACAAGCGGGAATAGTATGGACTAATTGTTATCATGCTTATCCAGCTCACTCTCCATTTGGTGGCTACAAACAATCTGGTGTTGGTAGAGAAACTCATAAGATGATGCTTAGCCATTATAGACAAAATAAGAATCTTCATGTTTCTTATGCTGAGAAGAAATTAGGATTCTTTTAATAAATAATATATACTGGCCCATGATTCTAAATCATGGGCCGGACTTTAAAAATGAAAGTATCTGCAACAAATTCTGCTTTAAATCTGTTATCTGAACTTCAAGATAAATATGGTGAAAAATTAATGTTTCATCAATCAGGTGGTTGTTGCGACGGTAGTGCTCCGATGTGTTTTCAGGAGGGTGAATTTCCTTTAGGTGACAATGATGTAAAACTTGGAGAAATTGGTGGGGTTCCTTTTTATATGAATGCAGATCAATATGAAAAGTGGAAACATACAGATTTAACAATAGATGCTGTTAAAGGTATTGGTGGCATGTTCTCATTAGATAATGGAACAGGTCGCAGATTTCTGACTAAATCAGAAATCTGCCTAGTAGTCGATAACGACAAAAAAAATTAATCTTTATTATTGTCCTGGAGCTTTATAAGCACTTGAGGCAACTTCACTTGCTTTAGTTGTAGCTTTATTAAAATCAATTGCTTCTAGCATAGTTAAATTTTTAACTGCACCTGATGCCTCCACTACAAGCTTCACTGCTGCAAAATCCTCAAAACTTGCTAATTCGTTTACAACCACAAAATCGTATGGTCCTCTAACGATATCCATACTATGCATTGTTCCACCCATAGCTTTTGTTAACTGTTCTACAACTGCTTTTCTGTCAGTTTTAGGATCTTTTAAAAAACCCTGAAATGCTTTTTCAGTGTAATTTCCCATTATGTATGCTTTCATTGTTTCCTCCTTTATAAGAAATAATTTTAGCATGATCATGTTACAAATTTGTTTAACAAATTGTCTCGCTAAAATATCTGTAAAATGAACGTTTTTTTATAACTATTGTTAAGGTATTAACCAAATATTCTTAGAATTTTCTAAATCAAATTTAGCTCTACGATGGCCTTTTGCTGCAAGATAAAGCCATTCTATAGATTTAATTTTACATTGGATAACTGTGAAATTTTTATAGCCTTTTTCACTTTGCTTTTTCGTGTAATCAAAATTATCTAATTCAGGCTTTAAACCAGAAGTTGGAATATCAGACTCTGTTCCAGGTCCATCATCTACCAAATAACACTTCCTGCTGATATGTTGAGTTTTTTCCCAAGATTTTTTAGTGATATCATTTTCATGATTTATAGTGCATTCAACTTTTAATCTGACCTGGATTTTTTCTTCTTTATCATAAAATAACATTGCAGCACTAGAATTTTTTTTAAGCATATCAATTTTGTCTGATCTGATATCGCTATGAAATTGAACTAAATTATTTTCTTTATCCGCTTTTCTTAAAACAACAATTCTACCATTTATTTCTGAACCATAGCCACACATAAAAGTAGGTATTCTAAATTGAGAGTTACGGTTTGAAACCGCATCTTCTAGCATAAGCCAAATCTTTTTTTTTATTTCACTGAAATCTTCGTAGTATGCTGGTTGCATACTATCTATTTTCTAAACCTTTTTATTAAACTTGAAGTATCCCATCTATTACCACCCATTTCCTGAATCTCTCCATAATATTTATCAACTAACTCAGTCACAGGTAACACAGACCCATTATTTTTAGCTTCATCAATGGCAATTTTAAGATCTTTTCTCATCCAATCTACTGCAAAACCAAAATCAAATTTATCATCAATCATGGTTTTGTATCTATTTTCCATTTGCCAAGATTGAGCCGCACCTTTTGAAATTACTTCAATAACATCTTCCATGTTTAATCCAGCTTTCATTCCAAAATTGATTGCTTCAGACAAACCTTGGACTAAACCAGCAATACAAATTTGATTAACCATTTTAGCAAGTTGTCCATTACCAGGGCCACCAAGTAATTTCATTTTTTTGCTGTAGCAATCAATAATATCTTTTGCTTTGTCAAAATCAGATTGATCTCCACCTATCATAACAGTAAGAGCACCATTTTCTGCTCCCGCTTGTCCACCTGATACAGGCGCATCTAAAGAACCAAAACCATTTTTTTTGGCATAATCATGTATTTCTCTTGCAATTGTGGCTGAGGCGGTAGTGTTGTCAATATAAACAGATCCCTTTTTAATCGTTTTAAATGCTCCGTTATCACCAAAGGTAACTTCTCTTAAATCATTATCATTTCCAACACATGTAAAAATATATTCAGAATTTTTTGCAGCTTCAGCTGGTGTTTCGGCTATATTACCTTTGTATTCACTTATCCATTTTTCAGCTTTAGATTTAGTTCTGTTAAAAACAGTTACATTGTGCCCAGCTTTTGATATATAACCAGCCATCGGGTAACCCATAACTCCAAGACCTATGAAAGTAACACTACAAGTCATAATTTTTATCTATGTTTAAAATTTTAAGTTTAAAAGTAATTCTATTTGGTTTTATTTTTACATTTTTTTCTAGTTTTGGACAGAGTTTTTTTCTTGGACTGTTTAATTCTAGTATTAGGGAGGCCTTATCAATTACCCATGGACAATTTGGCTCAATCTATGCGTCTGCTACTTTATTAAGTAGTATTATCTTAGTTTGGATTGGTAAAAAAATTGACGATATAAATATATTAAAATTTTCATCATACGTAATTATATTTTTGTCAGTTTCATGTTTTATTTTTTCTAAAATTTCCTCGGTTATTTTTTTATTTATAGGAATTTTTTTAATGCGATTATCAGGTCAAGGCTTATCAAGTCATACTGCTACAACAACAATTTCTCGTTTTTTTGAAAGAAACAGAGGTAGAGCTTTAAGTACATGTTGGTTAGGATTATCTTTAGCAGAATTTATCTTGCCGGTTTTGATTGTTTTTTTATTAACATTTATTGAGTGGAGAGATATCTGGGTTTCAATTTCTATTTTAGTAATTATAGTTTTACCAATTACATCGTATTTTTTAGTCAAAGAAATTAAACTTGATACAAGAGAAGATAACAATAAAGAAGCTATTACTAAAGAAATTAAACAATGGAAAAGAATAGAAGTTTTGAAAGATTATAGATTTTATATTGTTTGTATGACTATGTTAGCTATGCCCTGGATTGCAACAGGTGCATTTGTTTATCAATCTTTCATCACTAGCTCTAAAGACTGGGGTCCATATGTGATTGCACAATCCTTTATGGTTTATTCAATTCTATCTGTAGTTACATTATTTGTCTCTGGTTTTTTAATTGATAAATTCTCAAGTAGGAAATTATTAATTTACATGAACATTCCACTTTTTGCTGCAACTGGAGTACTGTTCTTTTTTGATAATGAATTTTCGTCATTTTTATTCTTTGGTTTGTTAGGTATGACTAACGGACTAGCTAATGTTCTTGGATCATCTACATGGGCTGAAATTTATGGAGTAAAGTATATTGGATCTATTAAAGCATTAACAACAGCTTTAATGGTATTTGCGACTGCTTTTGGAACAGCCTTATTTGGTATTCTTATAGATATTAATTTTTCAATTGAGCAAATAGCTATTGTTTCTGGATCATATATTTTAACCTCAATAATTCTACTTAATTCAATTAAGAGAAAGCTAAATCCTCAATATATTTAAAATACTGCTTGATTTTATTGAGCTCACTGTATAGATACTGCGCATGGCAAGAGTAACTGTAGAAGATTGCATCGATAAAGTAGATAGTCCTTATGAGTTGGTATTAGTAGCCAAAGAAAGAGCTACTCAGTTAAATGCAGGCATAGAACCAACAATTGAAAGGGATAATGACAAAAATACAGTCATTTCATTAAGAGAAATTGCAGAAGAAAAAATCCAAGTTTCAGATTTAACCGAAAGTGCAGTTTATAAGCTCAGAAAACATGTTGAACAAGTTGACGATACTGCTGAAGATGATGAAGACATAGGTGATGATTTTGAAAATTTATACAAAGGTGAAATTTCTAAAAGTGGAACCCCAATTCTTCCATCAAAAAGAGCAAGAAAAACTCCAGAAAAAATTCAAATTACAAAAGAAGATTTAGCAGAATTATCTGAAACTGCAAAAGTTGATGTCGATAGTTCCGTCGGTGATGAAACTATGAATGAAGAGGGTGAGGTGTCATTAGATGAAGTTTCAAATAGTGAAGAGTCAACTCAAGAAGATACCAAAGAAGATCAATAAATTTTAATCTACAAATTCTTTTATTATTTTTTCCCTGTGTTCATCCAAGTCAGGTATTTCTCCTCTTTTATTAGGGTCCTCATATGTTGACATTTTGATTGGATTTCCTGCTAATTTAAAATCTCCTATAACTTTGTGATAAGCTTTTACAATCATATTTCTCGCTTCTACCTGAGGATTCTCTACTGCATCTTTAATATTAAATATTGGACCACTAGGAATTTTATCTTTCTCCATTTGACTAACCCATTCATTTGTTGATTTTGCAGAAAGTTTATTTTCTAGAATTTTTTTAAGTTCATCCATATTTTTTGCCCTAGAAGAATTTGAGCTAAATTTTTCATTAGTAAACATTTCAGGAATTTCTAAAATATTACATAGCTTTTCAAATAATTTGTCGTTACCTGCAGCAATGATTATGTAACTATCTTTAGTTTTAAACGCCTCAAAAGGAGCAATAGAAGGATGCCTCGAACCCATAGGTTTTGGTATTTCATTTTTAGATAAATATCTTGCAATTGCATTTTCAAGAATTGCAATCTGACAATCAAGCATTGAAACATCTATGTACATGCCCTTACCTGTTTTTTGTCTATCGTACAAAGCTGCATTAATTCCAATTGTTGTAAATAAACCAGCTGTAATATCACCAATTGAAGTACCAACTCTAGTAGGTTCAGAATTAGGTTGGCCCGTTACACTCATTAATCCTCCCATTCCTTGTACAACCATATCGTAAGCTGGTAATTCTTTTAATGGACCAGTTTGTCCAAAGCCAGATGCTGAAGCATAAATTAATTTAGGAAATTTTTTACTTACTTCTTCCCAACCATATCCCCATTTTTTCAAAGTTCCTGGCTTAAAATTTTCTACTAAAATATCTGCTTTAGATAAAATTTTATCAAATATTTTTTTATCATCTGAATTCTTTAAATTTAAAGCTATGCTTTCTTTTCCTCTATTAAGAGACATAAAATAAGCTGAGTAATTCTCAACAAAAGGGCCAAATTTTCTTGAGTCATCACCTATTTCAGGAGCCTCAATCTTAATTACTCTTGCACCTAAATCTGATAAAACCATAGTGCAGTAAGGTCCTACCAAAACTCTTGTTAAATCAACTACCAATAAGTTTTTAAGCGGTCCATCCATAAATAATATTAAATATTAGTGTATCTTTTGTTAACTTGACTCTTAGCGATATCTTCATTTTAATACAACTATCATAAATAACAATAGAGGGAGAATTAAATGTTAAAAAAAATATCTTTATGTTTGACTTCATTTATTCTTGCGTTCACTTTAATTGGTTCTGCTTATGCTGTAACTTTAAAAGCAAGTCACCAATGGCCAGGAACTCCAAGAGCTGACGGTTCATTTGATCCAAGACACGAAATGGTTCAAATAATTGCAGATGAGGTTAAAAAAGCTAATGTTGGAATAGATATAAGAATCTACCCAGCAAAATCTTTATACAAACCAAAAGAACAGTGGAAACCAATGACAACTGGTCAATTGGATATTTCTGCTTTTCCTTTAGCGTATGCTTCTAAGTTCCATCCAGAATTTGATGCAACTTTAATGCCAGGAACTGTAAAAAATCATGATCATGCATTAAGATTTAATAAAGGTCCAATGATGACTGAAATTAAAAGAATTATAAATGATGCAGGTGTTGTTGTTTTATCAGATGCATGGTTAGGAGGTGGATTTGCTTCTAAGTCTCAATGTATCAAAAATCCAAGCGATGCAAAAGGACAGGTTATGAGAGCAGCAGGAAAAGCGTTTAACCAAATGTTAGAAGCAGCGGGTGCAGGTATTCAAAGTATGCCATCTTCTGAAATTTACACTGGATTACAAACAGGTGTATTAACAGGTGCAAATACTAGCTCAGGTAGTTTTGTAAGTTATAAAATTTACGAGCAAGTAACTTGTGCAACACCTCCAGGAAAATTTGGATTATGGTTTATGTATGAACCGATTCTAATGTCTAAAAAATCATATGATGCTTTAAATTCAAAACAACAAAAAGCACTTATGGCTGCTGGTAAAGTTGCAGAGAAATATATGACAGCTCAAGTTGAGAATTTAGATAAAAAGTTTGAAGATGCATATAAAGCTGCAGGCGTAAAATTAGTCTACATGGATGAGAAAGATCATGCCGCATGGGTTGAGATTGCAAAGAAATCTTCTCACAAAGCTTTCGCTGAGAAAGTTCCAGGTGGTGATAAACTAATGGAAATGGCTTTGGCAGTTAAATAAAGTAATATATAAAGAACCCCTATTTATTTATAATAAGTAGGGGTTTTTTTTTATGAAAAATAAATATTTAAAATTCTGTGATTTTACAGCTAAAGCTTGTGGAGCTTTTGCAGTTCTAGCTTTGCTTTTGTCAATTCTTGTGATTGTTGAATTAGTATTCGAGAGGTATTTTTTTCAAAGAGCAATAACATGGCAAACTGAGTTAGTAACCATGTTGTTAGTTGCATCTACTTTCATTGGTAGTGCATATGTTTTAAGTGAAAAAGCACATGTTAGTATGGAGTGGATATACGATTTTTTGTCCACAAAAAATGTTCTAAGATTAAAAATTTTTACTTCGTTATTAAGTTTATTATTTTTTTTAATTCTATTTTATTTTGGATTCATAATGGTTGAGGAGGCATTTACTAAAAATTACTCAACTGGTACAGTTTGGGATCCTCCACTATGGATACCTTATTCTTCAATGATGATTGGTGCTATATTAATGATACTTCAATATATTGCAGAAATTATCAAGTTAACCGACGAGGCTGACCAAAATTAATGGACCCATTGATAATAGCTATAATTGTTGCGGTTTTTACTTTAATAGTCTTATTTTCAGGAATTCCAATTGCGTTTGGTTTAAGTTTTGTATCAATAGTTCTCTTAGTATCATTTGAAGGTTTTCAAATGCTAGAAGTTTTTGCTGAGACGTTTTACGCAGGACTAAATTCATTTGTCTTACTTTCCATACCAATGTTTATTTTAATGGGAATGGCAGTAGCTAATTCTCCTGCTGGAAAAGATTTATACACAGGTCTAGATAGGTGGCTTTGGAGGCTTCCAGGTGGTTTAGTTATTTCTAATATTGGTGCTTGTTCAATTTTTGCAGCTTTAAGTGGATCTAGTCCTGCTACATGTGCAGCGATTGGTACAATGGGGATACCCGAGATGAGAAAAAGAGGTTATTCCGATCAAATAGCTACAGGCACTATAGCAGCAGGAGGAACATTAGGAGTTTTAATTCCCCCAAGTATAGTTTTAATAGTTTATGGAATCGCAACAGGTACTTCGATTGGTAGATTATTTTTATGCGGATTAGTACCTGGTTTTATGTTAGCAGGAATGTTTGCAATTTGGGCTCTTATTCACAGCTACTTTATTGATAAAGATGCAGCTAAGGCTTTAAGGAATAGAACACCTCCAACGTTAAGAGAAAAATTGGAAGTATTACCTAGAGTTCTTCCATTCTTAGCTATTATAGCAGGTGTATTATATGTTTTATATGGTGGTGTAGCAACTCCATCAGAGGCATCTGGTGTTGGAGCATTCTTAGTTTTTGTATTAATCGCAATAGTTTACAAAATTTATCAACCAAAAAAAATATGGAATATTGTTAAAGTTTCAATGAAAGAAAGTGTGATGATAATGTTTATTATTGCTGCTTCTTATCTTTTTGCATTTACACTTTCACAACTTTATGTAACCCAATCTTTAGCTCAGAGCATGGTTGAACTAAGTTCAAACAAATGGGTTGTATTTCTTTTAATAAATATTTTTCTTCTAATAGCAGGTTTCTTTTTACCTCCAGTGGCAGTTATTGTTATGACTTCTGCTATATTATTACCTGTAATTACTACATTAGGTTTTGATCCTTATTGGTTTGCTATTGTATTTACTATTAATATGGAGATAGGATTAATAACTCCACCAGTTGGATTAAATCTTTATATAATAAAAGGCATTACCCCAGATGTAAGTTTGTCAGAAATTTTAAAAGGCTCAATACCATTCATGATCATAATGGCATTAGCTATTTTAATTTTATGTATTTTTCCAGAAATAGTGACTTGGCTTCCTGATAAAATAATGGGTAAACCTCTTGGATATTAAGAATAAAATAAATAGAAAAATATCTGTTGCCCCAATGATGGATTGCACTGATAGGCATGATCGTTTTTTTTTAAGATTAATTAGCAAAAATGTAATGCTTTATACCGAAATGGTTGCAACAAAATCTGCAATATATGGAGATAGAAAAAAAATCTTATCTTATAGTCCTGAGGAAAAACCACTGGCATTGCAGGTCGGTGGATCAAATAAAGTTGAATTAGCTGAAGTTGCAAAGATTGCAGAAGATATGGGCTATGACGAAATTAATATTAACTTAGGATGTCCTAGTAAAAAGGTTCAAAAAAATATGTTTGGTGCTTGTTTAATGAAAGAACCCGACCTTGTAGCTGAATGCATAAGTGAGATGGTTAATTCATGTAAAATTCCAGTTACTGCAAAAACCAGAATTGGATTTGATGATGAGGAAAGGTTTGAATATTTAAATAATTTTATTCACAAAATGAGAGATGCTGGTACCAAAACATTTATTATACATGCTAGAAAAGCTATGTTAAGGGGACTTTCACCAAAGCAAAACCTAAATATTCCGAAACTTAATTACAACATGGTTTATGAAATTAAAAAAGAAAATCCTGAATTAGAAATAATTATAAATGGAGGTATTTCCAAAATAGATGAAATTAATAAACATCTAAATTATTGTGATGGAGTAATGATTGGAAGATCTATATATCAAAACCCATATTCATTAGTAGAAATCGAAAAGGAAATATTTAATACTAAAATTAATCCTACCAGAGAGCAGGTAGCTGAGCAACTTCTAGAATACGTTGAAAAAGAAGTTAAAGTAGGAACAAAAGTTAATCACATAATGAGACATACTGTTGGTTTATACTATGGTCAAATAGGATCAAAGGAATGGAAAAGATATTTAAGTGATAATTTAATGGCTCGAGAGTCTGATTTTCAAAAAACAAAACATATTATGACAATTGTACAAAATAACGAAAAAGCCAATCAGGCAAATACATAATGGATATTTCAAACATTAATGAAATTATAAATTTATTAGTTGTTTTAGCTATTGCTGCAGCAGTAGCTGGTTTTATGGCAGGACTACTTGGTGTTGGAGGAGGAATAATAATGGTTCCAGCATTATATTATGCTTTCTCAGTTTTAGATTTTGATATTGTTACTAGAATGCATCTCTCCGTTGGAACTTCATTAGCAATTATTGTTCCAACCTCAATAATCTCAACAAAGATACATATGCAACATGATGCTGTAGATTTTAAAATGGTCAAATCCTTTGGAATATTTATTTTAATAGGAGTAATCTCAGGAACATTTTTAGCTGTTAATTTAAAAACTCCAGCATTAGTTTTGTTTTTTTCAATTTTTGCTTTTTTAGTTGGAGTATTTTTTATTTTTTTAAGAGAGCAGCTTGTTGAAAATCCAAAGAAAATTTCAGATTTAATTAAAAATATCTCTGGAATTGTAATTGGATTTATATCTGTGCCACTTGGGATAGGTGGCGGATCATTGATGGTTCCTTTTATGAGAACTTTTGGTTACGACATTAGAAAATCTATTGGAACTGCAGCGGCAGTCGGTTTCTTGATAGCAGTTACTGGTACCACAACAATGGTAATTAGTGGTAAAATTATTAATAATGTTAATACACCTTTTAGTCTGGGATATATAAATTTATTAGGTTTTATTGTATTTGTGCCTGTGACGATGTTAATGGCGCGCATAGGTGCTAAAGCAGTATATAAAATTGATAAGGGTCTATTGAGCAAAATCTTTGGAACATTTTTAATAATTGTTTCTATTAGATCTTTTTATGAATATTTAAGTATAAACTAGATATGAAAAACATGTTTAACTTAAAAGATATCATTTCATCCATCGCTGATGTAGGCCAAAAATTATTCAAAAAAAAACAGCTTAAAAAAAATGATTTAGAAACAATATTGTCATTATGTGATGACTTAATTTCTAATAAAGGTGCAGCTTTTGGTATCACTGTTGCAAGGGATGTGACAGATCTTTATCAAACCCTCACACCTGAGAATAAACTAACATTTTTTAAGAAGATAAATGAGAAGTTTAAGCCTAGTCATACTAATGTATCAGAAGCTATAGAAACTTATCAAAAAACCCAGAATGATAAAAATTTATTTAATTTATTTATAGTATCTGAGGGAAAGAGAAGAGAATTATTTAGAAGAATGAATATGGCTCCGAATGGAATTTCTACCATAGTTTCTTTGAGAGAAGATTTATTGAAAGAATTAAAAGAAAATTCAGAATTAAAACCTTTAGATGATGATTTAAGAGAATTATTTAAGTCATGGTTTAATCCAGGTTTTTTAAGATTAGCTAAAATTACTTGGGATACTAAAGCAGCTGTTTTAGAAAAAATTATGAAATATGAGAGAGTTCATAAAATTAAAGACATGGATGAACTTAAGAGGAGACTTGGAGAGGACAGAAGATTTTTTTCATATTTTCATCCAGCACTTGAGGATGAGCCAATAATATTTGTTCAAGTAGCCCTAACAAATGGTCTAGGTAAATCGATACAAGAAATTACTAAGCCACATACAACAGGGAATAAAAATTATGATACTGCAACATTCTATTCAATCAGCAACTGCCAAGAAGGTTTATCAAGGGTTACTTTGGGAAATTTCTTAATTAAAAGAGTTGTTTATGAAATACAAGAAGAATTACCTGACATAAAACACTTTGGAACTTTATCACCTATACCAGGTTTCAGAGATTGGTTTTCATATTTGGAAGAAAATAAAATTAAAAATATTTTAGGAAATATTCCTTTAGAAAATATATCTTTCTTAAAATCCTCAGATTTAAAAATTGGTGACACAAGAATTGTATCTAACAAAGATGCAATTTTAAAATTAGTTGCTCACTATTTGATAAATGAAAAAAATCATAAACAATTACCTATTAATGATGTAACAAGATTTCATTTAGGAAACGGGGCTATAGTTGAGGATATAAATATAAATGCTAATGTTTCAGAAGTTGGTTTTAATAGATCTTATGGTGTTATGGTTAATTATTTATATGAACTTAAGAATATTGAGAAAAACCACGAGGATTATGTAAATAACAAAAAAGTAATAGTCTCAGATAAACTTAAAAAGTTTATTTAATTGGTACCCCATTTAACTTTATTCCAAATTCTCTCGTGAAAATAATAGAAAAAGAGCGGAATGATTGAGCCAACTCCTAGTATTCCAGCACCAACAAATGTACCAGTATAAATATAGCCAAATATTACCCAATAAATAAAAATAAAAAACCTCCAAGAAAAAGTTTTTGCAACTGATCTTATTTTTTTATCTGCCATTATATAAATTTATAAGTAAATTAGAGTTTATAAATTAATCAAAAAAAAAGAGGTGACTTCAGTCTCCCTCCATCACCTCGTGATTTAAATTTAAATGATTCTTTACAATTTTGTGATCACTTATTAGTTGAAAATGATGTTTATCAACTTTTAAATTTTTTGGTCATAATCACCAATTTTTCCAGTCTTTTGGAGTAAATCATTAATAAAATCAAAGATTTTTTTCTTTCTACTGTCCGAGGTTGGACTCTCTGTAACAACTACCAATGAAGGTTTATTAGAGGACGCTCTGATTAAACCCCATGAACCGTCCTGAAAAGAAAATCTAATTCCATTTACAGTTAAAATCTCTGATATCACTTGATCATCTATTTTAATTTTATCGATTTTAACTTTTTCTATCTGTTTTACTAATTCTTCAACCACTTGATATTTTTCTTCATCTTTACAAAAAGGAGCCATAGTAGGTGATTGATAAGTTATAGGTAATTCATCAATAATTTCACTCATTTCTTTATTTTGATTATTTAGTAAATGACAAACCTGAATTGCAGAATTAATACCATCATCGTATCCGTAACCTAGTGGTTGATTAAAAAAAAAATGTCCACTTTTTTCAAACCCAGCCAAAGCTTTTTCTGTATTAACTTTTCTTTTAATATGAGAATGACCCGTTTTCCAATAAATCGTATCACAGTTGTTTTTTGCTAATACTTTATCTTTTGCGTATAAACCTGTAGATTTAACATCTACTACAAACTTTGAATTTTGATGTTTTGCAGATAAATTTCTTGCAATTAATAAACCAATTTTATCTGAGAATATCTCATTACCTTTGTTGTCAATCACTCCAACTCTGTCACCATCTCCGTCAAAACCAAACCCTATATCAGCATTATTTTCTTTTACAGATTTTGCTATTTCATGAAGCATCTCTAAATCTTCAGGGTTAGGATTGTATTTTGGAAAAGTCCAGTCTAAATTACAATCTAGTTCTATTACATCACAACCAATTCCTCTTAATATATCTGGAGCGAATATACCTGCTGTACCATTACCACATGCAACAACAGCTTTTATTTTTTTATTAATTTTATTACTTTTGATTAAATCTTCTTTGTAAACTTGTTGGAAATTTTCAATTTGTTTATCACTTCCTTGACCTGATATAAATTTTTCATTTAACGTTATTTCTTTTAATTCCTTCATTTCTTCTGGTGCATGAGTTAATCCTTTTTTGATACCCATCTTAACTCCAGTCCATCCATTTTCATTATGACTTGCAGTTACCATTGCAACAGCATCAGAGTTTAAGTTAAATTGAGCAAAATAAACCATTGGTGATAATGACAATCCAACATCTTCAACATTACAACCAGTTGACATTAAACCTTTTTTTAGAGCAGTTTTAATCTCTTCGCTATAGGAACGATAGTCATGACCAACTATTACGGTAGGATTATTTTTTTTGGTGTGATTAATTACTTGTGTTCCTAAACCCTTTCCAAGATTCTCTATTCCAGCTTTGTTTATGTTTTCTTCATACAACCATCGCGCGTCATATTCTCTGAAACCATAGGGATCAATTTTAATATTCTCTGTCATTTATCAATTTTTTACCCTTTTATGTTAATTAATTGTAATTTTTTAATTTTTTTTATTGATAAATAATTTGACATGTTCTATAAATGTTCTGTTGATTTACTGTTTATATAGTATATTAACTCAAAACGCCTACAACATGTAGTTGTTTTCGTATAATAAACAAAATATAATAAAAGTTATGAACAAAATTTTATCGCAGGCCCTAAAGAAAGCTGTCTCTGAATATAGCCCTTTGGTAAATGATGTTTCAAAAGATAAAAGACCTGATCTTTTTTCACTAAATAACGAAACAGAACTATTTCAAAATGAAAAGGGCATTATCATTAAAATTGATCGTTCAAAAGACTCAAACTTAACTGACTTTGGTAAAGCAACCTTAAAAGATAGATATCTTGGTCACAACGAATCTTTCCAAGACTTGTTTGCTAGAGTTGCAAGCTCTTATGCAGATGACAATCTTCACGCTCAACGAATTTATAATTACATTAGCAGCTTATGGTTTATGCCCGCAACGCCAGTTTTATCAAATGGTGGAACTAAAAGAGGATTACCAATTTCTTGTTTTTTAAATGAAGCATCAGATAGCTTAGGTGGTATTTTAGATTTATGGAGTGAAAATGTTTGGCTTGCAGCTAAAGGTGGCGGTATCGGAAGTTATTGGGGCAATCTAAGATCTATTGGTGAAAAAATTGGTAAAGTTGGAAAGACATCAGGAATAATTCCATTTATTAAAGTTATGGACTCGTTGACTATGGCAATTAGCCAAGGCTCATTAAGAAGAGGGTCTGCGGCTTGTTATCTTCCAATTGATCATCCTGAAATAGAAGAATTTATAGAGATGAGAAGACCAACAGGTGGTGATCCAAATAGAAAAGCGTTAAATTTACATCATGGTGTTTTAGTTTCAGATGCATTCATGAGAGCTGTAGAAACTGACGAGCAATGGGCACTAAAAAGTCCTGCAGATGGAACAATACAACAAACTATTTCTGCAAGAAATTTATGGATTAGGTTGTTAACCGCAAGAATTGAAACTGGTGAACCTTACATAATTTATATTGATACGGTTAATAGACAAATTCCTCAACATCATAAGTTAGCAAATTTAACAGTTAAAACTTCTAATCTATGTAGTGAAATTACTCTTCCAACAGGAATAGACAAAGATGGTAGAGATAGAACAGCAGTTTGTTGCTTATCATCTTTAAACTTAGAAAAATACGATGAGTGGAAAGATGATCCAAACATGATTAATGATGTAATGAGATTTTTGGATAATGTTTTATCTGATTTTATAAATAAAGCTCCAGATCAATTTAAAGATGCAAAGTATTCAGCTGAAAGAGAGCGAAGTGTTGGATTAGGTGTAATGGGCTTTCATTCTTTTCTTCAAAAAAATAGAATTCCTTTAGAATCTGTAATGGCTAAATCTTGGAACAAAAAAATATTTAAGGATATAGATGCAAAAGTAAATCAGGCTTCAAAAGATTTGGCGGAAGAAAGAGGTGCGTGTCCTGATGCTGCAGAATACGGTTACCAAGAGAGATTTTCAAACAAAACTGCAATAGCACCAACAGCTTCGATTTCTATTATTTGTGGTGGGGCATCACCAGGAGTAGAACCAATTGCCGCTAATAGCTATACACATAAAACATTGTCAGGATCATTTAATGTAAAAAATAGATATTTAGAGGAAATATTAGAAAGTCATGGAAAGAATGATGATGAAACTTGGTCGAGTATTACGACTAATCAAGGCTCAATATCACATTTAGATTTTCTAACTGACTTAGAGAAAGATGTTTTTAAAACAGCATTCGAATTAAATCAAAATTGGATTGTTGAGTTGAGTGGAGACAGAACTCCTTTTATATCTCAAGCCCAATCAGTAAATTTATTTTTACCTGCAGATGTTCACAAAAAAGAACTCCATAAGATTCATTTTGATGCATGGAAAAAAGGTTTGAAAAGCCTTTATTACTGCAGATCAAAATCAATTCAAAGAGCTGAAAATATCAATGATGCAAAATCAACAGATATTATGGCGAATGTCTACAAAAATAAATCAACCCAAACAGAACAAACTGAATACGAGGAGTGTCTATCATGTCAGTAGCAGAAAAAATAAATTCACAAATTATCCAACCAAAAAAAATGGGATTGTTAGTTGAGAACCCAGTTTACAAACCTTTTAGATATCCATGGTGCTATGATGCTTGGTTAACTCAACAAAGAATTCATTGGCTGCCTGAAGAAGTTCCTTTGGGGGATGATGTTAGAGACTGGCAAAAAAATTTATCACAATCAGAAAAAAATTTATTAACACAAATTTTTAGATTTTTTACTCAAGCTGATGTTGAGGTGAATAATTGCTATTTAAGACATTACACAACAGTATTTAAACCGACTGAAGTATTGATGATGATGACTGCTTTTGCTGCAATGGAAACAGTTCACGTTGCTGCTTACTCACATCTTTTGGATACAATCGGTATGCCAGAGTCTGAATATTCTGCTTTTATGAAGTACAAAGAGATGAAAGACAAATATGATTATATGCAAAATTTTAATGTAAATTCAAAAGAGGATATTGCTAAAACAGTTGCTGTCTTTAGTGCGTTTACTGAAGGGCTGCAGTTATTTGCAAGTTTTGCTATTTTGTTAAATTTTCCAAGATACAACAAGATGAAAGGTATGGGCCAGATCGTCACTTGGTCAGTTAGAGATGAAACTCTTCATTGCAACTCTATGATAAGAATTTTTAGAGAATTTATTAAAGAGAACCCAGAAATATGGACTCCAAAGTTGAAAAAAGAACTTTATGAAGCATGTAGAATAATTATAGAGCATGAGGATGCTTTTATTGATTTAGCTTTTGAAATGGGACCTATGGAGGGATTAACAGCAAGAGAAGTGAAAGATTATATTCGATTTATAGCTAATAGAAGATTAGACCAATTAGGTTTAGAGGCTATTTATGATGTTGATAAAAATCCTCTTGGTTGGTTAGACACTATGCTTAATGCTGTCGAGCATATGAACTTTTTTGAGGGGCGTGCAACAGAATATTCTAAAGCATCCACGCAAGGAACTTGGGCAGAAGCATTTAGTTAATAAATGTGAGAGATTTTGGTTTAGTTGTAATAGGAGCTCACACAGGTCAATATCTCACAGAAATAATAGCAGAATATACAAGTGAAAATATTCTCTTAGTAGAACCTGTTCCTTATAATTATGAGGTTCTTGAAAAGGAATATTCAAACCAGAAAAATTTTTTTATATGTAAAAATGCAATACTCGATAATACCAGTAAACAAAATTTTTTTTATGTCAAAAAAGAGTCAATAAAAAAGCTTGGTAAACATTGGGCGACAGGTATAGGTTCCTTTGACATAAATCATATATTAAGTCATAAAGGAAAAAGATTTGATATCACTGATGAAGATATTCAAGAAATAGAAATTGATTTTATAACATTTAAAGATTTAACTGAAAGGTATTCAATTAAATCTATAGATAAACTACAATTAGATGTAGAAGGGGCTGAATATAAAATACTAAATTCGATAGATTTTAATAAGGTAAAAATCAATCAGATATTTTTTGAATCAAAACATTTCGATGGAACCTTTTTAGAGGGTAAAAAATTAGAGGAAACAAAAAAAATGTTAGAAACTAACGGCTATACATTAAAGAAGGTGGACAGCGAAAATATTCTTGCTAAAAAAATTATCTCTGATTGAGCTGTAAAACTTTTCTGTGTTTTTTACCTTTATAACTAGCTAATGGTCTAATAAGTTTATTTGCAGCATGTTGCTCCATAATATGAGCAGACCAACCGGTTATTCTTGATATAACAAATATAGGGGTAAAAAAGTCAGTATCGAAACCCATTAAGTGATAAGTCGGCCCTGTAGGATAGTCGACGTTTGGGTATATATTTTTCTCTTTAATCATAACTTTTTCAACAATGTCATAAATTTTTTCAAATTTTTTATTTTTTTTTAGTTTAGCAACTTTTCCAAAGTATTTTCTCATTGTAGGTACTCTTGAATCCCCTGATTTATAAACTCTATGTCCAAAACCCATTACAACTTCTTTTTTTTTTAAAGCATTATTTATCCAGTTTAATGCGTTCTCTGGTTTTTTTATTTCATCCATCATATGCATTACCTCTTCATTAGCACCACCATGCAATGGCCCTTTAAGACTTGCAATAGCACCAGTAATTGCTCCATGAATATCAGACAAACTACTTGTAATTGTTCTTGCTGTAAAAGTTGAAACATTAAAACTATGTTCAGCATACAATATTAAAGAAACATCAAATGCTTTTACGATTTCTTTTTGAGGCACTTTACCAAAACACATGTAAAAGAAATTTTCAGCAAAATTTAGAGTTTTCTTTGGTTTGATTATTTTTTTTCCTTTTCTAATTCTATAAAAAGCAGCCAATGCAGTGGGAGTTTTTGCAAAAATTCTCAAAGATTTCCTCATATTCGCCTCAGGACTTGAGTCTTGTGTTTCTTTATCTTCAAGTCCCATAACACTTACAGCTGTTCTTGCAACATCCATAGGATGTGATTTTTTGGGCATGTGCTTAATTATTTCATATAAATTTTTTGATAATTCTCGATTATTTTTTTCTTCTTTTTCAAATTTTCTTAGCTGAATTGTGTTTGGCAAATCTTTATTTAAAATTAAATATGCCACTTCTTCAAATCTACAATATTCACAAAGATCTTGAGCAGCATAACCTCTGTAAGTAAGAGAATTTATTTCAGGCATAACTTTTGAAACCTCAGTTTCATCGACTACTATCCCTAATAAACCTTTTTTAATTTCCTCACTCATTATTCGTGTCCTTCAGTACTAAAATTATAAATTTTTTCATCTAGTGAATTATACTTTTCATACTCAACAAGGTCATAAAGTCTTCTTCTCGTCTGCATTTTATCTATTATATTGTTCTGATGTCCATTAACATAAATGTCTCTTAAGCCATCTTCTACATTTTTCATAGCTAACCTTTGCGTCGTGACAGGGTAAATAACAATATTAAACCCAATATTTTCTAATTCTTTGTAATTAAATAGTTTTGATTTTCCAAATTCAGTCATATTTGCTAATAAATAGCAATTAAGTTCTTTTCTTACTTTTTCAAAATCTTTTTCATCATGAAGTGCTTCAGGAAAAATAATTTCTGCTCCTGCATCAACATAAGCTTTACATCTATCAATCATTTTATCTATTCCCTCTACACTTTTTGCATCAGATCTAGCGATTATTTTAAAGTTTTGATCTTTTTTTGCATTAACACATTCTTTTATTTTTTTTATCATCGCCTCTGTTGAAATAAGCTCCTTGTTATCAAGGTGGCCACATCTTTTTCTCTCAATTTGATCTTCCAAATGAACTCCAGTTATTCCAAATTGCTCAAATGTTTCTATTGTTTCTTTGCAAGATTTAAAACCAGTATCGATGTCAACAATTGTAGGAAGATTAGTTACTCTAGATATTAAATAAGACCTAGTACTTACATCTTGTAAAGTGGTAAGTCCTATATCTGGAAAACCAAGATCATTTGCCATAACGCCACCAGAAACATAAACAGCATCGTATCCTATTTCTTCAACTAATTTTGCAGTTAAAGGATTATATGCTCCTGGTGCTCTTAAAATTTTTTTTGTTTTTAGTTTATTATCAAAATCAATTCTTTTCTGAGCAGGTTCTTTTTCTATAAAGTGCACTTTATTGACCTATATTGTAATAATATTTTTGTTTTAGTTTTTAAATAAAATTAATCAATATTTAAAGATAATTTGATATTATTTTTTCAATTCCTACAAAGTCTTTTATCAAGTGATTATGATAGATCTCATCTGATCTTTTTTCTGTGTATCCATATTTTAATAAAATTATTGGTATATCAGCAGCTTTTGCAGCATTAGCATCTGTCTCACTATCTCCAATCATCAATGATTTATTTTTGTCACCATCTAATATTTCTATAACGTTTGTTAAATGTCTAGGATCTGGTTTGCAATATTCAAAAGTATTGTATCCTGCAACGTACTCAAAATATTCATAAATTCCAATTTTTTTTAAAAGATCAACAGCCAAATATTCAGTTTTATTGGTACATACTGCCATAGAAATATTTTCATTTTTACACCAATTTAAAAATTCCTTTACACCATTAATTAATTTACTTTCATGTAAAATATTTTTTCCATAATAAGATAAAAATTCATCAGTCATTTTGTTTTGAATTTTTTCATCAAACCACTTCCACTGACCATTAGCTTTTGCCATCATAGCCTTTGCTCCTTTGCCAACAGCATTTTTTAATTCTCCTAAAGTTTTCTTAGGATAGCCAAATTTGTCCATTACGTGATTATGCGCGCGTATTAAATCTGGCGCTGTATCTACCAAGGTACCATCTAGATCAAATAAAACTGTAAATTTTTGTTTCATTTTTAAAGTATTTTAAAGAAATAAATTGTGAATTAATCAACATATATACATAATGTAAATCAGACTTAAATGAAAGTTTTAAATCAAAAAAAACTTAGAGAAAAATTTATCAAGTCAGGAGTAAAGATGATAAGTCCTGAAACAATTTTTTTTTCAAAAGATACAAAAATTGGAAATAATGTAACTATAGAACCCTATGTTGTTATTAGTTCTAAAGTTAAGATTGGCAACAATGTTATTATAAAATCCTTTTCTCACCTAGAGGGATGCAAAATTGAAAATAAAGTTGAAGTTGGCCCATATGCCAGAATTAGACCTGATACATTATTAAAAGAGGGATCTAAAATAGGGAATTTTGTTGAAGTTAAAAAAAGTAATGTAGGGAAAAAATCTAAAATAAATCATTTATCTTATATTGGTGATACAGACATTGGTAAATCAGTAAATGTTGGAGCAGGAACGATTACTTGTAATTATGATGGTATTAAAAAACATAAAACAAAAATTAAAGACAAAGTATTTATAGGCTCTAATTCTTCGTTAGTAGCGCCAGTTATAATTGATAACGAAAGTGTTGTTGGAGCAGGTTCTGTTATTACTAAAAATGTTTCCAAAAAATCTCTAGCACTTACCAGAACTTTACAAACAGAAATTAAAAATTATAAAAAAAAAAAATAAATTATGTGTGGTATAATTGGTATCTCAAGTAATAAGTCTGTATCGGCGAGTATTATCAACTCATTAAAAAAGCTCGAGTATAGGGGTTACGACTCTGCTGGAATAGCAACTATTTTTGAAGGTAAAATAATTGAAGTAAAGTCTGAAGGTAGAGTAGATGTTTTAGAGGAAAATTTTGATTTGAAAAATTTAAAAGGGAATGTTGGAATTGGCCATGTTAGATGGGCCACACATGGAGCACCAAACAGTGTTAATGCTCACCCCCATTCTTCTGATAATGTTTCTGTTGTACATAATGGAATTATTGAAAATTCAACTATATTAAAAAAATACCTGACTAACAAAGGTCATATATTTAAATCTCAAACTGACACTGAAGTTATAGTACATCTAATCACAGAGAATTTAAAAACTGATGAATTAGAGGTAGCAGTTACAAAAACATTAAAACAACTTCATGGAAGTTTTGCCCTAGGAATTATTTTTAAGGATAATCCAAGCTTAATTGTTGGTGCTAGAAGAGGTTCACCCTTAGCTGTTGGTTATGGACCAAACGAAAATTATTTAGGATCAGATTCATATGCATTAAAGGCAATGACAAATAAAATTACATACCTTGATGATGGCGAATTTTGCTTTATTAGAAATGATCAAGTGCTTTTCTTTAATGAAGATGGAAAAAAGATAAATAAAAAAATAATGGAACTTTCTTCTGATGAAGCTAGCTATGAAAAAGGTGACTTTAAACATTTTATGGCAAAGGAAATTGAAGAGCAACCAACAACAATTAAAACTGGAGTTAGTGAATATATAGATAAAACAAATTCAGAGATAAATATTTATAATTTTCCGTGGAAAATAGATGAAATTAATTCAATCACTTTAATTGGTTGTGGTACTGCTTACCATTCATGTCTGATGGCTAAATATTGGTTTGAAGAATTGACTCAACTTGACGTAAATATTGATATTGCCTCAGAATTTAGATATCGAAAAAACAGATTTAAAAGAGACTCTTTATATATATTTGTCTCACAATCTGGAGAAACAGCAGATACTTACGCAGCACTAGATCTATGTAATAAAAATAAAATGAAAACTTGTGCTGTAGTGAACGTAATTGAGAGCTCGATTGCAAGAGATTCTAATTTTGTATTACCAATCCATTGTGGACCTGAAATTGGTGTTGCATCAACAAAAGCTTTTTTAGGCCAAATATTAATTTTATATATTTTAGCTTTAAAATTTGGAGACTTAAGAAAAGAAACTAACAAAGAAAATTATAAAAAAAAGATTAAAGACTTACTCAATTTACCAAGTTTGATTGAAAAGTCTTTATTAATAGATAATGATATTCAGGCAATATCTTCTACTTTCAATGAAGCAAAAGGTTCAATGTTTTTAGGCAGAGGATATTCATATCCTATTGCACTTGAAGGTGCTTTAAAATTAAAAGAATTATCTTATGTTCATGCAGAGGGTTATCCAGCGGGAGAAATGAAGCACGGACCATTGGCATTGATAGAGGATGGAATGCCAGTTGTAGTATTAGCTCCAAGAGATAGTTATTATAAAAAAACTATTTCAAATATGCAGGAGGTAATAGCAAGAGGAGCAAAAGTTTTATTAATAACCAATAAGAGTAAAGATGAAATTGTTTCTGAAAATATTTGGGAAACTATTGAGGTTGAAAATACGAATGATGATTTATTACCTTTTCTATTGACAATACCTCTTCAAAAACTGGCATATTACTCAGCACTTAAAAAAGGATATGACATAGATAAGCCAAGAAATTTGGCTAAATCTGTCACTGTTGAATAAAGTCCAAAGTCTGTTAAAACACTTTTAGGTTGCATATGAAAAATTGGAAAAAAAATAGTTGGAGAAAATATCCGGTTAAACACATACCAGAATATCCAAATAAAAAAGAACTAGATAACGTTTTAGATAAAATTGGAACATTTCCTCCGCTAGTTTTTGCAGGAGAGACAAGACATTTAAAAGATCAACTTGCAGATGTTGTGGATGGAAAAGCTTTCCTTCTTCAAGGAGGAGATTGTGCAGAAAGCTTTGCAGAATTTAATCCAGACAATATAAGAGATACTTTTAAACTAATGTTACAGATGTCATTAGTTTTAACTTACTCTGCATCTTTACCAGTCGTAAAACTTGGAAGAATAGCTGGTCAGTTTTCAAAACCAAGAAGTTCGCCAACAGAATTAAAAGATGGGGTGGAGCTTCCAAGCTACTTAGGAGACAACATTAATGGCATGGAATTTAATGAAAAGGCTAGAATTCCAGATCCTAAAAGATTATTTAAAGCTTATTCTCAGTCTGCTGCAACTATAAACCTTATCAGAGCGTTTTCAAAAGGAGGTTTTGCAGATTTAAACAAAGTACATTTATGGAATTTAGATTATATTAAAAAAAGTCCCCAATCAAAAAAATTTAAAGAACTTGAGGACAAAATTGCTGATGCCATTGCTTTTATGCGTGCGTGTGGAATTACATCAGATTTTAACAACAGACTGTATACAGTAAATTTTTGGACCTCACATGAGGCTTTATTGTTACCTTTTGAAGAGTCTATGACCAGAACAGACTCAACTACTGGTGAAAACCATGCTACTTCTGCTCATTTTGTTTGGATTGGTGACAGAACAAGACAATTAGATGGTGGACATGTTGAATTTTGTAGAGGAATTGAAAATCCAATTGGTATTAAATGTGGCCCAACACTTAAAGCAGATGACCTAATTAATCTTTGTAATAAAATTAATCCAAATAATGAAAAAGGTAAAATTACCTTGATCTCTAGGTTTGGCGCTGACAATGTTTCAAAACATTTACCTAAACTAGTTAGAGCAATTAAAAAGGAAGGACTCAATGTAATTTGGTCTTGTGATCCATGCCACGGGAATACAATAAAAGCTGTTACTGGCTTTAAAACAAGACCTTTCAATAGTGTTTTGAAAGAAGTAAGAGATGTTTTTGCATGTCATCAAAGTGAGGGAAGTTATGCTGGAGGTTTACATATTGAACTTACTGGTCAAGACGTAACAGAATGTATAGGGGGAGCTCAAAAAATATCTGAAAAAGACTTATCCTCTAGATATCACACCCATTGTGACCCAAGACTTAATTCTAATCAGGCACTAGAGTTAGCATTTTTAATATCAGATGAGATTAAAAAGAATAGCTCATATTCAAAAAGTGTAAATAGAGCGGCATCTTAATACATTGAAAAATTACTAAAAATTAGTAATCACTAGTTATGAATACTTCAGAAAAAGTAAAATTTATATCTAATTGGATAAAAGATTATGCGAACGACATGCCAACTAAAGCGCAGTCTTTAGTTATAGGTATCTCTGGGGGAATAGACTCATCTGTTTCAAGTACTTTAAGTGCGATGACAGGCATGAGGACAATTGTATTATCGATGCCAATCAAGCAAAAATCTCATCAGCATGATTTAAGTTTGAAACATCAAGAGTGGTTAGTTAAGAATTTTAAAAATGTAGAGGCACATACGGTTAATTTAGATGAGTTATTTTTAGCTTTTAGTGCCAGTTTGTCTAAATTTGATAATGAACATGGAATGGCAAATTCAAGAGCAAGATTAAGAATGACCACTCTGTATCAAGTGGCTGCAGCCAATAAAGGTATTGTTGTAGGAACTGGAAATAAAGTTGAAGATTTTGGGGTGGGGTTTTATACAAAATATGGCGACGGTGGAGTTGATATATCACCGATAGCTGATTGTAATAAAACTCAAATTTGGGAACTAGGCAAAGAACTTGGAATTCTAAAGGAAATAATCGAAGCTGCACCTACAGATGGATTGTGGGACGATGGTAGAACAGATGAAGGTCAACTAGGTTTAAAGTATGAAGAATTAGAGGAGGCTATGGTTAATCCAAATTCTCCGAATCGAGCTAAATACGAAGAGATAAGAAAACAAAATTTGCATAAAATGGAGCCAATTCCAGTATGCATTATTCCAAATTAATCAAATAGATTCACAAATCTATTTTTTAAGTATATTCCTAAAATCATGAGTAATGATATTTTTTTAACTAACAATCTTACCAACAAAAAAGAAAAATTTGATCCTATAGATAAAAAAAATATTAGAATGTACGTTTGCGGTCCAACCGTTTATGATGATCCTCATATTGGAAATGCAAGACCTCTTGTTGTTTTTGATATTCTTTTTAAAATTTTAAAAAAAAAATATTCTAAAGTTACCTATGTAAGAAATATAACCGATGTTGACGATAAAATTATAAATTCATCAAAAGATAAAAATATTCCAATTTCTGTGTTGACTGAAAATGTAAATAAAAGTTTTCAGAAAGATTGTAATTATCTGAATTGTGATATTCCTACACATCAGCCAAAAGCAACAGAACATATTGATTTAATGATAGAAATGATTTCCGATTTAATAAATAAGGGATTTGCTTACGAAGAAAATAAACATGTCTACTTTGAAGTAAATAAATTTAAAGATTATGGAAAACTTTCAAATAAAAATCTTGATGAATTAATTACTGGTTCTAGAGTTGAAGTGAGCGAGAATAAAAAAAACTCACAGGATTTTGTTCTTTGGAAACCTTCTAAAGATCATGAACCTTCTTGGGATTCTCCCTGGGGGAAAGGCAGACCCGGGTGGCACTTAGAATGTTCTGCTATGTCGAAAAAGTTTCTTGGAAATGAGTTTGATATTCATGGAGGCGGTATAGATTTATTGTTTCCACACCATGAAAACGAAATTGCACAATCAAGATGTGCAAACGATACAAAAGTTTTTGCAAATTACTGGTTGCATAATGCATTTATAACAATGTCGAATGAAAAAATGGCTAAATCGCAAGGAAATATTTTAAAAATAAAGGATTTTAGAAATAAGGTAAATGGTCAAGTATTGAGATTGGCTTTAATGAGTGCGCATTACAAACAACCATTAGATTGGAATGATAAACTTTTAAGTGATTGTCAAAATACAATTAGTAAATGGTATAATGTGTACTCATCTGATCATCATGAAAAAGTTGATGACGAAATTCTAAAACCACTTTACGATGACTTAAATACACCAGGGTATATTGCTAACCTTCATAAATTGTATGAGAAAGCACAAAAAGGAAATTCATCTGATAAAGCATTATTTACTTCTGCATGCAATTTTATAGGATTAATGAATGAAACAGAAATTGAGTGGTTAGAGTTTAAGAAAAATAAACTTTCAATAAATGAAGCTGAAATTTTAGATAAAATTAAGCAAAGAAATAAAGCTCGAGAAGATGAAAATTATAAACAAGCTGATAAAATAAGAAATGAACTTTTAGACAATGGTGTTTTAATAGAAGATAAAGATGGTAAAACCACTTGGAAATATAAATGAGTAAAGAGCAACTATATATATTTGACACTACTCTTCGAGACGGAGCACAAACACAAGGAGTGGATTTTTCAATTGATGATAAGGTGAAAATATCATCTTCTCTTGATGACCTTGGTGTTGATTATATCGAGGGTGGTTGGCCTGGTGCAAATCCAACAGATACAGAATTTTTTAACAAAGATCACAATTTTAGATCAGCTAACTTAACTGCTTTTGGAATGACCAAGAAATCAGAACATAGCGCTGAAAATGACCCAATGTTATCCTCATTAATTAATGCAAAAAGCAAATCGGTTTGTTTGTTTGGAAAATCTTGGGATTTTCAAGTTGACGTAGCCCTGGGCATCTCAAAAGATGAAAACTTAAATAATATTGCTGAAAGTGCAAAACATATTGTCAAATCAGGTAAAGAATTTATGTTTGATGCCGAACATTTTTTTGATGGATATAAGGCAAATGCTGAATATGCGCTTGCTTGTCTAAAATCTGCTTATGATAATGGAGCACGATGGATAGTCTTGTGTGATACAAATGGAGGTACACTTCCTCATGAAGTTAAAAAAATTGTCTTAGAAGTTGCAAAACATGTACCAGGAAAAAATTTAGGAATTCATGCTCATAATGATACAGAAAATGCCGTTGCAAATAGTTTAACTGCAGTTCAAGCAGGAGTTAGACAAGTCCAAGGTACTATTAATGGATTAGGGGAAAGATGTGGTAATGCAAATTTAACATCACTTATCCCAACCTTTTTTTTGAAAAAAGATTTTTATGAAAATTATCAACTTAATATCAAACGTGAAAAATTAAAAACTTTAACACAATGCTCAAGGTTATTAGATGAATTACTAAATCTGAAACCAAATAAACATTTACCTTATGTTGGTGCATCTGCTTTTTCTCACAAAGGAGGAATGCATGTTTCTGCTGTTCAGAAAGATCCAAAAACTTATGAACATATTAATCCTGAGGAAGTCGGTAACTCCAGAAATATAGTTGTTTCAGATCAATCAGGGCAGTCTAATATTATGTCTAGATTAAACTCTATTGGCATAAATGTGGAGAAAAATGATCCAAAAATAAAAAAACTACTTGAGGAAGTAAAAGATAGAGAATTTATAGGTTATAGCTATGATGGTGCAGACGCTTCTTTTGAATTATTAGCAAGAAGATTGATGGGTGAAATACCAAGATATATTTCGATTAATGAATATGATGTTTCAGTTAAAAAAGACAAATCTGGAGAGATTATTTCTTTTGCAAAGGCTCAATTAGAAGTGGATGGACAAAAGATACCATGTCAAGGGGAAGGGAATGGGCCAGTTAATGCATTAGACAATGCAATCAGAAAAAACGTAGATAAACTTGATAAGTATTCTAAATATTTGAAGGATCTAAGACTAGTTGACTATAAAGTAAGAATTTTAAATACTGGAACAGAAGCTGTAACAAGAGTTAGTATTGAAAGTACAGACTCTAAAGGAATAAATTGGTTTACTATAGGAGTGTCACCAAATATTATCGATGCATCATTTAAAGCTCTAATCGACAGTTTGGATTATAAACTATACAAAGATAATGCTCCTGCAAGTCTTTAAGCATGAAGATTAAAAAATTTTCAAACAAACCTTCAGATATAAATGAAAGAATTGGTGCAAAGCCTGTTGTTTGTTATCCAAATAATAATATTGATGAAAATAATTTAAATATTTTGCATATAACGAGAAAAAATTTGATTAAGAAAAATGAAATTATTATTCCTCCTAGAGATGCTAAAACTTTTAAAGTTCAAAAAGGTGAGTTTTTTAGGATTGAAAGCATTGACGGACCTCAAGTTGGAGATTTAAATCTCTTTAATTTTAGTAATTTGAATGAAAAATTTTATTCAGGAAAAACAAGAGCTCTTTATGGGACACATCTTTCTGTTGGTGATAAAATGTTTAGTAGTTTTCCTTATTTAAGATCTTTGGCAACTATTACATGGGATACCTTGGATTGGTATGACTATGATGGAGATGGGGGATCAGTGCATGATGTAATTGGCACTAGGTGTGATCCCTATACCTCAAAGCTCCTTTCAGGTAATGATTACCATTATTGCTGTCATTCGAATTTAACTAGAGCTTTAGTTAAAGAAAAAAAACTAATAATTGATGAAGCTGAAAAGATAGTACATGATGTTTTGAATGTATTCATGCTAACAGGATTTACCAATGACACAAAACAATATTTTATGAAAGCAAGCCCTGTAAGACCAGGTGATTATCTAGAATTTTTTGCAGAAATAGATTTATTAGGAGCGTTGTCGGCTTGTCCAGGAGGAGATTGTGGATCCGAGCATTCTTCTGATATTGCTAAATGTTATCCATTGAAAGTAAGTATATGGCAAGCAGAGGAAAAGTATTTAAAAGATTTAATTCAATCAGAAATTTCAAATTATGACAGAAGTCATGGCATAGACTAACTATGTCAAACAAAAATATTTCATTTATTATTCATAAACCTCAATTATCTGAAAATATAGGGGCGTGTGCACGAGCCATAAAAAATTTTAATTTTCAAAAATTGATTGTTGTGGATCCTAAACCAATTTATCCTAATGATAAAATTTTAGCTACGGCAGTTGGTGCCAAAAACATAATCGCTAAAAGTAAAAATTATGAAAATTTAGAGCCAGCACTCAAAAATATTGATATTGTAATTGCTACATCTGCTAGATTCAGAAACAAAAATATTAAACACATTCAGCTAGAAGATCTTAAAAAGATAGATTTTACAAAAAGAGTTGCTTTTTTATTTGGTTCTGAGGCCTCAGGACTGTCAAATAATGAAATTAGTTATGCAAATTACACCCTTCAAATTCCTACTAACCCAGACTTTAAATCTCTAAATTTATCTCACAGTCTTATTATAATTGCCCAATTTGTTTACAGCATGTTAAAATCAAAGAATTCTAATTTTAAAAAATCAAAAAAAGTAAAAGCAGCCTCAAAAAAAGATATATTATCAATGAAAAATCTATGCATAAAAAATTTAGAAGAGATAGGTTTTTTTAAACTTAAAGAGAAGAAGCCCATAATGCTTGAGAACTTGAGAAATATTTTTTATAAAATGGAATTATCTTCTAAGGAAACGCGTATTTTATCAAGCGTGTTTGCCAGTTTAGGAAAAAAAAAGTAAAATTAAAATTGATTATTATTGATTGAATTTACAAAATATTTTACTGTGTATAATTTTTAAGAAAATTTCATTTTCATTTGCTTTTCTCTTACTTACTTCCTGCGCGACTATAGTAAATGATGCTGAGGTTCCAGTAACTTTATCATTTAGTGATGGTAGTTCTGGAAGTTGTAATCTTTCAAATAAAAGAGCACAATATCAAGTTGATGTTCCTGGCACACACAGAGTTAGGCGTTCTGACGATGCCTTAAAATATGATTGCAAAACCGTAGAAGGTAAAACAGCATTTGGTAGCATTCCAAGCGAAATGGAAGGAGCTAAGCTTGCTGGAAGTGTTGTTTTTTTTGATTTAGGTATAACAGATTCAATTAATGACAAACATAGAACTTACACTCCTAATTTTACAATACCAATTAAGTAAATATAAAGGATCATAGATCAAGGAATGAGTTAAATCCTTGATTGACAAAACAATGAGTAGGTTTATAACCCCCATATCAAATGACAAAAAGATTAAACTCTAAACACAAAGTTGATAGAAGATTAAAGGTTAACCTTTGGGGAAGGCCAAAGAGTCCGTTTAACACTAGAGCTTATGGACCAGGACAACATGGTCAAACAAGAACGGCTAAGCCATCGGATTATGGAATTCAGTTACAGGCAAAACAAAAACTAAAAGCTTATTATGGCAATATAAATGAAAGACAATTTAGAAATATCTATAAAAAAGCTGTTATGCTTAAAGGTGACACAGGTGAAAATTTAATAGGTTTACTTGAAAGAAGACTGGATGCCGTCATTTATAGAGCAAAATTTGCAACAACAATTTTTTCAGCTAGACAGTTAATAAATCATGGACATGTGAAAGTTAATGGTAAAAAAGTTAATATTGGAAGTTATTTAGTCAAAGAAGAAGATTCAATAGAGATTAGAGATAAATCAAAACAATTAGCAATTATTGATATTGCCCTTGCTAATAAAGAAAGAGAAACACCCGAATATCTTCAAATGGATGAAAAAAATAAAAAATTGAAATTTGTTAGAGTTCCCAAATTTGAAGAAGTCCCGTACCCAATTGTAATGGAACCGAACTTAGTGATTGAATATTATTCAAGATAATTGAGCCAAAAAATTTACAAAACTAGTTTTATTTTACTATTTATTTATTTAATTACAGGTATCTACTTAAGTTTAAATGTGGGTATATCTCACGATGAATATCATGAGCAATTAAATTGGGAAGTTAATTTTAAAGCGATAAAAAACTTTTTTGAAACTGGAACTTATCAAGAATTACTTCAGTATAAAGATAGATATCATGGTGTTGGTTTTAATCTATTGAGCCAACCTTTTCAGTACTTAATTAAGGATTTTTTATTAAAATATTTAGATATAAATGAATATGGGTCCATTTTAATATCTAAGCATACAATAGTTTTTATTTTATTTTTTATATCAGGATTATTTTTTTACAGAATATGTTTATTATTTTATAATGATAAAAGATTTGCATTAATCTCTTTATTTTTATTTTTATTATATCCTTATTTTTTTGGACATTCTTTGATCAATCCTAAAGATATTCCATTTCTATCATTTTGGATTATAAGCACTTATATTTTATGTAAGATAATTCAAAAACTTCATAAAGACCAAGAAGTTCCCATTAAATATATAGTTTATTTTGCTATTTCTACTTCATTTCTTATTTCAATAAGAATTGTTGGAATTTTAATTTTATTACAATTTTTAATTTTCATCATTACTTTTATTGAAATTAAAAAAGCAAGTTTTTTAAATGTATTTAAAAATAATGTTAAAAATCTTTTAATATTAATATTTACCATTATTTTTTTTACGTACCTGTTAAATCCTATATTCTGGCACGATCCGAAAGAAATAATCAATTCCTTTAAATGGATGAGCAAATATCAACAAGATGTAAGCACTTTGACACTTGGTGAATATATGAAAGCACTTAATTTGCCAGCAAGTTACTATTTTATATGGTTATTTTTTAAATTACCAATTTTAATAATTTTAGGAATTTTTTTATTTCCTTTAATAGAGAAAAAATTCAATCAAAATAACTTAAATAAAATATTAACTATTTCACTAATTTTAACTTGTTTAATAATTTTATTTCTTTTTATCTTGTTTGATGTTGCAATCTATAATGAGATTAGACATATGGTGTTTTTGGTTCCATTAATGTTTCTAGTCTCACTAAATCATTTATATTTGTGGAGTAAAAAGTTTTTTTATATTTCAGGTATTTTAGTAATTATCTTTTTTGTGATAGAAAATATTTCTGTAAGTCCATATCAATATACATGGATGAATTCATTTTCTAAATTTTATAAAATAAATAAAAATTTTGAAGTAGACTATTGGGGAATAAGTAATAGAAATTTATATAGCTTTATTGCGGAACATGCCTCCAAGAATAATTTTGATAAGAGTAAATGTGTCTATGGAGATCTCTACTCAAACGTTTTTTTAGAAAATAAAAAATTTAAATGTTTAAAAATGTATAGTGAATTGGACTCTGCAGAGGAGAGACCCTATTATGTGATGCAAAATCATAGAAATTTAAAGAGATCTAATCCTAAAGATTGTCAACTAATAAGCAATGAAAATTATAGGTATTCATTTAGCAGTCAAGTTATTAATGTTGGAGCAGTATGGTATTGTAATTAATTTTCCGAATTTTTTAATTCAATAGCTATTTTTTGGATAAATTCGTTAATTAATCTAGCATCTTCTTTGGAAAGATATCTCTCTTTTTTGATGGCTTTTTTAATTTCTTCTCTTAGTTTTTCTATACCTTCTTTTCTACCTTCTTTGCTAAGAAGAATTTCACTTTGTTCAGTGATTTGTTTAATTTGTTTTGAAATGGTAAATTCATAAATTACTACAATAGCAATTATAACTATAAAAGTTTTATAAATGAATTGTTTCATTTTTTATGAAAACGAAAAATTAATTTTTACTTTTAAAACTAACACCTTTGCTTTCAAATAATTTAGCTAACTCTCCACTCTCAAACATTTCCTTAACAATATCACATCCTCCAATAAATTCGTTTTTAACATATAATTGAGGAATTGTAGGCCAGTCACTATAAACCTTAATACCTTCTCTTAGATTTTGATCTTCTAAAACATTTATTCCTTTAAATTTTACCTCCAAAACTTTTAAAATATTTGACGTGGCCATTGAAAATCCACATTGAGGAGCATCAGGTGTTCCTTTCATGAATAAGCAAACTTCGTTATTTTCAATTTCATTTTTTATTAAATCATTTGTTTGTTGGTCCATTTTAATTTTCCTTTGTTTTGATTGCTAAAGCATGTAATTCGTTTCCCATTCTTCCTTTTAATGAATTATAAACCATTTTATGCTGTTCAATTTTACTCTTTCCAGAAAATTGAGAAGAGGTAATAGTTGCAGAATAATGATTTCCATCGCCAGCCAAATCTTGTATTTCAACAACAGCGTCTGGCATTGCCTCTTTTATTAAACTCTCAATCTCATTTAAATTCATCGCCATTAGTTACTCATATATTCTTTTAACCACTTTGTATTAAACCCTTTTAATTCGTCAATCGTAACTTTTGTCTTTTCATTCAAAAATAGCACATTTTCATTGATTGTTCCAAGTTCATCATAATGAACAGCATTTTTATTTAATATATTTAGTACCTTTTTTTGATCTTTTTTATTTATCTCTATTATGTATCTACCTTGATCTTCTGAAAAAAAATATTCTATTTCATTTATTAAATATTTTGGCTTTTTAAGATTAATACCTTTGTTACCTTTTATACACATTTTTGATACAGCCGTAATTATTCCACCTAAAGAAATATCATGCGCACTTTTAATTAAATTGTTATCCATCAACTTTAATAATGTTTCGCCATTATTTTTTTCATTAAAAAGATTTATTTCTGGTGGAGGACCATTTTTTTCATTTAATACAACTCTTGCAAATAAACTTTGATCAATGTGTCCTTCGGTTTTACCAATAACAAATACTATGTTATCAACTTCCTTAAAATCCATGGTGATCATTTTTGTATAATCGTTTAAGAGACCGACACCACCTATAGATGGAGTAGGTTTAATCCCTTGGTTTTTTGTTTGATTGTAAAAAGAAACATTTCCAGACACCACAGGAAATTTTAAATATGAACTAGCCTCTCCAATTCCTTGAACACATTCAACAAATTCTCCCATATTTTCCTCGTTTTCAGGACTACCAAAATTTAAACAATTTGTAATGGCAACTGGTTTTGCTCCAACAGATATTAAATTTCTAAAACTTTCACATACCACTTGTTTTCCACCTGTTAAAGGATGTGCCCAACAATAAACTGCTGATGAGTCAACTGAGGCAGCAACTGCTTTGTTGGTACCATGAACCCTGACAACACCCGAGTCCCCTCCAGGTTTTTGAATGGTATCTCCCATTACGGTATGGTCGTATTGCTGCCAAATCCACTCTTTGCTACATATATTAGGATTAGCTAAAATTTTTTTTAAAACCTCAATTATTTTTAAATTGTTAATTTCATCTTTGTTAATTTTATTTTTTTTTGGAAGTTTTGCTTTTTTCCATTTACGATCATACATTGGAGAATTTTCGACTAAAGTATTTACCGGAATATCAGCAACTCTTTCATTATCGAAATAAAGTTCAATTTTTTTTGATTTTGTTGTTTTTCCAATTATGGCAAAATCTAAGTTCCACTTATCAAATATCTTTTTAGCTTGTTCTTCTTTTCCGTTTTCTAAAACAATCAACATCCTTTCCTGGCTTTCAGAGAGCATAATTTCATAGGGTGTCATTTTGCTTTCTCTACATGGAACCTTGTTTAAATTAATTTCTATTCCAAGATTTCCTTTTGATGCCATTTCTATACTTGATGAGGTAAGACCAGCTGCACCCATATCTTGAATGGCAATAATTGAGTCTCCAGCCATTAATTCTAGACAAGCTTCAAGTAAAAGTTTTTCTGTAAATGGATCACCTACTTGCACTGTGGGTTTTTTTTCTTCAATTTTGTCATCAAAACTAGCTGAAGCCATACTAGCACCATGAATTCCATCACGACCAGTTTTTGATCCTACGTATATAACTGGTTTATTTAAACCTGCTGCTTTTGAATAAAAAATCTTATCTTTTTTAACTAACCCTAAAGTCATTGCGTTAACTAAGATATTTCCGTTATAAGAGCTATCAAAACTAGTCTGTCCTGCTATTGTTGGAACACCCATGCAGTTTCCATAACCTCCTATTCCATGAACCACACCTCTTAAAAGATTTTTAGTTTTTTTATGTTGTGTTGAGCCAAAATGTATTGAATTCAAATTAGCTATAGGTCTTGCGCCCATTGTAAATACATCTCTCATTATCCCACCTACTCCAGTCGCAGCACCCTGATAAGGTTCAATGAAAGAGGGGTGATTATGACTTTCAATTTTAAAGACAATTGCATCATTATCTCCAATATCTACAACACCAGCATTTTCTCCAGGACCTTGAATAACTTGCTTACCCTTAGTGGGTAATTTTTTTAAATGTAGTCTTGAAGATTTATAAGAACAGTGTTCATTCCACATTGCTGAAAAAATCCCTAGTTCTGTGATATTTGGAATTCTTTTTAAAAGTTCACAAATTTTCTTATATTCATCTTTTTTTAATCCATGATCAATTGCTATTTTTTCGTTAACAATCATTTTAAATTATTAATTAAGTTTTTAAAAAAAAGAGATCCATCTTCTCCTGAAAGAGAAGTGTCAATCATTCGCTCTGGATGAGGCATCATACCTAAAACATTTTTTGCTTTATTAAAAATTCCAGCAATATTTTTCATAGACCCATTAGGATTAAACGGTTCTTCAATTTTACCTTCAGGATCACAATAATTGATCGCAACTTGGGCATTGTCCTCAATTTCTTTTAATTGATCATTTGTACAAAAGTAGTTCCCTTCATTATGAGCTATATGCAGTTCTAATACGTCATTTCTAATATTTTTGAAATAACCATTGTTTTTATTATTAATTTTTACAAAAACATTTTTGCAAATAAACTCTAAGTACTTATTTCTAAGCAAAGCACCAGGAACCAATCCTGTTTCAACTAGAATTTGGAAGCCATTACAAATACCCATTACCATTCCACCAGAATTTGCAAAATTAATTACTGATTTCATTATTTTAGATTTAGAGGCCATGCTGCCACATCTAAGATAATCCCCATAAGAAAAACCACCAGGTAAAACTACCAAATCACTCTTTGGTAATTCATCTTCTTCATGCCACACCATTTTATTTCTAAAACCAAATTTTTTTAAGGCAACATCCATATCTCTATCACAATTAGATCCTGGAAATGTAATGACTGATGATTTCATTAATTATTGTGCATCAATAATCCTATAATTTTCAATTACAAGATTTGCCAAAAGTTTTTTACACATTTCTTCAACTTTATCTTTTGCTTTTTTAGGATCAGTTTCTTGAGTGTCAATTTCAAAATATTTACCTTGCCTTACTTCATTGACCTCATTAAATCCCATTCCATCAAGAGCTTGATGAATAACTTTACCTTGTGGGTCTAAGACATCTTTTTTAAGCGTTACAATTACTGATATTTTCATTTTCGTTTTCTTTTGACTGAGGATAATTTTGTTATATTTACTGCACTTAGGTTGGATTGTTCATGAAGAATACCAAGTCTTTTTGCGACCTCGGTGTATGCTGGGATTAGATCTCCTAGATCTTTTCTGAACCTGTCTTTATCTAATTTTTTATCAGTTAAACGGTCCCATAATCTGCAAGTATCAGGACTTATTTCGTCAGCTAAAATAACATCTTTTTTTCCATTAGCATTCAGTCTTCCAAATTCTAACTTAAAGTCTATCAGCTTAATTCCTACTCCTCTAAACATGCCGATCATAAAATCATTAATTCTTAAAATCATTTTTTTTAATTTTTCAATTTCTTTTTTTGATGCCCAATCAAATGCAAGGATATGTTCTTCAGCGATTAACGGGTCACCAAGTTTGTCATCTTTTAAGCAATATTCAATTAAAGGTTCTTTTAAAACAGTTCCATCTTCAATTCCAAGACGTTTTGTTAAAGATCCTGTTGCAACATTTCTAACAATAAATTCGATAGGGATTATCTCAACAAGTTTAACAACTTGTTCACGCATATTTAATCTTTTAACTAAGTGATTTTTGATACCTATTTGTGAAAGGCTTGACAGTATATGTTCAGAAATTCTATTATTTAAAACTCCTTTTCCCTCAATGGTAGATTTTTTTTGATTATTAAAAGCTGTTGCATCATCTTTAAAGTATTGAATTACTAAATCTTTATCACTTGTTGCATAAATGATCTTAGCTTTTCCTTCATATAATTTTTTCCCTTTTTTCATTATTTAAAAACTCTTCCAAAGATTAAATTTACATTTTTAAAATGTTTGGAGTAACTAAAGATGGATTTAAGTTTTTTTTGAGAAATTTTAGTCATAATTAATTTATCCTTTAAAAGAACATCATATAAATTTAGATTTTCTGCAAAACACTTTTTTGCATAGCTCTGAACCATTTTATAGGATTTTTCTCTAGCTAATCCAGATTTAATTAATTCTAACATTACTTCTTGTGAAAAAATCAAACCTTTGGTTATATTTAAATTTTCAAGCATTTTTTTTGGATACACAATCATGTTATCTAAAATATTAGTAAGTCTTACTAGAGCAAAGTCAGTTGTGATATTAACATCTGGACCAATATTTCTTTCCACACTTGAGTGAGATATGTCTCTCTCATGCCATAGAGCAATATTTTCTAATGCAGGCACAACTGCACTTCTTACCATTCTTGCAAGTCCGGTTAAGTTTTCACTTAGAATAGGATTTTTTTTATGCGGCATTGCTGATGAGCCCTTTTGTTTTTTTGAAAAATATTCCTGTAGCTCATAAACTTCAGTTCTCTGCAGATGTCTAATTTCAGTGGCAACCCTCTCTATTGAACCAGCTATAATTCCTAAAACTGAAAAATAAAATGCATGTCTGTCTCTTGGTATAACTTGTGATGAAATTGGCTCTACTTTTAAACCTAATTTTTTTGCAACGTGTTTTTCTACACTAGGATTAATGTTAGCAAATGTTCCAACAGCTCCAGATATTGCACAAGTTGAAACCTCATCAATTGCAGCTGCTAATCTCTTCCTATTTCTCTTAAATTCCTCGTAAAATGAGGCTAATTTTAATCCAAAAGTAATTGGTTCTGCATGAATCCCATGACTACGTCCCATGCAAGGAGTTAGCTTATATTTTTTAGCCTGCCTTTTTAAAACTTTTAAAATTTGATCTATATCGTTTAAAATGATTGTTCCTGACTGGACTAACTGAATATTGAAACTAGTATCCAAAACATCTGAGGAGGTCATACCTTGGTGAAGATATCGAGCTTTAATTCCAGCTTTTTCACTAATTGAAGTTAAAAAAGCTATCACATCGTGCTTAACCTCAGACTCTATTTTATGAATTCTTGAAACATTAATTTTAGTTTTTTTTCTAACAATAGATGAAACTCCTCTTGGAATTTGTCCAAGTTTTTCCATAGCCTCTGCTGCAGCAATTTCAACATCTAACCAGATTTTATATTTATTTTCCTCTGACCAAATGTCAGTTAATTGTTTACGCGAGTATCTTTTAATCATTAATTATAAGTATGGAGGCTTTGAATAACCTTTAGCAGATTCTGTAAAGATTTCATAACCATTTTCAGTAATTCCTAACGTATGTTCAAATTGAGCAGATAAAGATTTATCTTTTGTAACTGCTGTCCAGCCATCATTTAACATCTTTACATCATATTTTCCTGAATTGATCATAGGTTCAATAGTAAATGTCATACCAGGTCTAAGTTCCATACCTGTATTTTTACTTCCATAATGTAAAATATTTGGTGACTCATGAAATGTTGTGCTAATTCCATGACCACAAAAATCTCTTACTACAGAAAAACCTTTTTCTTCAACAAATGACTGAATTGTATATCCAATATCACCTAATTTTATTCCTGGTTTTAAAATTTTAATTGCTCTCATCATCGACTCGTAAGTTGTCTCGATTAAGTTATTTAGTTTTACAGGAGTTTTGCCAATGCAAAACATTCTACTAGTGTCACCATAATGTTCATCAACAATTGCAGTTATATCAACATTCACTGCATCACCATCTCTTAAAATTCTATCAGAAGGTATACCATGGCAGACAACATGATTTAGAGATGTACATAGTGATTTTGTGAAACCTCTATAATATAGCGGAGCGGAGTAGCCTCCATTATCTCTTATGAACTCATATCCCAATTTATCAATGTAATCTGTACTTACACCTTCTTTTATATTTTCAGTTAACATGTCTAGAGTTCTAGCGGCGAGATTACCAGCGACTTTCATCTTTTCGAATTTTTCTTTATAATCACTCATCAAGTATTTTAAGTTTTTGATCTATAATAATATTTTTTGAACTTATGTTGCATCTATAAGCTAAAAAATTTACTCCTGCTTTTTTAGCTAGTAGAAAATTTTTATAATACTGTTCATCTATATCTTTAGCTATTTTAAAATATTTCATATTTTGAATTTGAACTAAAAATAACAGATATGTTTTATAACCTTTTTTTATGGCATCAATAAGGGTTAATAAATGTTTTGATCCCCTTGATGTTATAGCATCAGGAAATTCGGCAGTGTTTTTGTCTCTAAATAAAGTAACATTTTTAACTTCTACAAAGCTTTTTTGGCTTTTCTTTTCTAATAAAAAATCAAATCGTGTTTCTTTATTATAAAATACCTCTGGTTTAATAACATCGTTATTTTTAAGCTCATTAATTAGGTTATTTTCTAAACCATGCTGTGCAATTCTATTAGCCATATGAGTATTAACTCCAACTAAATTTTTTCTCGATTTTATAATCTCTAGACCAAATTTAAGTTTTCTTTTTGGATCATTATTGGGAAGTAAATAGACTTCATTACCCTCATCTAACAAGCCTTTCATAGAACCTGTATTTGGACAATGTGCTGTTACAGTTTCATTTTGTAACTTCACATCTGTAAAAAATCTTTTATATCGCTTGATTAATTTGCCTTTTATTAAAGACTTGGTAAATTCCATCTCTAAATTATATATATTAAATGTCTAAAAAAACAAAAGTTAATGCTGGGATTTTAATTATTGGCAATGAAATTTTATCTGGACGAACTCAAGATACCAATACGTCGACAATAGCAGTGTGGTTAAATTCAATTGGTGTTATAGTAGAGGAGGTTAGGGTAATTCCAGATGTTGAAAAAACAATTATTGATACTTTAAATCTATTAAAATCAACTTATGATTATGTTTTTACAACCGGTGGTATAGGCCCAACCCATGATGATATCACAGCCGAGTCTGTTTCAAAAACTTTTGGATTAAAATATGAGATTCATAAAGAAGCTTTTAAAATTTTAGAGGCATACTACAAACCAGGTGAGTTTAATGAAGGAAGACAGAAAATGTGCTGGATGCCTGAGAACGCAAATTTAATCTTAAACCCTACAAGCGGTGCTCCTGGATTTAATGTTGAAAATGTTTTTTGTTTGCCAGGTGTACCATCTATTTTAAAATCAATGTTAGGTGGTTTAACGAATACTATAGTTGGTGGTGAACCAATTAAAAGTTACACCATCAGTTTAAGAACAGTTGAAAGTGAAATAGCAAACTCTTTAACTAAAGTACAAAACGATAATCAAGATGTTGAAATAGGAAGCTATCCTTTTTTTCATGCGGGAAAATTAGGTGTTTCAATCGTAATAAGATCTGAGGATCAGACCAAAATAGATATTTGTAACTCTCAAATTCTGAAATTTGTTAATGCAAAAAAAATTGAAGTTGTTGAGAGGTAATGCTTTATTTTGCATACGGTAGTAATCTGCATCACTTTCAGATGAAACGAAGATGTAAAGATAGTATTTTTTTAAAAAAAATTAATTTAAAAGACTTTAGATTAACTTTTAGAAGCAAGTATAGAGCTGCAGATATCGAAATTAAGAAAAACTCAATTGTTCCTGGAGCTTTATTTGAGATTTCTAAAAGTGATGAAAAAAAATTAGATGTATATGAGGACTACCCAATACTTTATAAGAAACATTATTTTTCTTATTATGGAAAAAAAGTAATGACTTACACGATGGTTAAAAAATCCCCATTTAAGTTTCCAACAGAGAGATACCTCAATATTGTTAAAAGAGGATATAAAGATTGTAAACTTGATAAAAAGTATCTTAATATCGCATTAAAACCCTAAAATTTATCATGTTTTTACACACAAAATTAGAAAATCGAAAAGATCCTATAAAAATTTGTTTTATTGGATGTGGTAAATTTGTGAGTATGTTTTTGGCTCAATACAACCATTTAGACAAAATTCAAATAGACTCAATAGTTGATATAAATATAGATCAGGCAAAGAAAAATTGTTTGAAAAGTGGATTAAATGAACAAACAGTTGATGATATAAATTTTTCAAACTCATTAGATGAGGTTCTTGATAGAGATATAGAAATTTTTATCGAGGCAACAGGCAACCCTATAGTTGGCACTGTTCATGCAGCAAAAATAATTAAAAATAAAAAACATGTTATATTAGTTAATGTAGAAGCGGATATAACTTGTGGGAAATATTTATCTGATCTTGCAAAAGATAAAGGTGTAATTTGCTCAATGGCTTATGGTGACCAGCCATCTTTAATTCTTGAACAAGTAGAGTGGGCAAGATTAAATGGATTTTCTATAGTTTGTGCTGGAAAAGGAACAAAATATCATCCAACTTTTGAATATTCTACACCTGATACTGTTTGGGGTCACTATGGTCTAACTAAAGAACGAGCTGAAAAAGAGTCTGGAATGAACCCTAAGATGTTCAATAGTTTTTTATGTGGAGACAAATCAGCCATTGAAATGTGTGCAGTGAGTAATGCGGCTAATCTTAAGTGCCCTAGCAATGGATTAACATTCCCATCAGTTGGTGTTTACGATATTGCAAAAAAAATGATTCCGAAAAATGATGGTGGTTTAATAGAATTTGATGGGCAAGTAGAAGTTATCTCAAGCATAGATTTAGAAAAAAAAGATATTCCAAATGATTTAAGATGGGGTGTTTATATTGTTATTAAAGCACAGAACGAATATGTAAAAAATTGTTTTAAAGATTATGGAATGGTAACGGATGCATCTGGAAACTATTCAGCAATCTGGAGACCTTATCATTATATTGGGTTAGAGCTTGCTCAATCGGTTTATTCAATAGCACTAGATAACAGAGCAACAGGTTATACAAAAAATTATAACGCTGACGTTGCAAGTTTTGCTAAGAAAGACTTAAAAGTGGGTGAAAAACTTGACGGCGAAGGGGGTTTTTGTGCAAGAGGTAGATTAATTACATCAGAAAAATCTAAAAAAGAAATGATTTTACCACTAGGCCTAACTGATAATGCGATATTAAAAAGAGATATAAGTAAAGATGACGTAATTAGACTTGATGATGTTGAACTAAATCTCCCAGCTGAGGTAATTGAGGCGAGAAAGTATCAATATAACTTATTGAATAGTTCTGATTAAAATTAATTAAATTTTTTTTCTAAAATTAAATCTAAAAATAAAGAAGCAGTCCAAGAAAAATTTTTGGCACCATAAGCTTTACCTGTTTTAGTATTGAAATACTCATAAAAACCATTTTTCTTAACTAAATCAATTGTTTTACTTCTTACCATTTGCGCAAATTTCTTATCTTTATCTTTCAGTCCTTGATAAATAATCCAGTTACAATTAATCCAAACAGGACCTCTCCAATATCTCTTTTCCTCATAACTTGTGTAATTAGGCTTGATACTAGAGAAGAAAAACTTCTCTTTAGCGTTATGTTTTTTTAGTGTTTGGATAATTTCCTTATTTATTAATTTATTTTTTAAATCCGCAAACAAAATAAAATAATTGGTTATAGAGGGTACTGTTATCTTTTTCTTATTCTTTAAATCATAATTAACAAAACTCTTTGTTTTTTTGTCATACAATTTCTGAATTTTATTTTCGGATTTTGAGACATATTTTTTGATCTCTTTACATTTAAGATTAAATTTTTTAAGTAAATACAAAAGATCTTTATTGGCTTTTAAAAAAATAGAATTAAATCCAACATCAACCACATTAAACATTGAATTCTCGTAAAGTTTCTTTGGATTATACTTATTTTTTCTTAAATGATTTTTAATAGTCACATATCTATCATAATCTATATCTAAAGGTCTGAAATCGGGATTAACAACTTTATTATCTCCTCTTTTATATTTTAAATTTTTTTCAATTTTAATTGCATTTAATGGTTCATCCCATAATGGTGAGTTATCGTATCCACTTTCCCATGGGTGCAGAATTGAGACTAGACCTGAATTCTTTGGGTCTCTGTATTTCATTAACCACTGATGATATTTTTTAACTTTTTTGATTATTGATTTAATTTTTTCTTTATCTTTAATTATATTTTTATCTAAAATTCTTTTTAATATAATTGCAAGCACAGGTGGCTGGGTAATCCCAGAGGATTTAATTTTATTTCCACAATTCCATACAGAGTGATTTGGATAGTAATTTGTATTTAAATCATGAAATAAAATATGAGGGACCATACCATCTTTCCACTGGCCTTCCAAAAGTGTATTTATTTCATCAAATGCGTACTTGAGATTAAAATGAGAATATCCTAAGGCAATAAAGCCAGAGTCCCAATTCCATTGAGCTGGGTATAGATTATTATTAGTAGGTAGTGTGTAACCCTTTTTTCTATTACCTAATAAAACTTTTTTTGCCTGGTTTATTTCGTTTAACATTAAAGATAATACTTATTATCTTCATTTACTGCTTTTTCCAATCTAATTAAAAAATCAGGAATTGCACTTTTCACTCTACTCCATGTGGGTATAAAAGGTGCATCCATAGGGTTTAAATAAAAGTCCTCTCCAGCTCTTATGATATTACTTGAAAATAACTCAACTGCTTTTTCTTCTGTGTGCGAGTCAAATTTTAGACCATTTATTTCAGCATCAGCTCTATAAGCATCTATAAGATCTAAAGCAGACCTGTAATATGTTGCTTTTAATGATCTTAATTGTTCTCTACTAAAAGAATGACCTTGGGTTGCTAATTTTTTAATAAAGGTTTTGATAATATCAATAGACATTCTAGATAAACCTTTCTTTTCATCATCTAATGATAAATCTTGGTGCTTATGGTCATATGTATCTGCTAAATCAACTTGGCAAATATTTTGAGGTGAAAAATTTCTTTGCATTTCTGACAAAATTCCAATTTCTATACCCCAGTCTGATGAAATTCTAAGCTCAGGTAAAATATTTCTCCTAAATGAAAACTCACCTGCAAGAGGGTATTTAAACGACTTCATAAAGTCCAGGTAATCACTCTTACCAATAGTTTTTTCTAAAGCATTTAATAATGGAAACACCAACAGTCTTGCCACTCGTCCATTCATTTTGTTATCAGCTACCCTTGGATAAAAACCTTTACAAAATTCAAAGTTAAATAGGGGGTTTACAACTGGATAAAATAATTTTGCTAACATTCTTCTGTCATAAGTTTTTATATCACAATCATGTAATGCAACAGACCTTGCACTATCTCGTGCAATAGACATTCCTATGCAGTACCAAACATTTCTTCCTTTGCCATATTCATTTGGTGCTAAACCTTTTTTCTGTAATTCTTTATCTAATTTTTTTAAATTAGGGCCATCATTCCAAAGGATTGTAAAAGGGGTTTCTAATTTTTCAAAAAAAGTCCAAGCTTTCCTTGCTTGTGCTTCACTTGCTTGGTCTAAGCCTATGATTATATGATGGATGTAATTAGTCTTACTTATCTCTTCAACAATTTTAGGTAATGCATCTCCTTTTAATTCTGAATAAAGACATGGCAAGATGAGTTCCATCTTTCTTTCTTTAGAAAAACCTAAAAGTTCTTTTTCAATCTGCTCTAAAGACTTTGTTCCAAAATCGTGAAGTGTTGAAATAATTCCATTCTGAGAAAAATCACTCATAAATTACAATATTAATTTTTATTTACCTTAACTAGGGCCTTTTTGATCACATCAGCCCAGCCCTCTGGAGATGGCTTGTTGGTTGTAATTAAATTTTTAATAGGGATTTCATCTAACGTAAATTTGTCATTAAACACTAAGCAAGGAAATTCGCTAGTTTTAAGCATATCTAAATCATTATAATTATCACCAACTGCAATCGTTTTTACGTTGTTATTGTTTTTTTTGAAAAATCTAACAAATACTTGAAGGGCCTTAGCTTTATTTACTTTATCCGTTAAATTAATAACTCTTCCACCTTCCTGTAAAGCTAGCCCTTTCTTTTTAATAATTTTGGATAGTTCCTTTTTTTCATTTTTACTTCCCTCAAATTTAAAGGGTATTGTGTATTTACGATCTAAAGCCATTTTAATTTTTTCCTTTTCTAATCCCAATATTATGCTTTGTTTTTTCTTGTCCATTTCCGATAACCATTTACATTTATTTTGTAAGTTCACTGGTACTGACTCTTTAAAAATTTTTATTAAACTATCTTTTTCTCTACTCAAGATTAATTCTTTAGGTAAATTTGAATTTAATAAATCTAAACCATTAATAGCAGACCCATTTTCTGAAATGTAGGGCAAACTTGAACCTAACTCATTGTTAAATTCTAAAATCTCTTTTTCGGTTTTGCTTGTATTTGGTATGATAAAAATACCTTTAGAAATTAGTTGTTTTAGATAGTCTTTTATTTCATCAAATTTAAAAGTGTCTCTATGAAGAAGTGAGCCATCAAGATCAGTAAAAATTAGAATTTTATAATTTTTATTCATTAAGTAATATTATAATGTTTTTTATTGATGAAAAAGCTTTTAGGGATCGTGGTTCTGGGATTTATAAGATATTAAATCATCATGAATATAAAATCTTATAAATATTTTCTTTATGATTTTGCTAATTCTGCTTTTACAACAGTTATTATAACCTTTGTCTTCTCAAATTATTTTGTGGAGTCAATTGTCCAAGATATGGTTAATGGCCAGGCATATTGGGGTTGGGCCATTTCAATATCAGGATTATGCATTGCATTTAGCGGACCTTTTTTGGGAAATTTAGCTGATAAGAAGAATTTAAACTCAATCATATTAAAAACAAGTACCTATTTATGTATACTTTTTACTGCAGCATTATGGTTTGCTAAACCATCTTCTGAATATATTTTATTCACCTTAATCATAGTTTGTTTAGCAAACTATTTTTATGAACTAAGTTCTATGTTCTATAATTCATTATTAATTCATTCAGCGGACAAACAACATGTGGGAAAGGTGTCTGGTTTTGCTTTTGCACTAGGGTATTTGGGTGGCATTATCACACTTATTTTAACTATTATTTTGTTAATTCAATCAAATTATTTAATCGACTTAGATCAAAAAATTAATTTTAGATCTAGTGCCATTTTTGTAGCTCTTTGGTTTCTCATTTTTTCCTATCCATTATTGAATCAAACGAAATATAAAAAAGTTAAACTAAACAAAAAGAAGTCAAATAGTTTAAAAAAAATTCTTTGGAATAATGGTCTTACTAACACAACTCGATTTTTGTTTGCAAGGCTACTTTATGCTGATGGTTTAAATACCATTTTTGTCATGGGAGGTATTTTTGCTGTTGGGGTATTTAAATTATCAATAAATGAACTTTTAATGATGTCTGTTTTAATGAATATTGCTGCTCTAATAGGCGCTAGTTTTGGTGGACACTTCAATGATAAATATAATTCAAAAAAAACAATTTCCTTTTCCTTAATATGTCTTATTTTTTTCTCCATTTTAATTATTTTTACACAGTCAAAAATAAATTTTTTTATTTTTTCATTTTTCTTGGGATTATTTATAGGACCAATACAATCTGCTAGTAGGGTCATGATAACTAAATTAACAAATATTGAGGATCAAAATAAAGCCTTTGGGTTATTTGCTACTTCTGGAAAGCTGACGTCTTTTTTTGGCCCATTTTTAGTGGGAACTATTACTTTTATTACTGAAAATCAAAGGATAGGTTTTGCCTCAGTTCTCTTACTGCTTATTTCTGGATGGATCATATTGTATAGAACCAAAGGATTAAAATAATGTTTACACACAGAGGATTAATTGAATAAAAATTTACTTAATAAACCTTAAACAAAAGTTTGATGTTTGTTAGTTAATTTTATTAACAACATCCTTTTTTTTCAGTATCTGATCTTGCGCCGGCTGTATTATAAATCTCAGCATCTTCCATTGTGTGATAAGCTTCCCAAGCAACTCCATTTGGATCATTTACCCAAGATTTTTCTGATTTTGCATAACAACATGTTACCTCACCATCAGAGTAAGTAGATATATCAGCTTTATCTAAATTAGTTCTTATATCGTTTAGTTTCTCAACTTTATCAACTTGTATTCCTAGATGATCTACTCCTAAAGTTTTTACTCTAGTAGATATTGCAAAATTAATTTTAGGATCATCTAAAATCCATTGAGCATAATCTTCTTTTACTTTTGTTGGTTCAGATTTAAATAAATTTTTATAAAAATTTATGCTTTCGTTTAAGTTTTTAACTCCAAGATGTAAATGTAGTCTTTGCATATTTTTAATTCTTTTAAAAATTACAATACATTAAATTTTATAAAATTAAATTACAAATTTATTACAAAGAGTATCTAATCCATAAAATAAATTACAAATAGAAAAGAATGAGACATTAAAAGCTATTTAATCCACACTAATTTAAGCAATTAGACTCATGTTTTAGGATTTGTTAATCTTGGATGATGGATCAACTAATACCTGTAGTATATATGATAGGAGTTCTATTGTTGGTTCTGCCTGCTTTTTTACAGTCTAATTCTAAATTAAAACAATTATTAACTAATTTTACTATTTGGATTATCATAGTGCTTATAATTTTAACTTTTATTTATTTATTTAAAATTTAATGAAAAAGCTTTTAGGATTTGTAGTTTTGAGTTTATCGTTATCATCATGTAGTGATGTTGTGTTAGAGCTTATGCATGAGACTAGGTACATAAATAGAGCTTTATATCCAAACGAAACAATAAATTTGATGGGTAGAAAATGCGTGTGTATTGATGAAAATGTTGCAGGAACATCTGGTATTAGAGATAACTTGATAGCCTTTAAAGATGATAAACTAGGCTATATAAAATATCGTTTTGATCTTGAAAATGTTTACGATTACAAAACTACTGCTCATGGCAATTATTTTGTTTATGAAAATTTTGATGTAATTAAAAGAGGAAGATGGAAAATGAATGTGAGAGGTAAAATTTTTCTTGATGGAGAC
>CACIYQ010000005.1 GCA_902590915.1 uncultured Pelagibacteraceae bacterium
TGGATAAAAAAATTATTTCTTGCAATATACCACAAATTTTTTTCTTTTCAATTAAAAGATCATTTGGTTTTTTATAAAAGATTTTTTTAGTTGTATATTTTGATATTAATTTTTTTATCAATAAACAATTGAATTTTGTAATTGTTGAAATTGAAAATTTAATTTTATTTAATTCATGAAAAAATGTCACAAATAAATTTCCTTTATATGAAATCCATTTTCGACCATATTGACCTTTGCCATTTGTTTGCAATTCTGAAATTACCATTCCATATTTACAATGAGTTTTTTTAATAATTCTAATAGCAGTATTGTTGGTGCTTCTAACTTTTTTAAATTTGAATTTCTTAAATTTCATTAAATAATATTAATTCTTGAAACTACCTCAATCAATTGACTTGGAGATATAAAGTACAAAAGAATTAATATTGCGGAAAAAGTAAGTGAAAATTTTAACCATACTCCATGATCTGTGTCATATTTTTCTTTTTCTTTATCGAAATAAATTATTTTAATTATTCTTAGGTAATAAAAAGCTGCAATTACAGTTGAAAGCAATCCAACTATTGCCAAGAAGTACATTGATTGTTCAATTACAGCCTTGAATACATAAAACTTAGCGAAAAAACCAGCCAATGGTGGAATTCCAGCAAGTGAAAATAGTATTATCAGTAAACACAATGACAATAGTGGATGGTTTTTTGAAAGACCCGAAAGATCATCAATATCCTCATAATATTGCTCATTCCTTTTCAGCATCAATAAACATGAAAATAGAGCCAGATTCATTACTACGTAAATAGAAATATAGATTATTGAACTTTGAATTCCGTCGTTAGATCCTGTTGCTAAACCCGCTAAAGTATATCCGATATGTCCTATTGAGCTGTATGCTATCAGCCTCTTAATATTTGTTTGTCCTATTGCTGCAATCGCACCAAATATCATTGATGCAATGGACAAGAAAATAATAATCATTTGCCATTGATCTATTAGATTTATAAAAGGAACATATAAAAATCTAATGAAGACAGTTAGTGCAGCAATTTTTGGAACCATAGTGAAGAAAAGTGTTACTGATGTTGGTGATCCTTCATAGACATCTGGTGCCCACATATGAAATGGAACTGCAGAAATTTTAAAGGCTAAACCAACCAAAATAAAAACTATTCCAAAAGTAAGAGCATACTCGTTCGAATTAAGCTGATTTGCTATAACATCAAAATTAGTAGATCCTGAAAAACCATAAATTAGTGAGCAACCATATAGTAGCAAACCAGAGGATAATGCACTCAACACAAAATATTTTAATCCTGCTTCAGATGACTTTAACTGATCTCTGTTGAAAGTTGCTAAAACATAAAGAGCTAGAGATTGTAATTCTAGCCCCATATAAAAAACCATAAGATCATTAGAGCTGATCATAACCATCATTCCCAAAATAGAGCTTAAAATTAATATAGGATATTCTATTTTGAAAATTTTAAATGCTTTAAGATAACTTGATGAAATTATTAAAACTAAAAAACCTCCAATTAAGGTTATAATTTTCATAAGTGAAGCCATAGGGTCAATGACAACACTATCTTTAAATAAAGTAACTCTATTTATTGAATAAGTTTCATTTACAGTAATAATTGCTGCAATTAAAATTGTGAATAATGAAAGATTAAAAGTTAATTGTGAACTATCTTTTTTGAAAACTCCCAGTATTAATAGAAACATAACTGATAATGATATAAAAATCTCAGGTAATATTAAATTAAGACTATCCATATCACTTGCTTGCTATATTTAAGTTATGCATGTTAATTAAATCTGATACTGAAACTTCAATTGTGTTAAATAATGGTTCTGGGTAAAATCCAAAGAACAATGTTGGTACTGCAAGACATGTTAATATTAAATACTCAGATCTATTTAAATCTACCATTTGTTTTAAATCTTCATTAACTAATTTTCCAAATATAACTCTCTTATAAAGCCATAACATGTAAGCTGCTCCTAGAATTACTCCAAAACTTGCAATAATGGCTACCAAAAAATTATCTTTAAATGCACCCATTAAAATTAAGAATTCACCAATAAATCCACTAGTACCCGGTAAACCTAAGGCTGCTAAGCTAAATAGCATAAATAAAATTGAGTATTTAGGTATTATCGTAACTATTCCTCCATATGATTTAATCAATCTTGAGTGCATTCTGTCATATACAACACCAACACATAAAAATAGAGCTGCAGAAACTAATCCGTGACTTATCATTTGGATTATACTGCCCTCAATTCCCTGTTGTTGTAATGTAAAAATTCCAAGAGTAACAAAACCCATGTGTGCAACGGAAGAATAGGCAATAAGTTTCTTCATATCTTCTTGCATCAAGGCTATGAAAGATGTGAAAATGATTGCTATTACACTCAAAGTATAAATTAAAGGTGTAAAAATTTCTGATGCAACTGGAAAAAGTCCCAAAGAAAACCTAATAAAACCATAGCCTGCCATCTTTAGTAATATTGCAGCCAGAAGCACTGATCCTGCCGTTGGTGCCTCAACGTGAGCATCTGGAAGCCATGTATGTACAGGCCACATTGGAGTTTTAACTGCAAAAGAACTAAAAAACGCTAGCCATAAAAGATTTTGATATTTTGCATCAATCCCTAATTCATAAAGCTTAATTACATCTGTAGTTCCCGATATCCAATAAATAGATATTATTGCAACTAGCATCAAAACTGATCCTAATAAAGTATATAGAAAGAATTTGAATGCTGAGTAAACTCTTTTAGGACCACCCCAAATACCAATTATTAAAAACATTGGAATTAATCCAGCCTCAAAGAATAAATAGAAAACAATTAAATCAAGAGCACAGAAAACACCAATCATGAAACTTTCCATAATTAAAATTGCAATTAAGAAGTCTCTTAATCTATTCTTGACTGTGTTATTTACAGAAACAATACAAAGAGGTGTTATAAAAGTTGTTAATAAAATAAATAAGATTGAAATTCCATCTACTCCAACTTTATAATTAATAAAGTCTTTTATCCATATTCTTTCCTCAACAAATTGAAAAGCCGAGGTTGTTGTATCAAATAATAACCATAAATAAATTGAAATTAAAAAATTTACAATTGTGACAAATAAAGCAACATATTTTGCTGTTAAATTATTTCCATCTTTATCCTTTGTAAAAAATAAAAATAGAGCTCCAACTATTGGTAATAAAATTAGAGATGATAAAATAGGAAAGTTCATTATCTTACAATTAAAAAAGTTAAAAAGGCAGAAAAACCTACAAGCATTACAAATGCATACTGATAAATAAATCCACTTTGAAATTTATTTGCTTTAATCGAGCATTTTTTTATAAAAGATGAAATTCCATCTGGACCAAATCCATCAATTATTGTGCCATCAAAAAATTTCCACAAAAATAAACCTAAACGCTTTGAAGATTTAATGAACAAAACATCATACAATTCATCGAAATACCATTTGTTAACTAAAAAATTATATAAAGGTTTATTCTGTGACACTATTCCATTTGGAATTTCTTTGTTTTTAACAAACAGATAATAGGCAATAGGAATTGATATTGTAACTAGGCAGGGCGTTAAAAGTAAAAACCATGTAGGTGGATGATCAGTGCTTAAGGGTTCTAAAAACTTTATAGACTCTGCCCAAAAATAATTTTCACCACCACTACCAATAAAAAGTCCTTTAAATAAAACTCCAGCAAAAATTGCACCTATTGAAAGAATAAATAATGGAATAAGCATTACTATAGGAGATTCGTGAGTTTCCTCTATTTTTATTTCTTTGTTGTTATATTCTCCATGGAAAGTCTTAAATATTAATCTCCAAGAATATATTGACGTTAAAAGTGCTGTTAGTATTCCTATACCAGCTGCGTAATAACCTGTGGTATTACCTTTAAGATAGGCAAATTCTATAATTGCATCTTTTGAGTAAAAACCTGATAAGAAAGGAAAACCAGTTAATGCTAGTGTTCCAATGATCATTAATGAATAAGTGAATGGTAATTTTTTCCATACTCCTCCCATTTTATTAATATCTTGTTCGTCTTTAAAAGCGTGAATAACAGAGCCAGAGCCTAAGAATAACAATGCTTTAAAGAAAGCATGAGTAAACAAGTGGAACATCGCAACATTATAAGCTCCGACCCCAGCAGCAAAAAACATATATCCTAATTGGCTACATGTTGAATATGCAATAATTTTTTTTATATCTGTCTGAACCAAAGCTACAGTTGCTGCAAAAAAAGCTGTAGTCATGCCAATAATAGTTATTAAATTTAGTATTAAGGGTGAGTATTCATAAATAGGAGAACATCTAACTACTAAAAAAACTCCTGCTGTTACCATGGTTGCTGCATGTATTAATGCAGAAACTGGAGTTGGGCCTTCCATTGCATCTGGCAACCAGGTATGTAATAAAATTTGAGCTGACTTACCCATTGCTCCAATAAATAAAAGTAAGCAAATCAAATCTATTGCTTTAATTTCAAATCCTAAAAACAATAAATTTTTATCAACCACTGTTGGTATTTGTTGAAAAACCTCGGAGTAATTTACTGTACCAAATAAATAAAATATTAAAAAAATGCCTAAAGCAAAACCAAAATCACCTACTCTATTTACGACAAATGCTTTTATCGCTGCAGCATTAGCACTTTCTTTTTTAAACCAAAAACCTATTAGGAAATATGAACATAAACCTACTCCCTCCCAACCAAAAAATAATTGAACAAAATTATCCGAGGTTACTAGCATTAACATTGCAAATGTAAACAGAGACAAATACGCCATGAATCTTGGTTTATGAGGATCGTGTGACATATATCCAATTGAGTAAATATGAACTAAAGAAGATATAGTGGTAACTACAACCAACATAACGGCTGACAAGGGATCAATTAACATAGACCAGTTTACATCCAATGACCCTGAGTTGATCCAAGTGGCAATTACTATGTTTTCCTCGTACTGATTTACAATTACTTTATATAAAACAAAAATAGATAGTAAGGCTGAAATTGAAACCAAAGCACTTGTGACTATTTCAGAACTTCTATCCCCAATATATTTTCCAAAGAAGCCAGATATTATTGCTGCAATTAGTGGAAGAAATATGATTGAAAGTTCCATTCTTATCCTTTCAGCTCATCTATATGCTCAACTCTAATAGTTCCTGAATTTCGATAATAAACTACAATAATTGCAAGTCCAATGGCTGCCTCCGCAGCAGCTACTGTTAAAATAAATAATGTGAAAACTTGACCAGTTAAGTCTCCCAGAAAAATTGAAAAAGAAACTAAATTAATATTAACTGCCAATAATATTAATTCGATACTCATTAATATAACGATAATATTTTTTCTGTTTAAAAATATACCAATAATTCCAATTGAAAATATAATTGCACCTAATGTTAAATAATGTCCCAAACCTATTTCAGTCATCAATCTTAACTCCTTTTTTAAACTCAACGTTTAATAGACTAACACCATCAGATCTCTCTCTTGAAATTTGCTTTATATAGCTTTGTGTTTTTACACCCACTCTTTTTCTAAAAGTAAGAACAATTGCTCCAATCATAGCAACCAATAAAATCATTCCACTGATTTGAAATACATGAATATAATCTGTGTACAATACTTGACCTAAAGAATGAGTATTGCTAACTTTGGCTAATTCCAAGGAGTTATTTATATCAAACAAATCCGGCTTATATTTCCAACCACCAACAACAATTATTAACTCAACAAATATAAGAGTGCTTATTATTAGACCTACAGGAATATGTTTTGAGCTTGCTTCTGATGAAAACCATTGATTTTTTTGTTGAGCAACATTTAACATCATAACAACAAACAAAAATAAAACCGCTACAGCTCCTACATAAACAATTAGCATAATCATCCCTAAAAACTCTGCACCAATCATAATAAAAAGACATGAAATACTTATAAAATCTAGGATTAAAAAAAAAACTGAATGAACTGTATTCTTGGAAGCTGTAACCATTATTGCAGAGACAATAGCTATGATTGAAAAAGTATAAAAAAAAATGGAGTGTGCGATCATTTTTATCTGTGAGAACTGTCAGCTTTAATATTAGCCTCTAAAATATTTTCCCATCTATCACCGTTATCTAAAAGTTTATCCTTTGTGTAGTAAAGTTCTTCTCTTGTTTCAGTAGAAAATTCAAAGTTTGGACCCTGTACTATAGCATCTACAGGACAAGACTCCTCGCATAATCCACAATAAATACATTTCATCATATCAATGTCATAGCGGGTAGTTTTTCTACTTCCATCTTCTCTTTGAGTTGATTCAATTGTTATAGCCTGAGCTGGACAAACAGCTTCACATAATTTGCATGCAATACATCTTTCCTCACCATTTGGATATCTTCTTAATGCATGCTCTCCTCTAAATCGTGGACTTATCTTACCTTTTTCAAATGGATAATTTATTGTTTTTTTTGATTTAAATACCTCTTTAAAAGCCATGTACAATCCGTTTGCAAAGTCTGCCATAAATATGGTTTTAAAAAATCTTGATATTTTCATGATTAATTTACCGGTAGAAGATTAAAATAAAATAAATAGCTTGCCGTTAACACAACCCATGTTAAAGATAACGGAAGGAATACTTTCCAACCTAATTTCATTAGTTGGTCATATCTGTATCTTGGGACAATTGCTTTCACTAAAGCAAATAGGAAAAATAATAACAATATCTTTAATATTAACCACACAGGTCCAGGAATTAAAGTGAAAGGATAAATTTCAAGTGGTGATAACCATCCACCTAAAAATAAAATTGCACCCATAGCACACATTAGAAGAATATTTGCATATTCACCGAGCCAGAACATTGCGTACATCATTCCAGAATATTCTGTTTGATATCCAGCAACCAATTCAGCTTCGGCTTCTGGTAGATCAAATGGTGGTCTATTCGTTTCAGCTAACGCAGAAATAAAAAAAATTACAAACATTGGGAATAACGGAATAACAAACCATAAGTTTTGTTGAGCTATAACAATATCATTTAAATTAAGTGAACCTACACACAACAGAACATTTATGATTATTACACCAATAGATACCTCATAAGATACCATTTGAGCAGCAGATCTAATTGCTCCCAAGAAAGGATATTTAGAATTTGAAGCCCATCCTCCCATTATAATTCCATAAACACCAAGAGATGAAACGGCAAATAAATAAAGAATTCCAACATTTATATCAGCTAAAACCTGTGTCGCGCTGAATGGAATTACAGCCCAAGCAATTAAAGCTAGAGTCATTGTTACTATTGGTGCAAGAATAAAAATTACTTTATTTGAACTTGATGGGATAATAATTTCTTTAAAAATATACTTTAATGCATCAGCAATAGTTTGTAAAAGACCGAATGGCCCAACTACATTAGGACCCTGTCTCTTTTGAACAAAAGCCCATACTCTTCTATCAAGCCAAACAACCATAGCAACTGATACCAACACAGGAACTAATAAAAAAAGAATTTTATAAATTTGATCAAACAATATACTTAAATATTCCATCTATCCTTCTGTACCTGTTAATCTAATATTTAATTTCGAATTGTTGCATTCAATCATAGTTTTTGAAGATCTAGCAATTACATTAGAAAAATAATAATCCTTTATTTGCATATCTAATTTTTCATTTTGAAAATCTGAAATTTTTTGTCCTTTATTTTTAGTTATTTGTTTTTCTTGTTGGAGTTTTAGATAATTAAACATACTGCTTTCTAATTCCTCTTTATCATTAAATAATTTTCGATTATTCATGACTTCAGCTAATTCATTTATAATTTGCCAGTCCTCTTTGGCTTCTCCTGGAGGGTAAGACGCTTTATATGCTTTTTGAACTTTTCCCTCTAGATTTGTAAAATAACCATCTTGTTCTGTATAAGCTGATCCTGGTAAAATTATATCTGCAATTTCTGCTCCTTTGTCTCCATGGCTCCCTTGATAAATTACAAATTCACCTTTTTTATTAAACTCTAAATTATCTTGTCCAACCAAATAAACAATTTCGAATTTATTAGATTTTAATTCTTCCAATAAATTTTTTTCATTATTTAATATTCCCAAATCAAAATTACCTACTGTCGCCGCATCACAAGATAAAAGATTTAACGGGTTCCAATCCTCTGTAAATTTGTTATTTTTCTTCAAAAAATTTTTAATTAAATTAAATAATTGTTCTGATGAATTTAATTTTAGTAAAGACTCACCAATTATAATCATTGGCTTGGTTGCGCTAATAATTTCTTTAGATATTTCCTCTGACCCTTCAAAAATAGTTTTTATGGTTTGGGTTTGACCATCTAAATTCTTATAAGGATAAGTTAGATCACCCACATCATTCACTGAGATTACTTTTGTATTATTATTTACAAAGGCTTTTCTAATTCTTGCATTCAAAATTGTAGCTTCATACCTAGGATTTGCTCCAATCAAAAATATTAAATCAGAGTCTTCAATTCCATTTATGTATGAATTAAATATATAATTCTCTCTTTCAGAGTTATCTAAAAATCTATTATCTGATCTTGACTCATAATTAATGTTATTTAGAGTTCGATCAAAAAATTCCTTAAAAATATATCCTGTTTCCATATTGGTTAAGTCTCCAACAAAACCACAAACTTTATCTTTTGATGAATTTTCAAATTTTGATTTAATAATTTTAAATACTTCACTCCATGATGCTTTCTCGAATTTACCATTATATTTAATAAAAGGCGTATCTAGTCTTTGGTAAAGTAAACCATCGCAAGCATATCTTGACTTATCTGAAATCCACTCTTCATTGATATCCTCGTTAATTATTGGCAAAACTCTTTTAACTTCCCAATCATATGTATCTACTCTCACATTTGATCCAACAGCATCCATTACATCAACAGTCTCAGTTTTTTTAAGTTCCCAAGGTCTTGCCTCAAAAACATAAGGTTTTGAAGTTAAAGCACCTACTGGACAAAGATCTATTACATTTGCTGACAACTCTGATTGCATTGACTGTTCCAAATAAGTTGTAACTTGCATATCCTCTCCTCTTCCAATCGCTCCTAGCTCTGAAACTCCAGCAACTTCAGTAGCAAATCTTACACATCGAGTGCAATGTATACATCTTGTCATCTGAGTCTTGATTAATGGTCCCATGTGTTTTTCAGGTACAGCTCTTTTGTTCTCTTTAAATCTTGATTTATCTACCCCATAAAACATAGACTGATCTTGAAGATCACACTCACCACCCTGATCACAAACTGGGCAATCTAAAGGATGGTTCGCTAATAAAAATTCCATTACTCCTTTTCGAGCCTTTTCAACAAAAGGAGTATTAGTTTTAATATTCATTCCCTCTGCAGCAGGCATTGCACAAGAAGCAATTGGTTTAGGAGATTTTTCCATTTCAACTAAACACATTCGACAGTTACCTGCTATTGATAATTTTTCATGATAACAAAACCTAGGAATTTCTGCTCCAGCTTTTTCACACGCTTGTAGGACTGTTAAACCGTCTTCTACCTCAACTTCAATATCGTTTACTTTTAATTTAGGCATTTTTTTTATCTAATAAATGTTGATCAACCAAATAAGGAATATTATTTTTTTTTTGCACAATAGGGTCTAAATTATTTCTTTCTTCAATTTCTTTTTTAAAATGTCTTAACAATCCCTGTACAGGCCATGATGATCCTTCACCAAATGCACAAATAGTATGGCCAGCAATTTGGTTTGTTACATCACCAAGCATATCTACTTCATCTTTAGTAGCCTCTCCCTTTGCCATTCGCTCTAGCATTCTCCACATCCATCCTGACCCCTCTCTACATGGTGTACATTGGCCACAACTTTCGTGTTTATAAAATCTAGCTATCCTTGCCATACATTTAATAATGTCCTGGTCCTTGTTAATAACGACAATCCCAGCAGTTCCTAATCCACTTTTTTCAGCCATTAAAGAATCGAAGTCCATAGTTAATGTCTCGCATTTTTCACTTGGTATTAATGGCATTGATGAACCACCTGGAATTACAGCTTGTAAATTTTCCCATCCACCAATAACTCCTCCAGCATGGACCTCAATTAATTCTTTTAAAGGAATATTCATTTCTTCCTCAACATTACATGGATTATTAACATTACCTGAAATACAAAAAATTTTTGTACCTGTATTTTTTTCTCTACCTAATGATGAAAACCATTTTCCACCTCTTCTCAGAATTGTTGGAACAACAGCTATCGTTTCAACATTATTAATAATTGTTGGGCATCCATAAAGTCCAATCAATGCAGGAAAAGGGGGTTTTAATCTTGGTTGACCTTTTTTCCCTTCTATACTTTCAAGTAAAGCTGTTTCTTCTCCACAAATGTAAGCACCTGCTCCATAGTGAATATAGATATCCAAATCCCATCCAGTTCCAGCAGCATTTTTACCAATTAAATTTTTTTCATAAGCTTCATCAATAGCTAATTGTAATTTTTGACCTTCTATAAAATATTCACCTCTAATATAAATATAACAAGTATGAGCTTGAACTGCATAAGAAGCTATTAGACATCCTTCAATTAATTTGTGGGGCTCAAATCTAAGAATATCCCTATCTTTACAAGTGCCTGGTTCCGACTCATCTGCATTAATTACTAAATAATGAGGTCTAGATCCAACTTCTTTAGGAGCAAAAGACCATTTTAAACCTGTAGGAAATCCAGCACCCCCTCTTCCTCTGAGTTGCGAGACTTTTACTTCATTAATTATCCAATCTCTTCCTTTTGCTATTAATTCTGAAGTATTTACCCAATCACCTCTTGTCTGAGCAGATTTAACATCTGCACCCATATCATTGTACAAATTTTTAAAAATTCTATCTTGATCTTTAAGCATTTTTTACATCCATAAGTGTTTTTCTATTATTTTCAGGTTCAGTATTTAATCGTCCTCTATATGATCCTGGTTTTGGGTCCTCACCTTTTAAAATTTTATCAAATATTTCTATTGTTTTTTCTTTATCTAAATCCTCATAATAATTATCATTAATTTGCATCATAGGAGCATTAACACATGCTCCTAAACATTCTACTTCCATCCAAGAACAGCTTTTATCATTTGATAACTCATTTTCTTTATTTGAAATTTTTTCCTTACAAGCTTCAACTAATTTATTTGCTCCTCTAATCATACAAGGAGTAGTAGTACAAACCTGTACAAAATACTTTCCTACCGGTGATAAATTGTACATGGTGTAAAAAGTTGCTACCTCATAAACTTTTATGTAAGGCATCTTCAAAAACTTTGCGATATATTTCATAGCAGCCAATGGTATCCAGTTATCATTCTGTTTTTGTGCAATATATAGTAAAGCCATTACAGCACTTTGCTGTTTACCTTCAGGATATTTTAAAACTATTTTGTTTGCTTCTTTCATCGAAGAAGAACTGAACTCAAAAGTTTCAGGTTGATTTTTTGCAGGTCTTCTTAAACTCATCTATCTACCTCACCAAAAACTATATCTAGCGAACCCAATACTGCAGGTACATCAGCTAACATATGTCCTTTAATCAAATAGTCCATTGATTGAAGATGTGAAAATCCAGGTGCTCTTATTTTACATTTGTAAGGTTTATTAGAACCATCTGAAATCAAATAAACTCCGAATTCACCTTTGGGAGCTTCTACTGCTGTATAAATTTCATCTTTAGGAACTCTATAACCCTCTGTAAAAAGTTTAAAATGATGAATAAGTGCTTCCATTGATTGTTTGATCTCTTTTTTAGATGGTGGGCTTATCTTGCCATCTAAAGATTTTATTGGACCTTTTTCCATTTTAGAAAGACACTGCTTAATTATCGATACACTCTCTTTCATTTCTTCTATTCTGCATAAATACCGGTCATAACAGTCTCCATTTTTTCCTACTGGGATTTTAAAATCTAATTTATTATAACAATCGTAAGGTTGAGATTTTCTCAAATCCCATGGGACTCCTGAACCTCTAATCATCACACCTGAAAAAGAGTAGTCTAGAGCATCTTGTTTGGTAACAACTCCTATGTCTACATTTCGTTGTTTAAAAATTCTGTTCTCTGTTAATAAACTTTCTAAATCGTTAATTATCTTTGGAAATGTCTCACAAAATTCAGCTATATCTTCTTCCAAGCCTTGAGGTAAATCCTTATGAACTCCACCTGCTCTAAAATAATTTGCATGAAGTCGTGAACCAGAAACTCTCTCATAAAATCCCATTAGCTTTTCTCTTTCCTCAAATCCCCATAGTGTAGGAGTTAAAGCACCAACATCCATTGCTTGCGTAGTGACATTTAATATATGACTTAAAATTCTTCCTATCTCACAAAATATAACTCTTATATATTGAGCTCTAATTGGAACATCTATTTGCAGTATTTTTTCAGTCGCTAACGCAAAGGCATGTTCTTGGTTCATTGGAGCAACATAATCTAGACGATCAAAGTAAGGAACTGCTTGCATATAGGTTTTGTTCTCAATTAGTTTTTCTGTACCTCTGTGTAATAATCCAATATGAGGATCGGCTTTTTCAACTACTTCACCATCTAATTCTAAAATTAATCTTAAAACGCCATGGGCAGCTGGATGTTGAGGACCAAAGTTTAAATTAAGGTTTTTAGTTTTTTTTGTCATTATTTTCTATTTCTTCTTTAATATACTTAGTCCCTTCCCATGGGCTTTCGTAATCAAAATTTCTATAATTCTGCTCTAATTTGACTGGCTCATTTATTACTTTTTTTTGATCTTCACTGTATCTAACCTCTGTGTGTCCTGTTAATGGAAAATCTTTTCTAAGTGGATGTCCTTCAAAGCCATAATCAGTTAGTATTCTTCTTAAATCTGGATGATCTTTAAAAGAAACACCGTACATATCAAAGACTTCTCTTTCCATCCAGTTAGCTCCTGGAAAGATACTAGTTATGGACGGTATGATTTCATTTTCTACAATTGTGTATTTTAAAATTAATCTTTGATTAAATTCATGGCTTAAAAATAAATATATTAATTCAAATCTTTGATTTTTTTCAGGATAATCGGTAACTGTTATATCAATAAGTTGTCTGAATTTAGTATCATTGTTTGTTTTTAAAAACAAAATCACATCAATAAGATCATCTTTATCTGTTTCAAGATAAATCTGATTATGTCTAATCTCAGTTCTATTAATTTTAGTTGTTAATTCAGAGTTAATTTTTTTTTCTAGATCAATTAAATTTTTCATAACTATCTTGTGATAGAACCTTTGTTTCTAATCTTTTTTTGAAGTTGCAAAATTCCATAAAGCAGTGCCTCAGCTGATGGAGGACATCCAGGCACATAAACGTCAACTGGAACTATTCTATCGCAACCTCTCACCACAGAATATGAATAATGATAATACCCACCACCATTTGCACAACTTCCCATTGAGATAACGTATCTTGGTTCTGGCATTTGGTCATAAACTTTTCTTAAAGCAGGTGCCATTTTGTTAGTCAAAGTCCCTGCTACAATCATTACATCTGATTGTCTTGGGGAAGCTCTTGGTGCAGCACCAAATCTTTCAAGATCATATCTTGGCATCGATGTTTGCATCATTTCAACAGCACAACAGGCTAACCCAAATGTCATCCAATGAAGTGATCCTGCTCTTGACCAATTTATTAAATTATCTAGTGAAGTTGTAATAAATCCATTCTTGCTAAAATCGTCTGCAAGTTGTTTAAATTCTTCAGGAACCTGATCTATTTTGTTTTGCATTGTAATTAAATTTTATTCCCAGTCTAAAGCACCTTTTTTCCATTCATAAATAAAACCAATTGTAAGTATGAATAGAAAAATCATCATTGATGAAAAACCTAATAAACCTATTTTTCCAAGAGAAATTGCCCACGGAAAAAGGAAGGCAATTTCTAAATCAAAAATAATAAATAAAATAGCTACTAAATAAAATCTTACATCAAACTCCATCCGTGAGTCCTCAAATGGTTCAAATCCACACTCATATGCAGAAAGCTTTTCAGGATCAGGTCTTTTGGGTGAAAGAATAAAATTAATTAACACAAAAGCACAGCTTAGTCCGAATGCTAGGACTAAAAAAATTATTATAGGTAAGTAGTTTTGTAAAAAATCAAATAACATTGAAGTCTGTATAGCACTTTTTTTTTGATCTTGAAGCGCTCATACGTCACATTTTTTTTGAAAAAAAAAATTAACAATTTCAATGACTTATATAAGATAGGCTGAAAAAACTAACAATTTCAATGTATTAGAGAATTAGTTGGAATTTTAGTAAAAAGTGGCGGGAGTGAAGGGACTCGAACCCTCGACCTATCGCGTGACAGGCGATCGCTCTAACCAACTGAGCTACACCCCCACTTTTGATTCTTGGTGGGCAGTATAGGACTCGAACCTATGACCCCCTCGGTGTAAACGAGATGCTCTACCAACTGAGCTAACCGCCCATAACCAAAAAGTAACGTGATTTATATCTTTTAGATTAATAAGGTCAAGATTTATTAAGTACTATAAAATAGGGTAAAATTAAAATCCACCCCTCCAATTTGTCTTGTTTTCAAAACTATCTTTCTCCTGTTTTGAAACGGGTCTAAATAAATAAACTGCTAAAAATATAATTACTAGAAAAATTACTAATTGTTCCATTTAAGAGATTTTATTTATTACTGAATACTAGCTTGAGATTTGTCATCTTTTTTTGATATATCAACCTCAACATATTCAGTAGGTTTTAATTCTTTTGTTAATGCTATCTTAATTACCTGATCAGCATGTTCTACAGGTGTAATTTTTATGTCATCCATTATTTTCTTTGGCATATCCACAAGGTCTTTTTCATTTTCTTTTGGTATTAAAACTTCTTTAATACCAGCTCTGTGTGCTGCTAATAATTTTTCTTTTAATCCACCAATTTGTAAAACCTGACCTGTTAGAGTAACTTCACCTGTCATTGCTAAGTCTTTTCTCACTGGAATATTTGTAATTGAAGATACTATAGATGTAACCATTCCAACTCCAGCTGATGGACCGTCTTTAGGTGTAGCACCTTCAGGAACGTGAATATGAAAATCTTTCTTTTCGAATATGGGTGGGATAATTCCGTAATCTAGACATTTAGATCTCACAAATGATTTAGCAGCTTTTACTGACTCCTGCATTACATCACCAAGCTTACCTGTAATCTGCATTCTCCCTTTACCAGGCATGGTTACTGTTTCAATTTTAAGGATTTCTCCACCATATTCTGTCCAAGCTAGTCCAACAACAATACCTACTTTATTATCGGCCTCTAGTTCTCCAAAATTAAACTTTGGAACACCAAGGAAATCAGCCAAATTTTTGTTATCGACATTTACCTCTTTTTCCTCTCCAGCAACAATTTTTTTAACTACTTTACGTGCTATTTTTGAAATCTCTCTTTCTAAATTTCTTACTCCAGACTCTTTAGTATAGCCTCTTATAACTTCTTTTATTATATCGTCACTTAAATTCATTTCTTTCTCTTTAACACCATTGTCTTTAATTTGTTTAGGGAGCAAATATTTATTAGCAATATTAATTTTTTCATCCTCCGTATAACCAGCAAGTCTAATAACTTCCATTCTATCTAATAAGGGCGGTAGTATATTTAGTGTATTAGCAGTAGTAACAAACATTACATCTGAGAGATCATAATCTACTTCTAAATAATGATCATTAAAAGAGGTGTTTTGCTCTGGGTCTAATGCTTCCAATAATGCAGAGGAAGGATCTCCTCTGTAATCATTTCCGATTTTATCAATTTCATCTAATAAAATTAAAGGGTTTTTGGTTCCAGCTTTTTTCATCATCTGGATAATTTTGCCAGGTAGTGAACCTATATAAGTTCTTCTGTGACCTCTTATTTCAGCTTCATCTCTCATACCTCCAACTGACATTCTCACAAATTCTCTGTTAGTTGCTTTAGCAATTGACTTTCCTAATGAAGTTTTACCTACACCTGGTGGTCCAACCAAACATAAAATTGGTCCTTTAATTTTTTCCATTCTTTTTTGAACTGCAAGGAACTCTACTATTCTTTCTTTAATTTTTTCGAGTCCAAAATGATCTTTATCCAGAGTATTTTGTGCCTTCGACAAATCAATATCCACTTCACTTTTTCTATTCCACGGAAGTTCAGTCATCCAATCTAAATAATTTCTTACTACCGTAGCCTCAGCCGACATTGGACTCATATTTTTTAATTTTTTCAATTCCTGAAGGCATTTTTTTTCTATATCTTTCGGCATTTTGGCTTTAGTAATAGCTTTGGTTATGCTCGTTGTTTCGTCTTTACCGTCTTCAATTTCACCAAGTTCTTTCTGAATGGCTTTTAACTGCTCATTTAAGTAATATTCACGTTGAGTTTTCTCCATTTGAGTTTTAACTCTTCCTCGTATTCTTTTCTCAACACCTATTATACTGGTTTCATTTTCCATAATCTTAATTATAGCGTTCAACCTTTTCTTAACATCGTTCGTTTCAAAAATTTGTTGTTTTTCAGAAATTGATGCAGATATATGAGATACAATATTATCTGCAATTTGAGACGGATCTTTTAATTGTTTGATTGTATTGATCGTTTCATTTGAAATTTTTTTATTTATTGAAGTTAATTTTTCAAGTCTTCTTAAGGCTGTAGCTGCTAATGGAAATAAATCTTCCTCCTTAAAGACAATATCATTGAAGTAAGTGTAATCACAAGTAATAAATTTTACATTATCTTTAAAATCTAATATTTTAACTCTTTTTATTCCTTCTACTAAGACTTTAACCGTTCCATCTGGTAACTTTAATAATTGTAAAATGTTTCCCTCACATCCATACATAAAAACGTCAGTTTTATTTGGATCATCAATTTCAGAATTTTTTTGTGTAACTAAAATAATTTTTTTATCTTTCTTCATTACCTCATTTAATGCTGAAATAGATTTGTCTCTTCCAACAAATAGAGGAATTACCATACTTGGAAAGACTACAATGTCTCTTAAAGGAAGTAACGGTAGTGATATTTTAACATCCATAACAATAATATGGATATTATATTTTATTTTGCAATAGGATTCTGCTATTTATTAAGGATATTAAGCCGCTGTAGTCTTATTTGACTTCGATTTACTGTCCCCTTTTGAATGAACCAAGATAGGTTGGGATTGACCTTTTGCAGCACTTGCATCGACAATAACTTCATCAATATCCTCTTGGCTTGGTAGGTCATACATAGTTTTTAGCAAAATATTTTCTAAGATCGATCTTAATCCTCTTGCTCCAGTTTTTTTCTTTATAGCTTTTTGAGCTATCTCCTTAAGAGCATTTTCTTTAAAAACTAATTTGGCTCCATCCAATTTAAATAATTCTTGATATTGTTTTGTTAAGGAGTTCTTTGGTTCTTGTAATATTTTTATCAAAGATTTTTCGTCTAAATCCTCAAGAGTAGCAATCATTGGTAATCTACCAATAAACTCAGGTATTAATCCAAATTTTAATAAATCCTCAGGTTCAAGTCCTTTCATCCACTCACCAGTTTTTTTATCTTGAGTATTTTTTACATCAGCGCCAAACCCAATTGAAGTTCCTTTGTCTCTTTGAGAAATTATTTTATCTAGTCCGGCAAAAGCACCACCACAAATAAATAATATATTTGTGGTATCAACTTGTAAAAATTCTTGTTGCGGATGTTTTCTACCACCTTGAGGAGGTACACTTGCAATAGTCCCTTCCATAATTTTTAATAAAGCTTGCTGTACACCTTCACCTGAAACATCTCTTGTAATTGATGGGTTTTCAGATTTTCTACTTATTTTGTCAACCTCATCTATATATACGATTCCTCTTTGAGCTTTTTCTACATTGTAATCAGAGGCTTGTAATAATTTTAATATAATATTTTCAACGTCTTCACCCACATATCCAGCTTCGGTTAATGTAGTTGCATCTGCCATAGTAAACGGAACGTCTAAAATTCTTGCAAGAGTTTGTGCTAACAAAGTTTTACCACAACCTGTGGGACCAACTAAAAGTATATTTGATTTAGAAAGTTCAACATTTTTACTTGTTTTGCTCTCATAATTTAATCTTTTATAGTGATTATGTACCGCTACAGACAAAACTTTCTTTGCATGAGCTTGTCCAATTACATAATCATCTAATACTGTGCAAATTTCTTTAGGAGAAGGAAGACCATCTTGGTGTTTAACAAAAGTATCTTTACTTTCCTCTTTAATAATGTCCATACACAACTCAACGCACTCGTCACAGATGAATACCGTTGGTCCAGCAATTAGTTTTCTTACCTCATGCTGACTTTTTCCACAGAATGAACAGTAAAGAATATTTTTATTGTTAGTTGTCATAATTTTTTAACGAATCAATTTAAATACTTTATTATATATGACTCATACTTATCAAGTTTGGAATAACTTAAATCAATATATAGTGTACTAAGATCGTTTTTCTACAACTTCGTCAATTAGACCAAATGATTTTGCCACATCAGCAGTCATAAAATTGTCTCTCTCAAGAGCAGTTTTCACCTCATCAACTGTCTTTCCTGTATGTTTTGAATAAATTTCATTTAATCTTTTTTTCAAAGATAAAACTTCATTAGCATGTATCTCAATATCAGTTGCTTGACCTTGAAAACCAGCAGATGGTTGATGAACCATTATTCTTGAATTTGGTAATGAAAATCTCTTTCCTTTAGTTCCAGCTGCTAATAAAAATGATCCCATGGATGCTGCTTGTCCTATACATAAAGTTGAGATATTAGGTTTTACATATTGCATGGTATCATATATTCCAAGCCCTGCAGTTACTAATCCACCTGGACTATTTATATATAAATAAATTTCTTTTTTAGGATCCTCTGCCTCTAAAAATAATAGTTGAGCAGTAGCAAGTGAAGCTACATGGTCATTTATCTGACCTGTTAAAAAAATTATTCTTTCTTTAAGAAGTCTTGAATAAATATCGTAGGCTCTTTCACCTTTACTAGATTGTTCTACCACCATCGGTACCAAGTTACTCATATGTTCTGATATTTTTGTTGTCATAAATTGATTCGACTTTATTTATACAACTTGGGATTACTTTTTGCTAACTTTTTTTGCTTTTTTTGCTTTTTTTGGTGCTGGCTTTGATTTTACTGTTTTTGTTGAAGATTTTTTTTCTTTAGCAGTTTTTACATCAGTTATTTTCTTTGTGTCTTTTTTTTCATCACCATGATCGTGATTGTGATTGTGGTTGTGGTCATGTTGATGAGCTTCTTTTAAAATTTTTTCTGCTTCAGATTTTGATATTTCTTTTTTATTAGCTTTACCTTTTTCCTTAATCAAATTTAAAATTTTTTCCTCATATACTGTTCCCCTTAGACTGGCGACTGCAGAGGGATTTTTTTGATAAAAGTCCATTACCATTTTTTCTTGTCCTGGCATCATCCTCAGCTGTTTCTGAACCTCATTTTGAATTTCTACCTCGCTAACTTTAATTTGATTTTTCTCGCCAAATTCATTTAAAATTAAACCTGTTTTTATTCTTGTTTTAGCTTTTTCTTCAAAATTTTTTTTATTTTTTTTGGCTTCTTCTTCAGGCATTCCTTGAGAAAGTATTTTAACTTCCTCTTCAATTAGATTTTCAGGTACTTCCTCTACTTTAATTTTTTCAATTTCTTTTAAAATTTGATTTTTTGACAATTGATCTAAAGAGTTTTTAAACTCATCATTTATTTGTCTAGAAATTAGGTTTTTAAGATCTTTTAAATCTTTTGCGCCTAGATTTTTTGCAAAATTGTCATCTATTTTAACTTCTTCTGGTTGTTTTACACTTAAAATTTTACAATTAAATTTAGCTTTTTTATTTACCAAATCTTTTTCAGGAAAATTTTCAGGTAATATAGCTTCAACTATTTTTTCATCGTCTTTCTTAGCTCCAATTAACTGCTTATCAAATCCTTTCAGAAATAAATCTTTTCCCAGAGTTAATTGAGTATTTTTTCCTTCATTCCCTTTGAATTCCTTACCATCTACTGTTGCCTTGTAATCTAAAGTGATCAGATCACCCTCTTTAGCTTTTGTTTCAGGTTTTGTGTCTTTAAAATTAGGTTGGTTTTTTGCTATTTCTTTTATTCTATTTTCAGTTTCACTTTCATCTATCTTAACTGAGTATTGATCAAACTTTATATTTTCTAAGGATTTAATATCAACTTTAGGTAATTCAGTAACTGATATCACATATTCCAATTCTTTATCTTCACCATAAGTTTTTAAATCTAATTTTGGTTGGCCAGCTGGTTTTATTTTTTTTTCTTCTAAAGCTTTTGTTGAAGTATCTTTTAAAACTTTGTCTAATACTTCACCAAATACCGCCTTACCAAACTGTCTTTTTAAAACTTCTTTTGGAACTTTTCCTGGTCGAAAACCTTTAAGATTTACAGTACCTTTTATTTCTTCATACTTTTCATCCATATAAGAGCTCATAGTCTCTTTATCGATTAAAATTTTAAGATCTTTGTTTAAACCTTTTTTATTTTCTACAGTGACTTTCATAATAATTTAATGGTAGGGCGAAAAGGACTCGAACCTTCACATCCGAAAATATTGGTTCCTAAGACCAACGCGTCTACCAATTCCGCCATCGCCCCACAAATTACGAGATTTTATATATTATTGAAACTATTTGTCCAATGACAAATATTAAAAAATTATCTATTTATCTAATTAATTTTATATAAACTTAATAAAATGATAGTTTCACCATGTATAAGTATTTGTAAAACTGATCCTTCAACAGGGTATTGTTATGGTTGTGGAAGAAGCAATGAAGAAAAACAAGTATGGAGGAAAGAGGATACATCTGATGATTGGAAAAAAAATAATTTAGAGTCCATAAAGAAAAGATTGTCTGGCTGGCAACTTGAAAGCTTCAATGAGTCCTATGAATACAAGATAAACAATGGAATGTCTTTATTTAAAAAAAATCAAATTAAATAATAAAGATCTAAATGAGTAAAGTAAAATTAATTAGTATTATTTATGCTATAGGAATAATTATTGGTGCTCTTTTTTTTGAGGTATGGGCTGCAGAGACATCATTCATTAAAACTATTGGTGTTTTTATATGGACAATCATATTTTTAATCGCATTATTTTTTGCTGATAAAAATGAAAAAAAGTAATTTAAGAATATTTCTTTTAATATTTTCAATTTTAATATTAAGTCATACCAAAACTTATTCTGAAATAATTGTATTAAGTAAGTGCGATCATAAAGAGGATGAATTTTTAAAAAATGAATACATCTTAAATCTTAATGAATTACTTATGACTAGAAATTATGTTTACACTGAAAAAACTTATCAGAAATATAGAATTACTGATCTTAGTGTTAAAAAATCCAACACTTATGTAAGAAATATTTACGAAGAAAATGGTAAAATTTTTACCTTAAAGCATGGCTATCCTCAGTTCTATACTCAAATATTATTTTACAAAGAAAAACCAGAAATATTTATGAAATCTGTTTTAAATGATATTGAAGGTATTTCAAAAATATCAACTTGTAAAAAAATTGAAAAATTTGATAATCAAAGCTAGTCTTTCAATTTATCTTTATTTTTTTTATTTATTGAATTTTTTTTCTTTAAGTTAAATCTACTATTAGTGATATTAGACCGATGTTTAGCAAATGCTTTTTTTTGTGCTTGTCGCATTGCTCTTTTGGAGGACATAAGATTAATTTAATACTCTATTTCTAAAGTATCAATGATTTTTAAATTTTTATCTGAAATTACTATTTCGCCTGAAGAAGAAGGGTAATCAAATATCTCAGATATTACAACATAATGAGTTACAAAAACCATATTAGTTTTTTTATCCCAATCAGATAAAAATTTTTGAAAATCTTTCATTTGTGAATTTTTATTATGTGCAAATTTAGAACTAAAAAAAGAGTTTAAAAAACTTTTTGTTTTGAAATTTTTGAATGCTAAAGAGGCTGTTTCTTTGCACCTACACCATTCACTTGAATACACATTTTTTATTTTAATGCTATTTTCTTTAAAAAAATTACCAATTTTTCTAGACTGAATTCTTCCACTTTCACTGAGATTTCTTTGAGTTGAGCAGTCATAAATATTAAAATTTTCAGGGTCGCCCCCTCCAGGTGCATAAGCATGCCTTATAAATATCAACTTCCCTCCTGCTTTTAAGTTTTCAATTATATTTTTTTTTGAATCTGCTTTAACAGGCGTGGTTAAAGATATAAATAATATTAAAATAATTTTTAAAAATTTCATTAATGAATATTAAATTTAAAAAACTTAATAAGACAATTATAAATTGCAAAAAATGTGGGAGATTGACTGATTTTATCAAAAAAATTTCCTTAGAAAAAAGAAAACAAAATATAAATGAAAACTATTGGGGAAAGCCTGTAACAGGATTTGGGGATGTAAATGCTAAACTTTTGATTTTAGGATTAGCTCCAGCAGCTCATGGAGGAACTAGAACTGGTAGAGCATTTACTGGGGATAAATCTAGTGATTTTTTATTTAGATGTTTGTATAAAACAAAAATTTCTAATCATCCATATTCAATTAATTTAAAAGATGGGTTAAAATTAAAATCAACATACATTACCAATATCCTAAAATGTGTGCCACCAGGTGATAAACCAACAGCAGAGGAATTAAAAAATTGTTCAGGATATTTTAATTCAGAAGTATCAAATCTTAAAAGTTTAAAAACAATAGTAACACTCGGTAAAGTTGCTTTTGATAATTGTATAAAATTTTACCAAAAAAATTATAATTTTTCTGAAAGATTAAAATTTATTCATGGTAAAATTCACCTTTTACCAAATGATATTAAATTAATTTCCTGCTACCATCCTAGTCCAAGAAATGTAAATACTAAGTTAATTTCGGAAAAAATGATGATTGTATTATTTAAAAAAGCAAAAAAAATTGCTGCTATTTAATTTTTAGAGGTAAATGGTTCAAATTTATCAATTATTAATTGGGGAATTTTTACAGGTTTTACTTTTTCATTTACGAAAACTAAATGTATCTTTGCCTCAACTATCATAATCTTATTCTTGATAATTACTTGTTTCATTATAAAAGAAGTTTTTGTAATCGAAATAATATGTGACTTAATATTTAATATGTCTTCTAAATATGCAGATTTTTTATAATCAATATTACATGATTTAACAATAATCAGTGCTCCAAAGTCATCTTTAATTTTTTGATTACTTAAACCTATTTTTACCAGAGCTTCTGTTCTGGCTCTTTCTAGATATTTCAAATAGTTTGCATAATACACAATACCTCCTGCATCAGTATCTTCATAATATACTTTGGTGTTATGATTAAAAATTTTAGTCATTAAAATATATTATCAAAAAAATTTAGAATTAAATACAAACTAAGATATAAGTGTAGCGATGAAAGTATACATTATATGGTTAATTGGGGTTGTTGTTTGGAATTTTGGTTTCCCAAAAGCTCTGCCAATAGAAGATGTAATAGCAGCTATCTTGTTATCTTTTCTAAGTATGGGTTTAAATAAATATTTAAAACTTTAATCTTTTGAAAAATAAATATTTTGATAAAATGCAACAGATGTTAATTTTGAATTATCTGTATCAGACATTATAGCTAATCCATCAAGTTCATCAACATTTAAGTCATGAAATTTTTTAAAATCTTCTTTTACATTTGCTTTTACAGTAACCCATTTATTTAAATTTTCTTTTGTTGTAGATAGCACATTATCTATTGATTTTTTAGTATAAGGACTTGGCCAGTTTTCACCAATCTCATGATTACTTGAAAAAACATAGTTAATAGCCCGGTTTGATAAGGGTGTTGCTCCTGTTTTTTTTACAGCAAAAACTCTTGCAGCAAAATCGTGACCTTTTTTAGTTTTTTCGTTAATACCTGATAAATCTTGCTCAATTTTCCACGTAATATTGATAAATGGGGTTTTGTTTAAATCAATTTTAATTTCTTTTCCTAAACCAGATCCAGCATTTTCTGCAACTGCTTTTAAATAGTTACCATTTTCATTAGATCCAGTAGAATAAACAGTTTTATTGTCTGCCCCTCTTACTTTTCTTACTTTCAATTGTGAAAGTTCGGTTTTACTAAACTCAAATACTTTTACCGACTCTGCAAAAGAGAATTTAGAAAATATTAGAAGACTGAATAATAAAATTATAAATTTAAACACAACTGTTTTATAATTATTTTTTTCATAAATACAATATTCAGTCACATTTTAAACACTCTTGTTACAATATTTAATCTTATATCTAATTCATGAGAATAATTTCAATTTTTATACTTCTAATTTATTGGTCAGTGATAATCCTAGCGCCAGTAATGGGTAAGAATTTAAAAAATACCAGCAATAATTATCAATTATCTAAGCAATAGACCTATTAATACGTTGATCTGCCACCGCTGATATCAAAGACAGCGGCAGTAGAAAAAGTATTTTCAGCTGAAGAAAGCCAACAAATCAGTGATGTAAACTCATGTATTTCGAGAAATCTACCTCTTGGAACCTTTGAAAGCATTCTTTGAACATGTTCTTTGCTCATTTGATCTAAAATTCTTGTTTTAGCTCCAGCAGGAGTTACAGCATTAACTGCAATATTTTTATCCGCCAATTCCTTTCCTAAAGATTTAGTGAGCCCAATAGCACCTGCTTTTCCTGCACTGTAAGCACTAGCATTTGCATTTCCATCTTTTCCTGCTACTGAGGCAACATTGACTATTCTGCCATAATTATTGCTGATCATACTCGGCACAATTGCTCTGCAACAATTGAAGGTTCCCATTAAGTTAATTTGAATAATTTTATTCCACATTTCAACGTCATATTTCCAAAGAGGATCCGTTGGGCCTGTAATTCCTGCATTATTAATTAAAATATCAATTTTATTTTTTGTTGTTATTTCATCAACAATTTTTTCAATCTCAGCATAATTTGAAACATCAATTATACAATATTTTAAATTAGGGTTATTTATTTTGTCAGCAACAATTTTGAGAAGTTTTTCGTCTATATCCCAAATATAAACTTTACATCCAGAGTCTAAAAATCTTTTTGCAATGTCTAAACCAAAGCCTTGGGCTCCACCTGTAATTACAGCAGTTTGATCTTTAAAATCAAATTTGTGCATAAAAATTATTTTTTAGCTAATAAATAGTACGTTACCCAGGAAGTAAATGCACCAATAATCCATGCATAAGATTGGAGGAACATCAAATTACCATTCCATATTGTCGAGGCTGAAAAAATAAATCCTAAAATTATTGAATAAGTCCCTTTAATATGCCATCCACGTGAGTAATAATAAATACTTTGAGTTTCTACCGAGTAAAGATCTTTATTACTCAAAGTTTGATTTTTTATCAAATAGTAGTCAGCAATTATAACTCCAAATAAAGGTCCAAAAAAACAACTGAATGTATCTATAAAGGATAAAACACCAATTTGACTTAAAACTGTTAGCCAAAATATCCCAACGATTAATCCTAGTATAGAAATGGTATAACTTGAACTTTTTAAATTTAACTTATTTGGAAGAAAATTAATAAGCGAATATTGAGAAGGAATATAATTTGCCACTAAATTTGTCGATGCTGAGGCAATTATTATAAAGAAGAGAACAACTATTGTAATTTGTAGATTATTAAATTTACCAATTATATCCGTTGGATTTGTAAAAATCCTATCCATATCTTGAAATTTTTGATTTAAAAAAACATCTGAACCAACAACAATTGCAATAGAAAAGAACGAAAAAATAATTAAGTTCAGAATTAAGCTTAAGTTTCCTTTATTTAAGTCTTCTTTATTTTTCACATATCTTGAAAAATCTCCAAAACTTACAATGATAATTGAAAAGTAGGCAAAAATTGTGCCTGCAACTGTTAATAGTGGTAAAATATTATTTTTGTTTAACAGGTTTTCAAAATTTAGAATATTTGAAAATGCTTGAGTAGTAGTTTTAACGTCACTAAGAAAAACTGTTAGGAAGAATATTACCATTCCCACATATACTATTATTGCTGAATAATTGATTAGTTTTTTATTATATTGAATACCAATACTAAAAAGCATTGTTTGAAAAATTATCACTACTATAATTGAGAACCAATCAATTAAATTTAATCCAAGTAAAAAAGTTAAGAAAATTTCTTGATCAAGTAAAGTATTATCTATTGAAAAGAATAATATTCTAATGAGGTAAACTACTAATTTTGATAAAAAATATGTTTGAATACCAAAAAGAAAAATTCCAACTAAACTTCTTAATAATCCAAAAAACTTTGCACCATTGAAACCTAAAGAGGATCTTAAAAGTACCGCAAAAGGCAAGCCAAATTTTTGAGAAGGTCTACCTATCAAATTCGAAAAAATATAAACTAAAAAAGATCCTAAAATTGTTCCAAAAAATACAACGAAGGTATTAAGACTATATAATATATATAAAGAAGCGATCAGAGAGAAACCGATCACACTTTGTATGTTTACCGCCCAAAAGCAAAAAAGATCTTTCCAATTCCAAGTTTTATAATTTGGATTTACTGTAACTAGATCCCAATTAGAGAGAGAATATTTAACTTTTGGTTGATTCACTAAATTTATCTTAAACTAATAAATTCTACTGTCCATATAAGAGAGTTGGTAACCAGAGAGCAATTTGAGGAAAAATAATAATTAAAACTAAACCTATTACTTGAAGAACCATAAATTGCATCATGCCATAGTAAATATCTTTTAAATCCCATTCAGGGACTACGCCTTTAAGAAAATAAGCCGACAGAGCTACAGGCGGGGATAGCCAGGCAGTTTGTAAATTAACAGCAACCAAAATTGCAAACCAAGTTAAATTAAACCCTAAAGCCTCAACTAAAGGTAATATAATCGGCACTATAATCATCACAATTGGCACCCATTCCAATGGCCATCCTAGCAAAAAAATCATAACCATTATCATCGCTAAGATTAGATACTTGTTCATTTCTAGACCTAATAAAAACTCTGTTAATAGTGTAGGAGTGCCTAATCTTGCAAACACTGCTCCAAAAAAGTTTGATGCAGCAACTAAAACCATTATCAATGCTGTAATTTCAAGAGTTTTAACTAAAGCATCTTGTAATTTTGGTAGAGTTAGCTTCCTATAAGCTATTGAGAGAAGCAAAGCACCCATTGCACCACAACCTGCCGCTTCTGTGGGCGTAGCAAATCCAAATAAAATACTTCCTAAAGCTGCAAAAACTAAAGCTGCAGGCGGAACTAATCCTAAGAAAAATTCAACCCAAACTTCTTTCATACTTGCAGCACGCATTTCCTCTGGAAGAACAGGACCTAATTTTGGATTAATCATACATCTAATTGTAGTGTAACCAGCATATAAACTTGCAAGAAGAATTCCCGGAATTATAGCTGCAGCAAATAAATCAATTACTGGAATTTCCATGATGGGTCCCATCACAACAAGCATAATACTTGGAGGTATTAATATCCCTAAAGTCCCTCCAGCAGTTATAGTACCTGCTGCTAATCTTACATCATACCCTGATCTATTCATTGACTTGGCGGCCATAATTCCCAAAATTGTTACTGAAGCACCAACAATACCTGTTGCAGCAGCAAAAATTACAGAAACAAATAACACTGCATAATATAAAGATCCTTTTACTTTAGCTAACATCATCTGAAATGAGGAAAATAACCTCTCCATCAAACCAGCCTGCTCCATCATTATCCCCATAAAGACAAAGAGTGGGACGGCGGCGAGTGTTTGTTCGGTCATGACCATCGAAAATTGGAGAGTCATTAGATAAAATACTAATTTACCAAAACCCAGGTAACCAAAAACAAAACCTAAAAATATTAATGTAAAAGAAATAGGAAAACCAACAAAGATAGCAAAAAGCATTACACCTACAAGAATGAAGCCTAAAATAGCTGGATCTATAAATTCAGCTATCATTTTTCTTCTCCAGGCCATTCACCTTTAGTGGCAGCCCAATAACTTTTAAATAACTCTGAAATTCCTTGAATTAATAAAAAAATAATTCCAATTAATAAACAGGATTTGATAGGCCACATGTACGGCATCCATGTAGTATCCATACCTTTCTCACCTCTTTGAATAGACTCTCCAACAAATCCAATTGTCATATAAAGAAAAACTAATAAACCTGGAAAATAAAATAAAAGATATAACCAAAAATCTATCTTACCTTGATTTTTAGTTTTAAAATTTCTGTATAAAAAGTCGGCTCTTATATGTACACCTTTAGAAAGGGCATATGCAGCACCTAGCATAAATAATGCTCCATACAAAAAACGACTTATGTCATAAGCCCAAATTGTTGGAGCTAAAAATAATTTTCTAGCAAAAACTTCATAAGTCATCGCAAAAATTAACGGCATTAAAATCCAGCAAACAACATTGCCAACCCATTTACTAAATTTATCAATGTTAACTATAGAGCTTGCCATCCATGATGGCATATCTTCTGGCATTTTACCTGAACCACCTCGCCTTTCGGCAATCATTTCATCAGATATATCTAATTTAGTTGGTTCGTCTGCCATATAAATTCTATTAAAAAAAATTAGAGCGGACAATTAAGTCCGCTCTAAAATTATATAATTTATGATTAATTACTGATTACTTTAATGTTGCTGCGTGAGCCATTCCTAGCTTCGCATTAGACATTTGAGCACCACTCCAGAATGGAACAGCAATATCAGCAAAGTTTTTCATTGAAGTATAAACTTCATTGAAAAATTTATTTTCTGCAGCATTTTTATTCAAAGATGCTTTTGCAGCAGCCATATATTCTGTGAAATAATCAGAAGGTGTATCTTCCAAAATTACTCCGTGTTGAGTAGTTAACTCTCTTAAAGCTTTACCGTTTTCATAGATTCTGTAACTTAAAGATTTTGCTAATGACGCATTAGCAGCTACTTCAAGAGACTTCTTCTCATGATCAGACATTGCATTGTAAGTTTTTCCAGTAATATAGAAGTCAGCATTTACGACTACTTGGTGTAAACCTTGTAAGTAGTAGTGCTTTAATACTTTTTGGAAACCAAAAGTTAAGTCTGGTTTTGGACAACACCATTCAGCAGCATCAATTGTGCCTGCTTCTAAAGCTGGTAGAATGTCTCCACCACCCATAGCTACAGATGCGATACCGATGTCTTTGTAAGTTTGTCCTGGAATTCCTGGAGGAGTTCTGAATTTATATTTTCTAAAGTCAGCCATGTCTTTAATTGGTTTTGGAAACCAACCTAAAGCTTCTGGTCCAACTGGTTGAATCATAAATCCTTTAATGTCTCTTCCCATTTCTTTCCATAATTGGTCATATAGTTCTTTACCACCACCGTATTGGAACCAAGATAAGAATGCGATATTATCAATACCTACTCCACCACCAGCTACTGGCGAACCAAATAACATAGCTGCAGGGTGATCTCCTGACCAATAGTGAGTCCATGCGAAACCACAATCGATTAGACCTTTATCAACTGCATCTAAAGTTTCTTTTACACCAACAACAGCTCCTGCAGGTAAAATTTCAAACTTTAGAGATCCAGCTGTTAACGTTGTAACAGTGTCAGTAAAATCCTTTAACATCTTAACTTCATCAGCTTTAGTGTTAAGAACTGTCTGACATTTTAGTGTTTTTGCAGCATTAGCATTTGAAATAAATCCAAATACAATTGCAACTGCAAATAACATTGAAATGATTTTTTTCATTTTTTTCCCTCTCTTTATTTTTAAAAAAATTAGCTTCTCAAATATTGAAATCCAAAACAAGTGCTAATATTGATATTTACAATTTTTTTGCACAGATTTATTACAAAAAAAAAATTTTTCACTTATAAAGGTTCTAAAATATGTATAATTTTGATTTTATAATTCTTGGAGCTGGGTCAGCTGGCTGTGTACTTGCTAATAGATTGTCAGAAAACCCTAATCATAAAGTTTTACTTTTGGAGGCTGGTGGAAAAGATAATTATCCCTGGATACATATACCTGTGGGCTATTTTAAAACTATGCACAACCCAAAAACTGACTGGTGTTATAAAACTGAGCCTGATGAAAGTATGAACAACATTTCAATTAGATATCCTAGGGGTAAAACTTTAGGGGGAAGTTCATCAATTAATGGATTATTATATATAAGAGGTCAAAATAGAGACTATGATGTTTGGAGACAATTAGGAAATACTGGTTGGGGATGGGATGATGTATTACCTTATTTTATAAAAGCTGAAGATCAAGAGAGAGGTAAAAATGAATTTCATGGTGTAAATGGACCACTAGCAGTTTCTGATCAAAGAATTCATCTCCCACTTTTAGATGAGTTTCAAAATGCAGCTGAAGAGTTTGGAATACCTAAAACAAAAGATTTTAACACAGGGGATAATCATGGGTGTGGATATTTTCAAGTTACAGAGAAAGATGGTTTTAGATGTAGCACATCTGTAGGATATTTAAATCCAATTAAAAATAGAAAAAATTTAGAAATTATTACTCACGCACACGTAAAAAAAATAATCTTTGAAAACAAAATAGCTAAAGGAGTTGAATTTTGGCAAGGAGATGCATTAAAAAAAGTAGAAACTAACAGAGAAATAATATTATCCTCAGGTGCCATTGGCTCGCCACAAATCTTACAGGTATCAGGAATTGGAAGTTCTGAAAAATTAAAAAACCTTGGAATAGAAATGGTACACAATTTAGATGGAGTTGGTGAAAATTTACATGATCATCTTATGTTAAGACCTATTTATAAAATAAATGGTCTAAAATCTTTAAACAAAAAAATAAATAGTCTATTCGGAAATTTAATGATTGGATTGGAATATATTTTTAGGAGAACTGGTCCTATGACTATGGGAGCTAGTCAACTTTGCATGTTTGCCAAAAGTGACTCTTCACTAGAATTACCAGATTTGCAATGGCATGTTCAGCCAATGAGTATGGATACATTGGGTGCAACCAAAAATCACGACTTCCATGCTTTTACACCAACAGTGTCCAACATAAAACCTACTAGCAGAGGTCATGTAAGTATAGTCGACAAAGACTCTAGAACTTACGCTAAAATAAAACAAAACTATCTATCTACTGATAATGATAGAATGATTGCAGCTAAAGGTCTGAAATTAACAAGAAAAATAATAATGGAGTCTGAAACTTTTAAAAAGTATTCACCTGAAGAATATAGACCTGGAATAAACATTAATGATGATGAAGAGTTAGTGAAAGAGGCTTCAAATTACGCTCAAACTATTTTTCATCCAGTTGGTACTTGTAAAATGGGTCAGGATCAAATGTCAGTGGTTGACGAAAAACTAAAGGTCAGAGGAGTAAATAATCTTAGAGTGATTGATGCATCCATAATGCCAAATATTACATCAGGCAATACTAATGCTCCTACAATAATGATTGCAGAAAAAGGTGCAGACATGATACTTAATCATTAATGTTTTCTGAATTATTTGCTACTGAACAAATAGCAATTTTAACACAAATAATATTTATTGATCTAGTTTTGGCTGGAGATAACGCAATTATCATTGGTATGGTTGCATCCAAATTTCCACCTGAACAAAGAAAAAAAGTTATTTTTTGGGGTATAGGGGGTGCAGTAATACTTAGAATAATATTAACACTTCTTACTGCTTATCTTTTACAGATTACAGGGTTAAGACTTATTGGAGGACTTTTATTACTTTATATTGTTTACAAACTTTACGTAGATGTAATTAAAGGATCTGAAAAAGAGGAAGATATTAAAGTAGATAACTCTAGTTTCTTAAAAGCAATTTGGACTGTTCTTTTAGCTGATTTCACAATGAGTTTAGATAATGTTTTGGGTGTTGCTGGTGCTGCTGGTGAACATTATGGACTTCTTGTATTTGGTTTAGTTTTATCAATTATATTGATGGCTACAGCTGCCACACTTATATCTGGATGGATTAAAAAATACAGATGGATAGCTTGGCTTGGATTATTGGCAATTTTGGTTGTTGCAGTTGAGTTGATTTACACAGATATTAAAATATTATTATTATAATGTATCTTCAGAAAATAAATCTCAAAAAAAAATATGCTTTAGTAACTGGTGCTGGAAAAGGACTTGGAAGAGCTTGTTCTATTGCACTAGCGGAAGCAGGTGCAACAGTTATAGCATTGAGTAGAACTCAATCTGACTTAAACAAATTAGAAAAAGATATTAAAAAAGTTAAAGGCAAAGTCATTAAAATTGAGTGTGATGTGATGAACTATCAGGATTTGAGAGAAAAATTAAATAAAATTAAAATTATTGATATTTTAGTTAATAATGCTGGCACAAATATTCCAGAACCTTTTGAAAATATCAAGCAATCAAGCATGAACTATTTAGTGGATTTAAACCTTAAAGCTGCATTTAATGTTGCTCAATTGGTTGTAAAAAAAATGATTAAAAATAAAAAAAGGTCTGGTTCAATAATAAATATGTCTTCACAGCTTGGCCATGTGGGTATGATTGGAAGAAATGTTTATAATATGACTAAATTTGGAATAGAAGGTCTAACTAAAGGAATGGGTGTAGAGCTAGCAAAAAAAAATATCAGAGTTAACTCGGTTGCACCAACATTTGTTGAAACGCCAATGGTAAAAAGATTTTTTAAAAATAATAAATTTAAAAAATTGGTTTTAGAAAAAATTCCAGTGGGAAAAGTTGCAACAGAAAGTGATGTTGCGACTACAGTTTGTTTTTTAGCTTCTTCAGCATCTTCAATGATAACTGGAACTTCAATAATAATAGATGGTGGATGGACAGCACAATAATTTATAGAATTGTTCTAATTTTATTACTTTTATTATCCCCTTCGTATGCAATTGAGTTTAAAGGAAAATTTTTACAGGGTCATTTTATACTTGGCATCACAGACCCAAATGCGAATATTTTAATTGGAAAAAAAAAAATAAAAGTTTCAAAAGATGGGGATTTTGTTTTTGGAATTGATAGAGATCAAAAATATGATCTTACTTTTACTAAAATCCTAAATGGGGAAAAAATAATAATTACCAAAAAAGTTCTTAAAAGAAAATATAACATTCAAAGAATTGATGGGCTTGAAGAAAGTAAGGTTACTCCACCAGAGTCAGTTTACAAAAGAATTAAAAAAGAAAATAATGCAATAGGTGAAGCAAGAGCAATAAATTCAAATCTGCAATTTTTTAAAGAAAAATTTATAATGCCAGTTGAAGGAATTATAAGTGGTGTTTATGGCAGTCAACGAATTTTAAATGGTAAACCACGATGGCCACATTATGGTATTGATATTGCTGCCAAACAAGGAACGATGATTAAATCCTCTGGATCTGGAACTGTAACTATGGCAGAAGATGATTTATATTACACGGGAGGAACTGTTATAATGGACCACGGCCACGGAATTTCTACTATATATTCACACCTTGAAAATGTTTTAGTCTCTGTAGGTGATAAAATTAATCAAGGAGATATAATTGGAACAGTTGGTTCAACTGGAAGATCAACCGGTCCACATCTAGATTTTAGAGTTAATTGGTTTCAAACTAGATTAGATCCAATGTCAGTAATAAATTAAATTATGCAAACGTTAATACTTATAGCTTTAGTTGTTGTTGTAGCTTGGGTTTTATTTCGCCCAATCACCAAAAAAGAACTTGCTAGATACAATAATAAAGACTGGCCTGATATGAATATTTAATGATCTTAAGAAATTAAAGAAGGTTGCTTTTTCATATCTTCTTTTTTAATTCCGGCAACCCTAACTGGTTTTTTCATCGCATCACGTCTAAATGGTTCACCAAGCTCTTGATTTAAAATTACCTCAATAAATGTTGTAATCCCCTTCTTTTGATCGTCACAAGATTGCTTGATAGCATTGGTAGTTTCTTCCATTGTTTTGACTGTTACCCCTTTTAAACCACAAGCATCAGCTACTTTTGCATAGCTAAGTTCTGGATCAAGCTCTGTTCCAATAAAATTATCATCAAACCATAAAATAGAATTTCTTTTTTCTGCACCCCATTGATAGTTTCTAAATATTACCATAGTTATTGAAGGCCATTCTTCTCTTGCACATGAACTCATTTCATTCATGCTGATACCAAATGCTCCATCACCTGCAAAACCAATTACAGGTGTATCTGGACAGCCAATTTTTGCACCTAAAATTGATGGAAAACCATATCCACATGGTCCAAATAATCCTGGCGCTAAATATTTTCTTCCTTTTTCAAATGTTGGATAAGCATTTCCAATTGCACAATTATTTCCAATATCACTTGAAATAATTACATCCTCAGGCATGCCAGCTTGAATTGCTCTCCATGCTTGTCTTGGAGACATTCTATCTGCGTCTCTTTCTCTTGCCTCTTTGTTCCAAACTGTTCCTTCATCGTCTTCTTCATGATCTAAACTTGATAATTTTTGTAACCATGCAGATTTAGTTTGATGAATTATATCTTTTCTTTTTTGTCTATCTGTATCACCTGCAGTGGGTGAAAGTTGGGCTAATAATTGTTGTGCAACTAGTTTTGCATCTCCACAAATACCTACTGAAACTTTTTTTGTTAAACCAATACGATCTGAATTCATGTCAACTTGGATAATACTTGCGTCTTTTGGCCAATAATCCATGCCATAACCTGGTAAAGTTGAAAAAGGATTTAACCTAGTTCCCAATGCCAAAACGACATCAGCTTGTTTAATTAATTCCATCCCAGCTTTTGAACCATTATAACCTAAAGGTCCCGCTGCTAAAGGATGACTTCCTGGGAAACTATCATTATGTTGATAACCAGAACAAACTGGAGCGTCTAATTTTTCTGCGAGTTTTTTACAATCTTCAATAGCACCTCCAATAACAACACCTGCTCCAGATAAAATTACTGGAAATTTTGCATTAGATAACAAGTCTGCAGCTTTTTTAATTGCATCAACACCTCCTGCTTGTCGTTCCAATCTAACAATTGGAGGAAGGTCAATATCAATGACTTGTGTCCAGTAATCTCTTGGTACGTTGATTTGAGCTGGAGCTGATCCTCGTATAGCTTTTTCTATAACTCTATTTAATACCTCGGCCATTCTAGATGGATCTCTAACTTCCTCTTGATAACAAACCATGTCTTTAAACAAATTCATTTGTTCAACTTCTTGGAAACCACCTTGTCCCATAGTTTTGTTAGCAGCTTGTGGGGTAACTAATAAAAGTGGTGTATGATTCCAATAAGCAGTTTTAATTGGTGTTACTAATCCTGTAATTCCTGGACCATTCTGAGCTATAACCATTGACATTTTTCCTGTAGCTCTTGTGTAACCGTCTGCAATTAATCCACCATTAGTTTCATGAGCAACGTCCCAGAATGTGATACCAGCATCTGGAAAAATATCTGATATTGGCATAAAGGCTGAACCAATAATTCCAAAGGCGTGTTCAATTCCGTGCATTTGTAAAACTTTTACAAAGGCTTCTTCTGTTGTCATTTTTGTCATAAAAATAGAACCTCTCTAATGTGTAAATTTAATACTGTTAAAATTCGTTTGTTAATTTTAGCGATTAATATATAAGATTTTGAAAAATTCAAACAAACAAATCGACACTATATATGGCCACAGACATTATAATTCATGACAAAAAAGATAATGTGGGAGTAGTAGTAATAGAAAAAATCACTCCAAAGCAAGATTGTTCTTGTTGGATAATGGAAGATGATAGTACAGTAGATATACAATCTTTGGATGAAATTCCTCTGGGGCATAAAATTGCGATGGTTGATCTTAATGAAGGTGATACAATTTTAAAATATGGTCACGATATTGGTAAAGTAGTAAAATCAACAAAAAAGGGTGAACATGTGCATGTTCATAATGTAAAAACTAAGAAGTGGTAATAAAATGGAAATTCCAAAAAGTTTTTTAGGTTACAAAAGAGAAAATGGAAGAGCTGGAACAAGAAACCATGTAATTATTCTTCCTGTTGATGACATTTCAAATGCATGTGCTGAAGCCGTTGCAAACAATATTAAAGGGACAATTGCACTCCCACATTCTTATGGAAGACTTCAATTTGGAGCTGATTTAGAACTTCATTTTAGAACAATGATTGGTACTGGTTGTAACCCCAATGTGGCAGCAGTGATTGTTATTGGAATTGAACCTAAATGGACTAAAAAAATAGTTGATGGAATTGCAAAAACTGGAAAACCAGTTGAAGGATTTCACATCGAGAGAACTGGCGACATCGTTACAACAATGAAAGCCTCAAAAAAAGCGCAAGAATTTGTAATTTGGGCATCTGAAAAACAAAGAGAAGAATGTCCATTAAGTGATTTATGGATATCAGTAAAATGCGGAGAGTCTGATACTACATCAGGTTTAGCAGCTAATCCAACAGTTGGAAATTTGATGGATAAATTAGAACCATTGGGAGTTCATTTGTGCTTTGGTGAAACTTCAGAGCTTACTGGGGCTGAAAAAGTTTGTGCTACAAGAGGAGCTACCAAAGAAGCATCTGAAAAGTTTATGAATACATGGAATGCGTATAATGATTTCATATTAAAGGAAGCTACCGATGATTTATCTGAAAGTCAGCCTACAGCTGGAAACATCGCAGGTGGACTAACTACAATTGAAGAAAAAGCTTTTGGAAACTTTCAAAAAATTGGCAACTGTAAGTTTATTGACGTTCTAGAACCTGCTGAAGAACCAACTAAAGGAAAAGGTTTGTACTTTATGGATACTTCATCAGCCGCAGCTGAATGTGTAACTTTACAAGCAGCCGCTGGTTTCAATATTCATTTATTTCCAACCGGTCAAGGTAATATTGTTGGAAATCCAATTGAACCCGTAGTTAAATTAACAGCAAATCCTTTAACAGTTAAAGGTATGGGTGAACATATTGATTGTGATGTATCAAAAATTCTTTCAAGAGAAATGAATTTATCTGAAGCTGGAGATGAATTAATTAAAACTACTCTTAGAGTAGCCAATGGAAGATTAACGTGCGCTGAAGCTTTGGGTCATAAAGAATTTGTGATGACTAAACTTTATCGAAGTGCCTAATTAGAATTAATTTAATGAGTTATAAAAAGTACTTGGTATTTTTACCAGGTATAATTTTAGCTTTTGTTCTTTACACATTATCTCAAGGAATTAATAACATTATTGGAATTGAGCTTCTGGGGTACGAAAAAAGTCCCATATCTACAGCCATGATTGCTATATTGTTTGGAATTCTATTAGGAAATATATTTCAAATAAGAAATTTATTTCTTAAAGGTTTAAATTTTGCACAGTCAAATATACTTAAATTAGGAATTATTTGTTTAGGAATTCAACTTAAACCGTTTGAATTTTTAGAATTTGGTGCAATCGCAATCCCGTTAATAATTATCTGTATAGTCAGCGTTTTAATAGTAATAAAAGTTTTAGTAAAAAAATTAAATATACCAAGACGAATGTCTTATCTAATTTCAATTGGAAGTACAGTTTGTGGTACTACAGCAATAATGGCAACAGCTCCTGTTATAGGTGCAAAGAAAAATGAAATTTCTTACGCGGTGGCAAATATTACAATATTTGGAATCCTTTCAATGCTTATTTATCCTTACTTTGCAAATTTTTACTTTAATGAAGAGTCTTTATTAGTTGGGTTGTTTTTAGGTACGTCCATACATGAAACTGCTCAAGTTGCTGCTGCAGGACTTATTTATGATCAGCAATTTAATAGTCCAGAAACTTTAAATATCGCAACAGTTACTAAATTAATAAGAAATACCTTTTTAATCATTATGATCCCTTTATTTGCTTTTTTGTACAATCGAGGGCAAGTTAAAGAAAAAAAATACTCTATAATTAGTATTTTTCCATATTTTGTATTAGGTTTCGTTGGCATGATAATCATTAGAAATGTTGGGGATAGTATATTTATAACCTCTCAAAATGAGATTTGGGCAAACACAGTGATAAATATAAAATTCTTATCTAAAATATTTTTAACAATGGCTATGGCTGCAATTGGTCTTTCAACAAACTTAAGAGATATAAAAAATATGGGCTACAAACCTTTTGTAGTTGGCTTTGTAGCTATGGCTACAGTTGGATTAATATCGATTACCACAATAGAAGTTTATATAAATTTTTTTAATTAAGACTTAATAAAAATTTTACTTTTTAAATTTGATGCAAAACGTCTTATTAAAGCTGCACCCACCCCTAAAATAATAGCAAACATAATTGTAAACAAACCATAAAAGAAAGGCATCTCTTTTGAAAAATCAATTATGAATGATGAGAAAAAATTAAGTTCTGTATTTACTGTTGCTTGAATTTTAACTTGAACTTGTTCTGCAAAAAATGTGTCATAAGCGATTGCTATTCCAACAACTAATAATAAAATTGCTAGCAAAGCTCTTAGACCAGAGCTATCAATTCTTTCCCCTAGTTTTTGACCAATTTGAACTCCAATAATTGAACCAATGACCAACATAAGCACTAGAAGTAAATCTATCGATCCATAATTAAAGGAGTGTAAGAAAGTTACAATTACGCTTACAAAAATAGTAACAAATAAAGAAGTTCCAGGAACTAATTTAGTTGGCATTTTAATTATATAAATCATTGCTGGAACCAATATAAAAGCACCACCTATTCCCATAATTGCAGCAATAAAACCAACAATTAATCCAATAATTATGGGCGTAAAAATACTTTCATATAATTTAGATTTTGGAAATCTCATTCTTAGTGGAAGACCATGAATCCAATAATGAACATGTGCTTTTTTTTTTAAGAGAACATTTCTTTTAGCTTGGTCAATTTCTCTGAGACTTTCTACAAGCATTAATGTTCCTATTATTGCTAAAATATACATATAGGCTAGAGAAATGACAGTATCTATTTTTCCAATACCTTTGAAATAAGAGAATGTAAAAATTCCCAATGAAGTGCCGATCGCACCACCAATTACAATGATAAGTCCCATCTTGTAATCAAGTGTATTTTTTAAATAATGTGTAGTGGATCCAGAAACAGAGGTTGCTAATATATTATTAGCTTCATTTGCAACAGCATAAGCAGGAGGAATACCTAAAAAAATTAAAAAAGGGGTCATTAAAAAACCACCTCCAACACCAAATAATCCTGAAAGGACTCCAACAATTGCACTTAGTAGAAGTATTTCTATCGGATTAACAAATACTTGCGCTATCGGTAAAAAAACGTCCATATAAACTTAAAATGCTGTTAAAAAACAACTTAGTTAAAAGTAACAAAAGTTCCAACTAAAATTACACCCCAGTATGCAAGTAAACTCACTAAAATACCTGCTTTAATATATGATCTTTTAAATCTAGGGAGTTTATTAAAAAATTTTATTTCTGAAAGATGCATCTAACAAGTCCATACACCCAGTAAATAATTTGTCAAATAATTATTTAAATTACAATAATTTTTTTTGATTAGTAAATTGTTGCACCAAAAACTTTTATCAGATTGTCTTCTACACCTAGAACCAGTCTCCCTAAGAATTCTCCTGGAAGTTCTTTGTTTGTCTGTTTAATCAAAACAGTGACGTGTTCCCCTCTTCTTAAACATCCAAAAGGTTCAAACGTTTCCTGTAAATTAACAATTAGCTTATTATTTGCCCACTGTTTACCTAATTCAACTTCATTAGCTCCAAAAAGCATCTGAGTAGAGAAGTCTCTTGTAAATCCACCATAATCTTTAAGATTAGATGATTTTACCAAGTTATCCCAAATTGGTTTGGCTAATTCGTATATTTCATCATCCGATTTTGATAAAATATCCATAATAATTAATTTGTATTGAATTTAAGAGGCTTTTTTCTTCTCGTTCTCATCAACCATATGGTAAACAGGAACTTTCTCAAGACTAAATTTTCCTGTTTTAGGATCTCTTCTTGAAACTGTTAGGCAATGCCAGTTTTCATCATCAAGTTTCATATGATCTCCTCTATAATAATAACCTGGCCATCTTGTTTCTTCTCTAAACATAGTGTGTTCTGTTACACATTGAGATGTTAGAGCTCTGTGTTTAAGCTCCCAGGCTCTCATAAGTTGATGATAATCTTCAGCTCCGACTTTTTCTAGATCTTCTTCTAACCATGTCAAAAGTTCTAAACCTCTTTTTAACATATTAGCATTAGTCATGTAATTGGTAGCTATACCACCAACGTATTCATCCATAATTCGTTGTAAACGCTGTAATCCTTGAATAGGAGAAATATAACTCGGGGATACTGTTCCACCAGTTATTTCATTTTGAGCAACTTTGTAAGTTTCTAGTGGTTTGTAAACTTTAGCTTTAAAATCATCACATTGTTTATCTGATACCTTTAATCCCTCAGCTTTTTTATCCTCGATATATTTAACAGCAGCTTTTGCAGCCAATCTACCTTCTGTAAATGAGCCAGATGAAAATTTATGTGCGCTTCCACCTACAGTGTCTCCCGCACCAAATAGACCATCGATTGTAAGCATTCTGTTGTATCCCCAAAAATATTCTGGAGGAGATAAATCCTCAGGCCCACTAACCCAAGCTCCTGAACAAGTAGCATGAGAACCCATTACATATGGTTCTGAAGTAGTTAACTCTGGATTTGTATATTTTGGATCAATATTTTGGGATGCCCAAACTACGGCTTGACCTACAGTCATTCCTAAAAAATTCTCCCAGCCTACAGTTTCTAAATGTGGATCTTGGAATGCCTCTGTTGTAACCATTTGAATTGGTCCACCACCTGCCATAGTTTCTTGAATAAACGCATGATTTCTTAGACAAGTTGGAGTTGGATGATGATCAATGTATTCTCCAACTAATTCTTTAGTTTGGTCATACCATTTCTTCTCATAGTTTTCGCCATTAGCATTTTGTGTATAAGTTTTTAAATGCAAGAAATATGCTCCAACAGGACCATAACCATCTTTAAATCTACATAACACAATTCTATTTTCCATTTGTGTCATTTTAGCTCCAGCAGCAATAGGTAATGCATAAGCTGAACCATTACTCCACGGAGCATACCATGTTCTACCCATTCCCTCGCCAACGGCTCTTGGTTTAAATATATGTGAAGCTCCACCTGCTGAAACAATTACTGCTTTCGCTCTAAAAACGTGAAAATCTCCAGTTCTCATATTAAATCCAACAGCACCACCTACTCTATTTTCTTGAGCTTCATCCATTAAAAGATGAGTAATCATAATTCTATTATAAATTTTATCTGCAGATTTTTTTGCTGCCTCTGCAACAATTGGTTTATAACTTTCACCATGTATCATGATCTGCCATTTTCCTTCTCTTAAATATCTCCCAGTTTCTTCGTTCTTCATCATAGGAAGACCCCATTCATCAAACATATGAACAGTGGAGTCTACGTGACGAGCCATATCGTAACCTAAATCTTCTCTTACCATTCCCATTAAATCATTTCTTGCATATCGAACATGATCTTCGGGTTGATTTTCGCCCCATTGCATTCCCATATAACAATTGATTGCATAAAGACCTTGAGCAACAGCACCACTTCTATCTATGTTAGCCTTTTCAACACAAACAATTTTCATATCTCTACCCCAGTGTCTTGCTTCAAAAGTAGCACCTGTACCTGCCATTCCTCCACCAACGACTAAAATATCACAATCTTCGTAATGTGTTTTATGCTTAGCCATTAATAGTAAACTCCTTTTTTAAAAGAATCTTTTGGAACGCTAGGCAGTTCACCGTCAATGTTAAGTCCCTCTGGCTCAGTATATAATCTTTGAGAATTAATCTCTCCTTGATTAGGTTTATCACCCTCTGCTAACTTAGGTATAAATTTACCCCAAGGCTTAGTTGTTATAGGAGAAACGAAGTCTTTAGTAGTTCCATTCCTAAATTTAATTTTCCAAGAGATAGTCCCCTTTTCTTCTTCTCTTCTAACTCTTACGCTATGACCCATTGGAGCAAAGTCAGCATAACCTCTAACATCAATAGCGTGATTAGGACAAGCTTTCACACATGAATAACACTCCCAACAAAAATTAGGTTCTATATTTTTGGCACGTCTAATATTTTCATCTATGTGCATTATATCTGATGGGCAAATATCTACACAATGACCACAGCCATCGCATCTCGTCATGTATACAAAAGTTGACATATTATTTTTTCTCCTTATTTAAATTTATCATAATTAATAATGTTTAGGTTGCTCTCTTTTTATCCCTAAACCGAATTGTTCAGGTGCATCAGCTGGGGGTGGTAGATTATCTCTTGATCCGTCAGCTTCTGCTAAATTTTTCTGAATTGCTGCTCCAGGTTTATAAAACATATGTGCAAATTTGGACCAATAAACCCCTCCAAATAAAATTAAATTTGCAACAACATATAATGTTAAAAATAAATATGATAATCCAGTTTGTCCGTTAAATTGAGTATAGGACCATACTAAACCAAATGTGGCACAGGCTAACAAAGCCAACACAAATAAATCTGCTTTTATTATTCTATACCATGGATGCGCTTCTGCTGAAACGTCTACTCTTAAAAAAAACCAAAACCAGTATCCTCCAACACAAGTCAGTATTGCACCCACATGCCATATCGTTGACCAAGTAGTTGAGGTTGGTTTGTTAGCACCAGTGTAACAAAAAACTAGTACAGCAGATGCAACCCAAAATAAAATAGTACCATACATACCTAGAACATGTGCCAATCTTCTTTTGCCAAATCCTAGTTCTGATGTAGTGCCGATATCGTATACTGTTGTTTTTGCAACGATAGATACTTTTTCTCCAACACCTAATTCTTTAGTTGCATTAAGTTTTGCTTTTTTTGCGTTATCAAAAAAATAAGTTAAATTTCTATGTGAAATCATTTGGATAATTGTTCCAGCTGCAATAAGAACTATCATAGCAATGATAAAGCCTTGCATTGCAAGGGGTGATACAGTTTCTGCTAAAATTGCAAATGGATTTGTATTTAACATTCTACCCTTAAATTAAATTATTTTGCTTTAATTTAAAAGATTTTCTAATCTAGTTAAATCTTCTAATCAACCTAAACTATTGGTTATTTTGTCCTTTATAACAACTCACAATTTATATTTTCGTTTGTAGTGTTGATTTTTAGGAATTACTGACCTTACGCCCCCTTGGGGATTCTCTACATCGCCTTGTCTTCTTGGTATAAGATGAATATGACAATGCATAATTGATTGGCCTGAAATTTTTCCTGCATTTGTTCCAATATTAAAACCTCTAACAGTATTATCTTTTTCTAAAATATCTTTTTTAATAACTTTAATCAGATCGTTACATGCAACTAGTTCTTCATTAGTTAAATCAAAATAATCTATAAGATGCCTTTTGGGTATAATCAAACAATGGAGATTGGATACAGGATAAGTATCATAACTTGCATATGCTAATTCATTTTCATGAGCAATTCCGCTAATTTTAGAATTACAAAAAAGACAGGGGTTGTTTGGATCTTTAATCATTTATCTATACCTTGGGTATTTTTTTACTGCCTTTAAATAATGATTGTTTAGTAAATGAAATATTTTTAAACTTTTTCTTTTCCACTTAATTTTATCAATAGTCTTTACAGAAGCCACTCCTTTACCAGATCCTATCAGAATAATTTCATCATATTCACTTAAAGTTTTAATTAATATTTCTTTTTTAATGACACTTTTAGTTTTAGATTTAAAAAATTTGTAAGTAATTCCTTTATAACAATTGATAGGAGGAGAATATATTTTATTTTTTTTAACAAAAAATATATTTGACGTTCCTGTTTCAAAAATTTTTTTATCTGAACATAGCCCAATATCAGATCTAGAATTATCCATTTTGGATAGATATTTTAAAATCTCTTTATATTTTAAGTTTTTAAATTCTGGTTTTTCTCTTTTTAATTTTACAAGTTTTAAATTAAAATCTAGTTTTGGTTTAACTCTTTTTCTTAAAGAAATTGAAATTATCTTTTTGTTTAATGCTACTCTCAATAGATGGTTATAATTTTTATTAAGATCTATATTTTTTTTAATTAATTTATTGATATCTTTTTTTATTGAGGGTTTATAAATTTTGTATTTTTTTATAGAATTTAACAAATTTTGAATATGCTCTTTAAAAAAAAGTATCTTAGGGGGTGAGTTATAAATCCACATTGTTGTGAATACTCCATAATCTCCCCAAAGATCTTGAAATTCGATTTCTTTAAGATCTTTAAGCCGATAAGATTTTTTTAATAAGTAAGTTACCATTTTCAGTTAAAAAAGATTCAGGATGAAATTGAAATCCATAGATTTTATCAGTGTTATTTTCTAGTGCCATTGCCGAACCTGAAATAGCACATCTCATTGTTATGTCAAAATTTTGCGAGTAAAAAGGTTCTTTCAACTTTAAAGAATGATAACGACCTACTTTGTATTTATTGTTATGTGGAAAAATTGAATTTCTGCTGATAACTTTAATTATAGATTGGAAGCCATGATAAATTTGTTTCTGTTGTATTATTTTGGCACCTTCACAATATAATATTTGCTGAAATCCTAAGCAGATACCTAATATTCTTTTTCTTCCTTTATAATTATTATAAATACGGCTAGTTATTGGATAATCTTTTGGTGAGCCAGGTCCTGGAGATAAAACAATTGTTGATGCTTTTTTTAAATATTGATTATTAATCTCATCATAATTTGTGCATTTAACTTTGTCGAACAAAGATAACTGATGGACAACGTTATGAGTAAAGGAGTCTTTATGATCAATGACATATATCATTTAAACAAATCTATTAAGGCTTTTGCTTTTATAAAATTTTCATTAAACTCATGATTGGCTTTGCTATCAATGACAACACCTGAGGCGACTGAAATTTCTGAAGTATTTTTAAAATTTAGTATTGAACGAATAATAATGTTAAACCTCATATCTCCATTAAATCTAATGTAACCAAAACTGCCTGTATAAATATTTCTATTTTCTTTTTCTTGCTTATTTAGAAGATTAAGTGTGCTTATTTTAGGACACCCTATTACCGAACCACCAGGCATCATTGATTTAACTATATCAATAGTTTTAGCTTTTTCGTTCAATTTACCTTTTATCAAGCTCACATAGTGAAAAAGGTCCTTATATTCTTCCACAGTTTTTTCTTTTTTAATTTTAACTGATCCAGGAACACAAATACGTGATAAATCACTACGTTCCATATCAACAATCATATTATGTTCCTTAGTCTCCTTAATATTTTTCCTGAAATATTGAAGAGCTTTGCTTTTATTTAAACTTTTATTTTTCGTTAGTGTGCCTGCAATTGGTTTAGTTATTATTGATCTTCCTTTTTTTTCAATTAAAGTTTCTGGAGAGCAGCTAATTACTGAATAATTTTTGTCTTTAATTAAAAAAGCCTCTGGTGCAAGATTGGATTTGGATAATCTACAGAAGAAATCTAAAGGATCTATTTTTGATTTATTTTTATATTTAGTACAAATTTTAATTTGATATGTTTCGCCTTGTCTTATTTTTTTTTTAAACTTATTAAAAATTTTTATGTAATTTTTTCTATTAATATTTATTTTAAATTGTTTGTTTTTATTTTCTATTAGTGGAGCTTTGAAAGATAAAGTTTCATTTAAACTTAATAAAGTTTCAGGTTTATAAAAAATTCCCTTTGGAAAATGAATAGTTTTTTGTTTGGGAAATTTAATTCCAATTAGGTGATTTAATAATTCATAACCAAAAAAACCAATATAAAGATCAGTTTTTTTGATTTTTTTTTTATTGGAAGAAATTGATTTAAAAAAATTAAGTATATTTTTATTAGACAAGATTATTTTTTTTGAAAAATCTGTAAATAAATCAAACCCTTTTGTTGTTTTGTAAATAACGTAAGGTTTTCCTGACGAATTAATATCGTTTAAAATTTTAAAAGTATTCAATTTAACTTGTTTTTAACCTTAATACTGCTTCTTCTTTTATTGGAAGATGAATTATTGCAGCGAAAACTGACAATGCAATTGCTAAATACCACGCATAATCATATGAACCATAAAGATCATGAAATAAACCACCTAGATATGCTCCAAAAAATGAACCTACTTGATGACTTAAAAAGACAATCCCATAAAGTAGCCCTAAATATTTTGTTCCGAACATATGAGCAACTATTCCACTTGTAGCGGGTACCGTTGACAACCACAAGAAACCAAAGCTAGCACCAAAAATAAAAGCATTAATATTACTAGCTGGTAGAAATATGAAAAATATAATTGATAGCCCTCTTAAAGAATAAATTACACTCAAGATAATTTTTTTACTAATTTTAGTTGATAAGTAACCGCTCAAAAGTGAACCGATTATATTAAATAATCCAATCAAAGATAATATTGCTGCTGCAGTCCAGCTTTCTAATCCTCTATCAACTACATAAGTTGGAACATGTGTTCCTACCAATGTAATATGAAAACCACAAACAAAAAAACCAGAGACTAAAAGAATATAACTTTTTGAAGCAAATGCCTCTTTAATTGCCTCTAAAGTACTTTGCGAATTTGGTGTTTCAATACTTTGTTCTAAAGATGGAGATCTTACAAAATAAGAAACTATTAAACCTATAAATAAGGCAACAAGAAAAGCAATTAATGTAATTTGCCATCCATTTTCACTTAATGAATACGTTGTTAAAAGTGGAGACAAAAAATATCCAAATGAACCTATTGCTGTGACTAAACTCATTGCAATTGTTCTATTAGATAATGGAAAATGTTTACCAACTATAGCCATAGGGATGCTAATAGCAGTTCCACCTAAACCAATTCCAACCAAAATGCCCATATCTATTTGAAAAAATATTCCTGTATTTGGACCTGCGTAAAGAAAATAAATCCCTGCAATAAAAAAAACAAACGCTAAGGCTATAGCCTTATGTCCACCATATTTATCTGCTATTGCACCAAATATAGGTCCAGTAAGTCCCCACATTAACATTTGTAATCCTATTGAAAGTCCAGCCTCTGTTAATGAAATTCCTAAATCTTCTTTAAAATCCATAAAAAACAAACCAAAAGTTTGTCTTACCCCTAATGATATTAGAACTACCAGACAAGCAGCTATTAAAGTTACTAGAGCTGTTTTGTTTCTAAAGAATTTTTCATTGGCCATAACAAATTATATTAAATGTTTGAGAGCTTGCTTTATATCTGCGATAAGGTCGCTAGGATCTTCTAATCCAATATGTAATCTCACAAGATGTTCATCTTTTGCTAATTTTAAAAATTTTCGAGTTCCGGTTTCTCTATACTCTTGATGTAAAGCTAAACTTTCAAATCCACCCCAACTATAACCATAACCAAATAATTTTAATGAATTAACAAATTTTCTAACAGAGTTAATATTTTTACATTTTATTTTTAAACCCATTAAACCTGAAGCTCCTGAATAATATTTCTTCCACATTTTAAAATTGTAAGAACCTTTTTTATAAGGATAAAGCAGTTTTATATTTTTAAATTTTGAGAGAAATTTAGCTACTTTCTTAGCATTTTCTCTGTGTCTATCTAGTCTGACATCTAAGGTTCTTAAACCTCTAGTAATCAAATAAGCATCATCAGGACCAAGTCTTAAACCAGTAATCTTCTCTGCAGCCTTGACTTTAGGAAATACTTTTTTATTTACTGCTAAAGATCCTCCCATAACATCAGAATGACCAGAATAATATTTAGTTGCAGAAACAATTGCCATATCAAATCCAAGTTTTATTGGTTTTAAAAAGTAAGGTGTTCCCCAAGTGTTATCCATAGCAGTTAAAATTTTATTTTTTTTGGCAATAGAAATTATTTTTCCTAAATCTTGAAAATCAAATGAATTACTTCCTGGATTTTCTACGAAAATTAACTTTGTTTTTTTGGTAATATTTTTTTCTAAAGTTTTAAGATCATGAGGATTATAAAAACTTGTTTTAATATTGAAATCTTTTAAATAATTTTCAGTCAATATTCTTGTAGGACTATAAACTGGATCTGCTGCAATAATTTCATCTCCAGGTCTAGTGACGCTAAAAATTGCCAAAAAAACTGCCCCGAAACCTGTTGGTGTTGTAAAAACATGATAACTTTCCTCAAGCTTAGTTAAAATTTTTTGTAAAATATAAGTAGTTGATGTGCCTTGCCTTGCATAATCATAATGACCACCAATTGGATTTTTTTGAGCTTTAGCCTGAGTTTTTCTTATATCTTTCATTGATTTAAAAATTATCGTGGACGCTCTAACTACTGGAGGGTTTACTGACTGATTATGAAAATCTTTAGCTGTATGCTTAAGAAAAGTCTTAAAAGAGCTACTCATAATAAAATTTGATATGTTTAAAAGACAATGCTATATCCCATGAAAAACGTCAATATAATTAAAATAGGATTGAATGAGTTACCCAAAAAAACACAGAGGTCGAAGAAAACAAGGCTCAAAAAAAAGAAGAGCTAAAAGAAAAAATAAGAAGAAATAAATCAGCTTCTATTATTTAATCCACCCACCCCCAAGAACTTTATAGCCAAACTGATCTTTGTTATAAAAAACACAAGCTTGTCCAGGTGAAATACCATCCTCTGGCAAAGTTAGATTAACAACACCTGTTTTATTATCTTTTAAATTTATATTAGCTTCCAGTAAATCTCCTGTAGATCTTACTTTTACAAAAATTTTTTTTTCTAAATCTTTATTAGGGGCTAGTAAATTTATATTTTTTAATGAAATTGTTTGTTTTCCGAGTTTTTCTTTTGGACCTACAATGATTTCATTTTTATCAGAATTAATTTTAAGTACATAAAGAGGCTCTTTATCTGAAACCTTTATCCCTTTTCGCTGACCTATTGTAAAATTAATAATACCATCATGAACACCTACAACTTCTCCATTTAAGTTTTTAATATTTCCTTTTTGAAATGAGTCAGGTCTAAATTTTTGTATAACTGATGCGTAATCTCCATTTGGAACAAAACAAATATCTTGGCTGTCTGGTTTATCAGCAACATTTAAATCTAAATTCTTTGCTATCTCTCTAGTTTTATCTTTCAACATTCCACCCAAGGGAAATCTTAAATAATCTAATTGCTCTCTAGTTGTATTGAATAAAAAATAGCTTTGATCTCTTTTCTCATCTATTGCTCTGTACATGTTTGTTGTATTTTTTTCTGTAATACTTTTTACATAGTGACCTGTTACTAAAGCATCAGCATTAAGATCTTTCGATACCTCAAATAAATCTTTAAATTTTACTGTTTGATTACATTGCACACAAGGAATAGGAGTTTCACCTTTTAAATAGCTCTCAACAAAATTATCTATTACCCCTTGTTTGAATTTGTCCTGATAATACAAAATTTTATGTTCAATATCTAATTTATTAGCCACTCGTTTTGCATCCATAATATCTTGGCCAGAGCAGCATTGTTTAGAGGCTGCTACTTCCTTACCATCATCGTATAACTTTAATGTGATACCTATAACTTTATAACCTTCTTTCTTCATCATTCCTGCAACAGTAGAAGAGTCTACACCACCAGACATAGCTACAACCACAGTAGTATCTGATGGTTTTTTATTAAAACCTAAAGAGTTTAATTCTTCGTTCATAAGGTGGTATTTATACTGATTTACAATATAAGTTAAATTAAATGATTTTAGATTATGAACCAGGTGACAAAGTCACTAATCCGAACAATAAAGAATGGGGAATAGGACAGGTACAAACAATAATAAATGACAAAGTCACTGTGAATTTTGAAAATGTAGGTAAAAAAGTAATTAATGCACATAACGTCGAACTAAGAAAGCTTGGTAAATAAAAAAATGGATTTAAAAAAGATTGTTAAGGATTTAATTAAAAGTTTTTTAATTGCTGGAGACTTAGCTATTGAACTAAGAGCAAAAGGTTTAATAAAAAAAATTAAATCAGACAACACGCCTGTAAGCAATGGTGATATAGAAGTAAACGAGCTTATTACAAAAGAAATATCTAAGATTACACCAGAAATTCCCATAATTTCTGAAGAAAGTTTAGAGAATAAAGATAAATCAAATTTAAAAAATTTTTGGCTTATTGATCCAATAGATGGAACACACGATTACATAAATAATTTAGAAGAATTTACAATTAATGCTGGATTAATAATGGATAATAAGCCAGTTGCAGGACTAATTAATGCTCCAGCTAAAAAAAGAATGTTTTACTCTTATGGAGAAAACAATGCATTCGAACTTAAAAATGGGAAAGAATTAAATCTCAGAGACTCAATTATAAAAAACACAGGTCGAATTAAATTTATTTCATACTCAAATAAAATTAAGCCAGAGATTCAAAAAATTTATAATGATTTGGGTGTAGAGGAAAATATTAAAATGAAGAGTTCCTTAAAATTTTGTGTAGTTGCTACAGGTGAGTACGATGGTTATGTTGCAGAACCAAGAGCTTATGAGTGGGATATAGCAGCCGGTCATGCAATTTTGAGTCATGCAGGTGGAGAAGTAACTGATTTTAATGGAAATGAAATTTTATACGGTAAGCCCAATTTAAAAAATACAAGTCTAATTTTAAAAAGTAAAACTATATTATAATGGATGAACAGTTAAGAATTATATTAATTATAATAGTGTCAGTCTCGATTTTTGGATTATTAGTTTTTGTTTTTGTAAAAAATTATATTAGAAATAAAATTAATCGTCTTTTAGAAGATGAGGATAAAAACAATTTAGAGTAAATTAATAATCTTTAAAAATTCATCTTTTTCTATATCCATAACCTTTTTTGAGGTTTCAAAATCAAAACCATTTCTTGCTAATAATGATATGTCTTTTTTGTAAAATAAAGTTCTATTATCTTCAGCTCTTGCAGGTCCTATTCTTTTTTTTTTACAAATTTTTATTGCAGAAAAGAAATCTTGATCACTGTTATCTTCTCTAATCTTATTGACTGTATTTTTAATAAACTCTTGATTTATTCCTTTTCCCATTAAATAGTTACGAATTTTATTTAGTGAATGTCCTCTTTGAACCATGCTCTTTGCTTTACTCTCAGAGTAAAATTGATCATTAATAAATTTATTTTTTTCTAAGTCAGATAAAACGATATCAATTAGTTTATTAACATCCTTTTTTCTTGAGTCTGATGCAGAGAGTTTCATATATTTTTTTAATAAATACGTTTTAATTTGTTGCTTAGAAGGTGCGTACTTTTCAACATATGCAAAAGCAAAACTTCTCATTTCATCTACAGTGACTTGGAGTGTTTTTTTTCTATTTCTTATAGGAATCATGATTAGATTGAATATAATATACTTAAATGATCGAACAAATTTATACTTATTTTACAATTGAAACACTTTATATGTGGATTAATTTAGGGGTTATACCTTTCTGGCTTATTTTGATCTTTTTTCCACAATCCTACTTATGTAGATTTTTTGTAACTTCGATTTTTCCATTTGTATTACTAAGTGGTACTTATGTTTTTATTTTATATAAATCCTTCCTGACTGGTTACGATTTTGATGGTAATTTTAATCTTTATTTAGGTCTAAATGAATTATCCAGGTTATTTGAGGACTCATTGTACTTAATGGTTTTATGGACTCATTTCATAGCTATCAATTTATTTGTCGGTGGATGGATAGTTAAGGATGCGCAAAAATTTTCCATCAATAAAGTTCTACTTGCAATACCATTAATAACTACATATTTGATAGGCCCTTTTGGTATTTTTATTTATTGGATAATCAGAATTTTTTACGCAAAAAGAGTAAATCTATATGAGTAATCATATAGATTTTTATTTTGATATTATAAGTCCCTATGCCTTTATTGCTTATAAAAATATTATCAAAATTGAACATACAAAATTCAATTACAAGCCTATTTTATTAGGTGGGTTACATAATCTGGTCGATATAACTGCACCAGCTTTTAATAAATTTAAATTAAAAAATATGAAAAATGATTGTGAATTGATTTCTAAAAAAAATAAAATTAGTTTTATTTGGAATTCAAAATTTCCAATTAATTCACTCTATATTATGAGAGGTTACTTGGCAGTAGAAGAGAGTAAAAAAAATAAATATTTAGAAACCTTTTTTAATGCTTATTGGCAAAATGATATAGATTTAACTGATGAAAAAAATATAATCCATTTACTTGAAAACTTAAGTATCAATCACGAAGATTTTTTTAGAAGTATTACTAAACAAGAAATTAAAGACGAATTAAAAAATTTTACTAGTGAAGCCTTTAAAAAAGAAATTTTTGGAGCACCCACATTTGTTGTAAATAATAAAATTTTTTGGGGACAAGATCGTTTAGATTATGCTTTAGATGAATTGAAAAATAATTAAACTATTTTAAATTTACTTTGTCTGATAGCTCCAAATCCACCATCTATATGAGAAACATTTTTAAATCCCATATCTTTTAATGTTTTTGCTGCAAGCGCAGATCTTAATCCACCAGCACAAAATAAAACCATTTCTTTTTCTTGATCAAGTTTTCCCTCCTGAAAATACGCACTTCCAGGATCTAACCAGAATTCTAACATTCCTCGTGGTATATGGTGTGAACCTTCTACTCGTCCATCTCTCTCTAACTCACGAACATCTCGTATATCAATTAAATTACATTTATTATCCTCTAGTAATTGAACAGCTTCGTCTGTGTTAATTGTTTTTATCTCTTTTAAAGCATTATCAACAAGAGTTTTAGATGATAGAATTGACATATAAAAATAACCTAACTTATGAAGCTTCAAAATCAAAACATAAAATCTAATTTTTTTAAAAAAATTTTTATTAAAATCTGTAGAAAACTTGATTTTGAAATTATAGATCAAGGAAACCTGCATTTACCAGTAATGAGTAAAGATGGTCACAATAACTTATCAAAAATAGGTAAGGAGTCTCTTTTATTACCAATGGGCAGAATAAAAGTTACTAGACCAGTAAAATCACTCAATATTATTCTCAGAACCTGTGCTTCGGTTAATATGTTATCCCAATCTAAAAAAAGAATTTTTAATTTAACTAAAAAAGATTACTCACTTAAAACATTAACCTCCATTATTAATTCAATTAACAATAGTAAAAAATTATTTAAAAAAATAAGATTAAAGTTCACCATTATAGATCACAACTCTGATGAAAAAACTCTCAAAAAAATGAAAAAACTATTAAAGGTACAATTTTTTAAAAGTGAAATAATAAAATTAAATATAGAACATTATAAAAAAAATATAAAAAAACTTAATCAAGAGGGTAAAAGAGTTACCAATAATCAAATTTCCAATATGTGTAATATAAATCAGTCCTTAAATTTAGGAAAGGACTGTGATGACTTAGTTTATTTTGTAGAAGACGATTACATTCATTCAGTAAATGCTCTTGAAGAAATGATTTATACTTATGAAAGAATTTCTAGTCAAACAGGGAAAGAATTAATCATGTGTCCATCTGACTATCCATATTTGTATAATAAATTAGAAAATTCAAATATTTTTTTGGGTCATGAGCGCCACTGGCGATCTATAAATGAAACATTGTGTACTTTTTTAACAAGTTCAAAGATTGTTAATAAACATTTTAAGAAATTTGTTAGTGCTTGTGAATTTGAACATAATCCTTTTGAAAAACCATTTCATGATATATATAAAACTGAACTGTGTATTAGTCCAATGCCAGCAATAGCAGTTCATTACACTAACATTAACTCTATTTATGGTTTATCTCCTTTGATAAATTATAAAAAACTATGGGAAAAAAATAAGATATGACATTAAAAATTAACTCAAAAGCACCAGCTTTTACATCGCCTTCTACATCTAAAAATAATTATTCTTTAAAAGACTCTTTTGGAAAATATGTTGTTTTATATTTCTATCCTAAAGACGACACTCCTGGATGCACAATCGAAACAAATGAATTTAACAAATTACTGCCTAAATTTAAAAAATTAGAATGTGAAGTTTACGGTATTTCGAAAGATGGCTTAAAAAGTCATGATAAATTCAGAAATAAATATAAAATTAAATTTGATTTAATAGCTGACGAAGAATTAAAAGTTTTAAAAAAATATAAAGTTTGGCAAAAGAAAAAATTCATGGGTAAGGAATTTATGGGTATTGTTAGAACTACATATTTACTTGATAAAAAAGGGCAAATTTTAAAGGTTTGGAACAACGTTAAAGCTAAGGACCATGCTATAGAAGTGTTAGAAACTCTTAAAAGTATCGTAAAATAAAAAGGCCCCTTTCGGGGCCTTAACTAACTAGCAAGAGAGAGATTGCGCTAATTTTTTTTTAATTAGGAGCTCTTCAATGAGATAACGACATGGAGATCGAAGAGCCCCTATATTGCATGCAATTAGTCTCGTATTGCGTATGCGATTACACCTGTTTCAGTTACGTCAGTACCTTTGGACTCAGCTTCTTTACTTAATCTTATTCCAAAAGTAGCTTTCATAATTGAAAACACAATGTAAGACACGACAAATACAAAAATGTTAATTGATAGCACACCAATTACTTGTGCACTAAAAGATGCATCGGTATTTGTTAGTGGAACTGCAAGTGTTCCCCAAATTCCAGCAAACATGTGAGCTGGAATTGCACCTACAACATCGTCAAGTTTGAAACTGAATAATAGTTTAGTTCCAAATACAACGATTAAACCACCGACAGCTCCAATGAAAATTGCAGCTAATGGGGTTGGTGCTAATGGTTCTGCAGTTACTGCAACTAATCCACCGATTGCTCCGTTTAACATTTGTACAACATCTGTTTTACCATATATCAATCTTGTAATTACAGCTGCGGCCATTACACCACCACAAGCTGCAAGATTAGTATTGATAAATATTCCTGATACAGCGACTGCATCATCAAATGTTCCAATAGCTAATTGAGATCCACCGTTGAATCCAAACCAACCTAACCATAGGATAAATACTCCTATTGTTACTAATGGAATTGAAGAAGCAGCAAAAGGTTTAAGCGCTTTAGCTTCACCTTTACTGCCAAATCGTCCTGAACGCGCACCTAGCAACATTATCCCAGCCAGTGCAGCTGCACCACCTGTTGAGTGTACTAAAGTTGAACCAGCGAAATCTGAGAAGCCAAGTTCTGCTAACCAGCCTCCACCCCACTGCCAACCCATTACGATAGGATAAATAATTCCAGCTAAAATTGCTGCGAATAGAAAGAACGGCCAAAGTTTAACTCTTTCAGCCATTGCTCCTGAACAAATTGAAACTGTTGTTGCACAGAAAACCATTTGGAAATACCAGTCAGAACCGTCCGCATATCCAGTATCAACTGAACTTGCATCTGACCATGGAGTAAATGTTCCAATGTATCCACCCTCTGGAATTCCATATGCTAAGTTATATCCAAACAACCAAAACATAATTCCGGCAATTGAGTAAAGACCGATGTTCTTTGCACAAATTACTGAAACACTTTTTGAAGTTACCATACCAGATTCTAGCATCGCAAAGCCTGCTGCCATAAACATGACCATGAAACCACACATCAAAAATAGTAGTGAATTGAATATAGCTTGTACTTCAGCAGAAACAGTTGTCTCTGCCATTCCTGCACTACTCATGTTTAATAAAAATATTAAACTTAGAAGTGGTGCAGATATACTCTTTATTAATTTAGTCATAAGACCTCCACTGTTAAGTGAAGTGTTATAATTTTAATAAAATTTAATAACTAACGCTGATTGGGAAAATTGGCTATGCAGTATTTGCATGTAGAAACAGCCTTAATGTGAAAAATCCACTTTAAGGCTGTTAAAAATTTATTACTTATTGAATACTTCTTTCAAAGCTTTTGCGGGTAAAAATTTTACCTTTTGCGAGGCAGCAATTTGAATTTGCTCACCAGTTCTAGGGTTTCTACCAACTCTAGCTTTTCTTTTTGCTACTTTATACGTACCAAATCCTGCAATCTTCACTGAATCATCACCTTTTAAAGCATCTAAAATAGTGTTGGTAATCGTATCAAATGTTCGCTCAGCATCTGCTTTACTCAAATTTAATGAGCCTGAAAGCTTAGCAATTAGTTGTTTTTTGTTCATTTTAGCTCCGGTTTTGTTGGTTAATATTTATACTTGTCATAAACATTGATAAATCAAGTTTTTTTTAGTATTAAAAAATAAATATAACACAACATCTTGTGAAAATCTAAATTAGTACTGATTTTACTGTATTTTTAAACTTAGCCATTGTTATTAACTAAATAAGCCTAAGTCTTTTAGATCATTAAAAGTAGTAAAAAACATTAACGATAACAGTAAAAACATGCCGATTCGAAAAAAACCTTCTTGTGTTTTTTGTGACAATGGACGGCCTAAAACACTTTCAAATGCATAGAACATCAAATGACCGCCATCAAGCATTGGTATTGGAAACAAATTAATTAAACCCAAACTAATAGAAATATATGCCATCATACTTATAAAAGCTAACACACCAAACGTTGCTACTTGACCAGAAATTTTTGCAATTCTGATTGGACCACCAAGCTGAGAGGTATCAGCTTTTCCTGTGATCATTCCACCAATATATTTTAATGATGCAGCACTAACATAATACACTTCGTGAGCTGAATGATATAACGCCTGAGCTGGACCTAGTTTAACATGATTTACTTTATTATTATATGCACCTAGTTTTATTCCAACCATTCTCTTATTAATTTTATTACCTAGACTGTCTTCACCTTCTACAGTATTAGGTTTAATTTTTAGAATAATTTCACCCTCAGTTCGTTTAACCTTAAAATCAATGACCTCTCCTGTGGACAAAGTAATGAATTTAGAGACCTCCATAATACTTTTAACTTTATTTCCATCTATTTCTAATATTACATCTTGATTTTTAAGGCCTCCAATCATTGCTGGACTATCTTTTTGAACCTCATTAATAACTGCTGGAGTAAAATCTTTACCAACAAAAGTATAAATTGAAAAAAATATAACCAAAGCCAATAAGAAATTAGCCAAAGGTCCCCCAAAAACGATTAAAGCTCTTTGGTACAATGGTTTTAAAGTAAACAATTTTGCTTGTTCTTCTTTACTATATTTTTCTAGTATTTCTTTATGGTCAGCTTGAGAATATACATTTCTATCCCCAAAAAATTTAACGTAACCCCCTAGAGGTATAGCGCATATTTTCCAACGCGTTCCGTGTTTGTCGTTCCAACCAAATAATTCTTTACCAAATCCAATTGAAAAATCAGTGACTCCTACTCCATATTTTCTAGCAAAATAATAGTGGCCATATTCGTGAATGAATACCACAACTAAAATTAGAATTAAAAATGGAACGATGTAACTAAGCATAATTATTATATTAAAATAATAATACATTATTCACAACCCTTCATTCAATAGTAATACTGATACTTTTTGTCTTTACTAATTCAAGCAAATAGACTCATTGTTGGGGATTTGTTAAAATAATTCAATTAATTAAAGAAAGGAAAAACTATGAATTTCGTTGGAACAACAACATATGAAGGAACTAAAAAAGATGCAGATGAATTATACAGTATGTTTAAAGATGAAATTGGAAAGTGCACGTCATCATTTGAATGGGCGCACATTCGTGAAGGTAAAATGATTTTTATTGCAAATGTCACTGATGAAGAAAAATTTTATGCCTTATTTGAAGATCAAAGATCTAAAGACTGGAACGCAAAGTTTAATGCTAAAGATGAAGCTTGGAAACTTGAGAAAATAATGTGACTAGTTCAAAAATAGATTAATCAATAAGTGGGACAAAATTAATAATGAATAATTATCTTTATTAATTATCATTATATTTAATGAAAGAATATATTGTTAAATCTCACTTAAAGAAAAAATCACTATCAAAGCTTGCTTTATCAATTAGCTTATTTATTGTACTTTTAACTTCAACTGGATACGTCCTTAATTCTAAAGGAATTATTTTTCTATTCTATATTTCTTGTTTTATATTTCTTTACAATTTTGTAATCCACTTCATATTAGAAAAGTTTGATATTTAATCATGATTAAAAAACTCATTAAATTAAAGTTATTAAAGTTTATACTAATTGGTAGTGTATCAGCAGCTTATGCTCTTAAGAGATACTGCGATAGAAAAAATGAAGTAAAAAGTAAAAAAGATAAAAAACCCTCGCTCACTCGATAAAAATTTTATGTAGTTTGTTATTCACATTTTTTTTTAATGTATATTAACTCAATTATAATTATTATATAAATAAATCATGCCGTCTTTTGATGTAATAAGCAAAATTAATTACCAAGAATTTGATAACGCTTTAGCTAATTGTTTAAGAGAAATTGTTAATCGATATGACTTCAAAGGACTTCACATTGCAATTGAGCGAAAAGACAAAACAATCACAACTACTGCACCTGATGAATTAAAATTAAAACAGGTAAATGAATTGCTGCAAACCCATTTAGTTAGAAGAAAAATAGATCCAAGAGTATCAGAAGTTAAAAGTTTTGAGAGAGCTTCAGGAGGATCAATTAGACAAGTTAGTGAGTTGAAGGAAGGAATTAGTCAGGAGAATGCTAAAAAAGTTATTGCTGATATCAAAAAGCTTAAGCTCAAGATACAAATAAAGATTCAAGGTGAAGAATTAAGAGTGGATGGTAAAAAGAAAGATGACCTTCAAGAAGCAATGAATGCCATAAAATCCATTGACATAGGTGTTCCAATAGATTTTGTAAACTTTAGAGATTAATCCTTGATCAAACTATTGATTGTATTTAGTTTAAAAAGATATAAGCATCCGAAATAAATACTTAATATATACCTTTCCCTATCCTAATGAATTTCTCAGATCTACAAATTGAAAATAAGCTTAAAAAGTCAATTGAGCTTGCTGATTTTAAAACTCCTACCCCAATTCAAAGTCAATCTATTCCAATAAGTCTTGAAGGAAGAGATATTTTAGGAACCGCTCAAACTGGAACTGGTAAAACTTTAGCCTTCACCGTCCCAATGATTAATAAATTAATTAAAGATAAACAGGCAATGGCTTTAATTGTTTGTCCTACAAGAGAACTTGCAACACAGGTGATGGCAACTGTTTTAAAATTAAATGTAAGAGAGATAGGAATTGGCAATGCTCTTTTAATTGGTGGTGAGAGTATGCAAAAGCAACTTAGAAAGTTAGGCAAACGTGCAAGGATAATCGTTGGAACCCCTGGAAGAATTAATGATCACTTAAAGAGAAAAAGTTTAGATTTATCTAAAGTTAATTATTTAGTTTTAGATGAGACTGATCGAATGCTTGATATGGGATTTACTCCTCAAATAGAACAGATTTTAAATTTTGTCCCAAAAGAACATCAAACATTATTATTTTCAGCAACGCTTCCAAACAATATATTAAAAATATCTCAAAGATATTTAAATAATCCTGAGAGAATATCTGTTGGATCTTTATCAGCCCCAATTGATAAAATTAAACAAGAAACATATGAAGTTTCACAGGACAAAAAATATCATGAACTAATCAATCAACTTGTAGAGAGAAGTGGATCCATTTTAGTATTTGTTAAAACTAAACATGGTGCAGATAAAATAGTTAAAAGATTAAAATATGATGGTCATAAAGCTGATGCTATTCATGGAAACTTAAGACAAAGTAAACGAGATAGAGTTATCAATGGATTTAGAAATGGACACAGTCGTATCCTAATTGCAACTGATGTTGCAGCACGGGGATTAGATATCCCAGTGATCAAACATGTTATTAATTACGATCTACCACAAGTTCCAGAGGATTATGTTCATCGAATAGGAAGAACCGGTAGAGCTGGTAAAGAGGGTTCGGCTTTAACCTTTTTAACTCCAAGTGATCGATCCATGTGGAATTCTATAAGTAAATTAATAGATCCAAATTATAAACCACCCCAAAGAGATAGAGGTCAAAAGAAAAGTTTTAGAGGAGGTAAAAAAGGTAAGGCTCCATTTAACAAAAAAAGAAAATTTAATGATAACAAAAAAGGTAGATTCAGGGATAAAAAGAAGTTCTTTAAAAGAGATGATGATAAAAAACCTGATTTTAGAGAAAAGAAGAAATTTTTCAAAAAGGAAAATGACGATAAATCTAATTTTAAAGGCAAAAAGAAATTCTTTAAAAAAGATGAAGATAAAAAATCAAAATTTAAGGACAAGAAAAAATCTTTTGGCTTTACCAATAATCCTAAATATTTTGGTAAAAAAACAGATGATGTAGTTGAAAAAGACGACAAAAGATCCTCTTTTAAAGGAAGAAAAAAATTCAAAAAAAGACAAAGACCTAAAAAATTTTCATTTAAAAAACATAAAAAGAAATAAGATTTAATTAGAAATCTTTTGGATCAATGAGGCTGTATTGTTTGTTGGTTTATTCACATCCTTTGAAACCTCATGATAAACAAGATCAGGAACTTTACGTTCATTCAAAAAAGTTGAGCCCTGTATCTCTAAATTCAAATAACGATTAACATCTGCTTGATTAAGAATAACTGGTTGTCGGTGATGAATTTCTTTAATATTTTCTTTTGCCTCTTCTGTAATTAAACAAAATTGATCCTGTTCAAAAATACCAGCAAAATAAATTACATTAGTATCTTTTCTAACAAAGTAATGAGGAGTTTTTTCATTCTCTTCCCTCTTCCATTCATAAAAACCATCTGCAACAGCAACACATCGATGATTTTTTATCAGTTTTTTAAATGAAACCTTTTCATCAATTGTCTCTAATCTTGCATTTATCAAAGCTTTGAATTCTTTATTTTTTGCCCAACTAGGCACTAATCCCCACTTTAAAGATTCTAAAGTATTTCCGTTTTTATATTTTTTGATAACTGGAAGTTTTTGATAAGGATGAGCATTATAATTTTCTGTATCCTCAACTTGAATAGCAGACTTTACTAATGAGGAAGTTTTAGTAACTGGGTTTTTAACAACATATCTTCCACACATTATATTGATTGCTGTTTAATTAATTCTTCTATTCTTCTTATCATAATTTCTGGCGATTGCATTGAAGGGTGTATTTCTTTTGCCTGCTGATAACTAAAAATTGCTTTTTCATAATTTTTCAATTGTATATTAACTAATCCCTGTCCCGCTAAAGCACCAAAATGTCTTGCCTCTATTGCTAACACTTTATCAATATCATCTTGAGATTTTTCAAATTCACCCATCATATAAAAAACTGTAGCTCGTTTATTCCATGCTTCAGCCCAATTTTGATCAAGATTTATAACTTCTGTAAAAATCTCTATTGCTTTACTTAATTGTTGATTTCTTACAAACTGTGAGCCTTCCTCTAACCTTGCAGTAAGTTTTGCATCACTTGGATGTGTGCTCCAGATTTTCCAAATTTCTTGTTCAACAATCGATGCTATTTTTGCCTTATTAACCTTTAATTCATTGAATAACTGATTTAGCCTTACATCTCTTTCATTTGCAAAGGTACTTGTCTGCGAAAATAAATAAAATACCAATATTAAAAAAAGCCTCTTCATATTTTAATATTATCAAAAAAAAGATTTAGAGTCTTTGGTCTTAAGTGTCTTGGTTGTTTTTTTTACAACTATAAAATGAAATATCTTTCTCTTTTTCATCAGAGTTTATTTTTTTGGTGATTTCATGAATAAATTCTCCAGTGCTTCTAGTAAAAACTGCAGACTCAGAATAATTTCGTTCTTGATCAAAAGCCTGTATCAAAATTATATCTTTATTAGATATTTTCACTTCCAAATTAATCTTGTTAATAAATTTTGATAAATTTTCAATAATTAAGATATCTGGATTTTTTGCGATTATTTTTAAACTTTTAAGATTTTCTCTTTTAATTTGATTATTCGTAAAAGAAACAAAGTTATGTTCTGCGTTTTTAATAATAACTTTTTCAAACTTACAATTAAGATCTAAATTCGTTTTAACTGAAATATTAATATTTTGTGCATAAACATTGCTAGTTAAAATAAAAGTAATTATCAAAATAAAATATTTCATAAAATATTATTTTAAAATTTCATTTAATGGGGTTATTTGACCAATTTTAAAAACAAGTGCATCCTCTTTTTTAAAGCCATATTTTTCTGCATTATCTCTAAATCGGTCTCTTGGTTCCATAATTGGCTCTAACGATAATACAAAAGTACCCCAATGCATACCAATTACTTTCTTACTTTTTAAATCTCTAGAAATCTGAAGCGCCTCTTCGGGACTAGTGTGATAAGATGATTTATCTTTATATGGGGTTATTGGATAAAAATTATAAGCTCCAATATTTATAATATTAATATCTATTGGACCATATTTTTCGCCAATCTCTTTATAAACATTTCCAACTCCAGTATCACAAGCAAATAAAATTTTTTTTCCATCATATTCAATTAAAAAATTTCCCCATAAAGTTTTGTTGGTATCTGTTAAACTGCGTTTAGACCAATGAACCGCTGGTAAAAATGTTATTTTCATTTTTTCATTAATGATGATTTCTTCATACCAATCCATTTCATTAACATCGCTGTATCCATTTCTTTTAAAATACTTACCTAGCTTTAAAGGAGCCATTACTTTGGTATTTTTGAAAGGGAATCTTCTGATTGTCATCATATCTTGGTGATCATAATGATTATGGGTTAGTAAAAAAATATCTACAGGAGGGATTTCTTTTAAATTTAAAGCTGGTTCAGTAAATCTTTTTGGTCCAAATATTAACGGACCTGCATTTTTAGAAAAAACAGGGTCGGTTATAATTGTTGTATTCCCTAATTTTATCAAAAAAGTTGCGTGCCCTATCCATCCAATATAATCCCCATCTTTATATTTTTTGATATCAGCTAATACTTGTTCCTTATCTACAACATGATCCCTTGGAACAGTCATATTGAGTTTCTTTTTTTCTTTATTAAATACTTTAAAAGACCATTTAAAATTTCGATCAACTTTAGGGGAACCTAGAGGGTTTCTAAAAGTGCCGTCTGGTAAATGATGATAAGGTACTTTATCCATATAAATATAAGATTAATAGTAAATGATAAATTTATAAAATTATAAATTTTTTTTTTTATGTAAAATAGCAATAATACTTTTTTGAATATTTTCGCTTATTTTTATTGTTCCTTGCAGGTTAGGATGTATTCCGTCTTGTTGATTTAAACTTGGGTTAAGTGCCACACCCTCTAAAAGAAAAGGTATAAATTGTAAATTATGCTTCTTAGATAATTTTGGATAGATGGCATCAAAGTCTTTCTTATATTTTGCTCCATGTGTTGTTGGAGCAATCATGCCAGCTAAAATTATTTCTATTTCTTTTTCTTTTGCAATTTTTATTATTTGTTCTAAATTTTTTTTTGTTTCATCTGGCTGAATTCCTCTAAGCATATCATTTGCGCCCATTCCTAAAATAATAAGATCTATCCCTGTATCTGATAAACTCCACTCTGCCCTATTTAATCCACCTGAAGATGTGCTGCCTGAAACACTTCCATTTATAACTTGAATATTAAATCCAGCTTGTTTTAAATTATTCTCTAAAACTGAGGATAAATGATGTTCTTTAGGTAAGCCATAACCAGCCATTAAGCTGTCTCCGAATAATACTACCTTTTCTATTGCACTTGCGTTTATGTGCACTAGAAAGATTAACAAAATTTTTATAAATAAACTTTTATTCATGTCCACACTTCTAAGATTAAGAAAAATAAATCTTAAATATCAAACTGGCAAAGACAATATCAGAGTTTTAAAAAATATAGATTTAAATATTAAGAAAAAAGAAACGGTTTCAGTTGTTGGTGAAAGTGGTTCAGGAAAAACTAGTTTAATAATGCTAGTTGGTGGATTGGAGAAGCCAACCTCTGGAAAGATTATTTTCCAAAATCAAGAAATTACAAGCCTTAATGAGGATGAAGTATCAGAAATTAGAAAAAAAAATATTGGAATTGTATTTCAATCCTTTTATTTGATCCCAAATTATACTGCAGTTGAAAATGTTGCTTTAACACTAGAACTAAATAATTTTAAAAATCCTGAAAAAGAAGCAAAGATTTTGTTAGATCGTTTTGGTTTAAAACATCGTTTTAATAACCTTCCAAGTCAATTATCTGGTGGCGAGCAGCAAAGAGTAGCCATAGCAAGAGCAATTGCTATGAAACCCGAATTGATTTTAGCTGATGAACCAACTGGTAATTTAGATACCGAGAACTCTACATTGATTTCAAATATATTGTTTAAATATGTAAAAGAAGAAGGTTCTTCTTTAATTATGGTAACCCATGATCCCAAACTTGCAGATAAAGCAAAAAGAAAAATTAAAATTAAAGATGGAAAAATCAAATAACTCTTCGGAATTTAATTTAATACTTAAATATGCTTTAAAAGATTTGAGTAGAAATTATCACAAAATCTCAAGCATTATTATAACTCTGTTTATTAGTCTTTTTATTCTAAGTGCTATTTTCACAATCGAAGATAGCTTAAAAAAAGAGCTAAATGATAATGCTAAAGCATTATTAGGTGGAGATTTAGAGATTGATTACAATCGTAATCAAGGAAACTTGGATTTGGTAAATCAAGTTAAAGAGTTTGCAACGGTTTCTCAAATGATTGAATTTAGTACGATGCTCTCAACAACTGGAAGAGAGAAAAATAAATCTTTATTTACAAGAATTAAAACTGTGGATGAAAAATATCCACTTTATGGTGAAGTTGATTATGAGCCAATCGAAGCTTATGAAAGAATGCAAAGGGAGCCAAATACAATTTTAATTAACGAAAGTTTATCAAAAACACTAAATATAAAGATTAATGAGCAAGTTAAAGTTCAAGATCAAAACTTCACCGTCATTGGAATTATTAAATCAGTACCAGATGTAAGCGGATTTGTTGCATTTGGTGATTGGGCCCTAGCTGGCAAACAAACTTTAGAAATTTTAAAACTAAATGGAATAGGAAGTTTTTTAAATTATGAATATAAAGTAAAATTTAACAATGATGATGATCCTGCACAAATTGAAAAAAAAATTGAAAATATTTTCAAAAATGATCAAAAAGTAAAACTTAGATACCCTGAAAATTCAGCAAGTGGTATTAAAAGAATTATTAACAATTTCTCTCAATTTTTATCTCTTGTATCAATAAGTGCAATGTTGATTGCTGGAATTGGAATTGCAAATACTTTATTGTCTTTTATCAATCAAAATAACATGTCAATTGCTGTTAGAAAAGCAGTAGGATTTTATTCTGGAAATATAAAAACACTTTATTATCTACAATTATTTATTTTACTGTTTATTATTACTGTAATTTCCTATGGGTCTAGCTTTTTAATTGTTCCAATAGCAGATAAATATTTGTCTGATGGTTTAGGATTAAATGTTTATCCTGTTTTTTCTTTTATAAATTTTTTCAAAATATTTTTAGTTGGATTGCTGGTGCTTGTAATTTTTTCTATACCAACAATAAGTTCTATTGATCAAGTCAAAGCCTCTAACTTATTTAGAAATGTGTTTCAAAATTTACAGTTTTACTATTCAAAAAAATTGGTCGCAGTAAGCTTTGTTTTATTATCTATTTTAATTATATTATTTACAATTGGCACCGAACAACCAACCTATAGTTTAGGATATTTTATAGCTTTTTTTGTATGTTTAATAGTTTTTTTCTTGCTTTCAAAATTAATTATTTTTTTTCTAAAGAAATTTAAATCAAGTTCAATTGTTTCACTTAAAGTCTCAATTAAAAATATTACTCAAACAAAAAGTATTACTCCTATTACTGTAATGTCTTTAGGGTTAGGAGTTACATTATTGTTAACTCTGGCTTTAGTTGGCACTAACTTTCAAAGAGAAATTGCTAAGTCCATCCCTGATATTGCGCCAGATTATTTTTTTGTTGGTATTCAAAAAGGAGAGCGAGAAAAATTTGAACAAGGTATTTTAAATATGGATAAAGATGCAAATATTGAAATAGTCCCAATGGTATCATCTGGTATTGTTAAAATTAATGGAGTTGATCCTAATACATTCATCAAGCCTGATAATGATAGTTATTGGGTAATTGGAAGTGAAAGAAGATCATCCTGGGTAGAAAATATTCCAAAAGATAATCCAATCTTAGAGGGGGAATGGTGGAATTTATCTAAGCCAAATCAGTTACAAATATCCTTGGATGCTAAAGTTGCAAAAGATTTTAATATTCAATTAGGTGATATTTTTACTTTAAACGTATATGGGCGAGAAATTGATGGAGAAGTAATTAATTTTAGAGAAGTAGATTACCGAGATCTAAGTATTAATTTTGCAATGTTGTTTAACCCCCAATTTGCTAAACAAATTCCACATGAATACTTAGCAACAGCTAAATTTAATTCTGATAAATTTGATGAAACAGAAATGTTGGAAATAATGCCGAGTTTATCAATGATTAAAATTGCAGATTATCTTTTAAAAGTAACTGCAGTTTTAAACAAAGTATTTATTGCTGTTACTTTAATTTCTGCTGTAACAATTATTATTGGCTTAATTGTAATATCAAGTGCAATTATGGTTCAGGGAAAAATTAAAGAATATCAAAATCTAGTTTTTAAAATCTTAGGTTTTTCAAAAAAACAAATTATTTTCTCATCTTTAATTGAATTCATTATTATTTTCATGTCTGTAATTTTGATTGCAACATTTTTTGCAGTAATAGGGTCTAAGTTTATTATGGAAAATATATTTGAACTAGTTTGGCAGTTTGACTTTAAAATTTTAATTTATTTAGGTTTTTCTATTGGGTTGGTTACTTTGATATTGATTTTAATTACCAATTTAAGATATTTAAATCCTAAAATCTATCCGCTTATAAGAAATCAATAATTTTTTTAGATTACGTAAGTCAAAAAAACTGAGAGATTTTATTTCCATCGTTTTATAGAATTCAGTAATTTTGATCCAAGTTGACTTATTGGTTTTTGAAGTATAATTTCTTTTCCAGTTTTATCTTTTACAAGTTTTAACAATTTGGTAGCCAAACCTTGCTTTCTAAATAATGGATTTACAAAGATATATTCGACTTCACCGATACTGTTAAATCTTACAAAGCCTAATGTTGTATTTTCATTTTTAAAGGTAAAAACCCCATCAGATTCATCTATTTTATATTGTGAAAGATCAATTTTTGCCATTAGCTCTAGTAATTTAAGAGTAAAAGAACAACTGCTATAACTACTATTATGGAACTAACAACAATATAATTGAGTTTAATATTTAGTTTTTTTTCAAAGAATTCAGTGATTTTTTCCCAAAACAAAACAATTAAAAAAATAAGAATGGCTGGAATTATATATTTTATCATATTTTAGGAATTACTATCACTAACGTAAACAGAAACTCCTCTGGAGTTTAAATCAACATCAAACTTTTTATGTAAAGGTGGAAAGGCTCTTTGTGAACAATCAAATCTGTCACATGTTCTGCAAGATACCCCTATTGGTATTTCTGAAGATTTATCATTTATATTTACGTTTTCAGTATAAATAAATTCTTTTGCATATTTTGCCTCACAACCAAGACCAATAGATAAAACACTTTTAGCTTGCCCAAATCTTCCAATTCCTTTTTCAACAGTTCTTGCAATACAAACATATTTTTCTCCATTATTCATTTTACTCACTGCTGCCTGGATAACACCTGGTCGCGTGAATGCAGAATAAACATTCCATCTAGGACAAGCGCCACCATATCTTGGAATATCTATTCCTGACAATGAAAATCTTTTAGAAATATTCCCAGCCATATCCACTCTTAAAAAATGAAAAGGAATTCCAGGAAGTTTTGGATCTTGCAAACATGTTACTCGGTGCGCAACTTGTTCAAAGGATGTTGCAAATGTATTTTGCAATAATTCTAAGTCGTATTTAAGTTTTTTACACTCCGCATGAAATAATTTATAAGGCATTAAAATTGCAGCAGCACAATAATTTAACAAAGCAACTTTTGTTAATTTTTTAGATTCTTCAGATGGAAAATTAAATTCTGATAAATAATTATCTATTTCTTTACTCGCTCCTTCTTGAGCTATTTGAGCAGCAGCATGTAATTTTTTAGTTTCTAAAGAGCTATAATCACTTAATAAAAGTTCTTTTTTATTTTTTTTGTAAATTTTTGAAAAAGGTTTTTTCTCGTCAGGGATTACATCTTTTACTGTAATAGAATACTCAGTATTTAAATATTCACAAAGTGAAATATATCGAGTTCGATTATTTTTTTGGATTTTATCAAAAACTTTATTTGCAAATTCTTCTAACTTTGGAAAATAATTTTTATTGTCCTGTAAGAAGTCAGAGATTACTTCACCTGGAAAAGAATTTTTTCTATTGTCTACTATTTTACCAGAAAGTGTCTCAATCTTATTTATTAATTCATGATCTTTTTTCTTTAAAATATCTCCCAATCTAACTATTGCTTTTCCAATTTTTGGGTTTGTGCTAACTAAATCTTTTACTTCAGGTCCTAAGATATCTAAATCCTCAAACAAACTATCATCTAGAATTTCAGAGATTGTGTTTTGAAGATTAATGTCAGTTTTTGATGTAAGATCAGATAGTTGAATATTTAACTTTTCACAGACATTTAAAAGTAAATCACCATCAATTTTTCTTTTGCCACTCTCGATTAAATTTAAATAACTAGGAGAAATGTTTAAATCTTCAGCTAATTTGTTTGCTTGAAGTCCAAGTTGTCTTCTAAATGCCTTGATTTTTGGGCCTATTTTTAGATCTATTTGACTCATTTTACTTTTTGTAAATTTTGTAAATTTATTTTTACAATTTTTTTATAGCTTTTACAAGCTTTTTGTCTTTTTTTATAGCTTTTGTAAATTTAGTAAATTATAAGTTTTACATGAACAAAAAAATCAAAAACAACGAAAATGAAGCTCAAATCATCAGAAAAGAAGATTTAGATCGTCATAATAGTAGAGGTATCTACATGAGAGATGATCACTGTGATTGGGGTTCAAGTGGAATGAACGATCTTATCGAAACTTCAAGCGATAATAATTAGTTTTTTTTACTTAAATTTATTTTCCAAAATTATAGCTGAATAAGGAGCATATGAGCGCTGAGAAAATTATAGATCAAGTAAATAACATAACTTCATTTGATAGTGAATTCACAAAACAAGACGTTGAGCGATTAAGAGGTTCAATTAAGATTGAATATTCTTTATGTAAACAATTATCTCTAAAATTAAGAAAACTACTAAATGATGAAAATTATGTTAATACTCTTGGTTGCATGTCGGGTAACCACGCAGTTCAACATGCTAAAGCAGGATTAAAAGCTATATACCTCAGTGGTTGGCAAGTAGCTGCTGATGCAAACACAGCTGGTGAAATGTATCCAGATCAATCACTTTATCCTTATGATAGTGCCCCTAAATTAGTTGAGTCAATCAATAATGCTTTGTTAAGAGCAGATCAAATTCAGCATATGGAAATTGCTGATGGAGATATGACTAAAGAAAACAAGATAGACTATATGCTGCCAATCATTGCAGATGGAGAGGCTGGTTTTGGAGGTCCATTAAATGTTTTTGAACTTACTAAAAAATTTATTAAAGCTGGTGTAGCAGGTGTTCATTTTGAAGATCAATTAGCGAGTGAAAAAAAATGTGGTCATATGGGTGGTAAAGTTCTTATTCCAACAGGATCAGCAGTAAAAAATTTAAAGGCTGCAAGACTTGCAGCAGATATCGCTGATGTTCCATTAGTAATTTGTGCAAGAACTGATGCCAATGCTGCAAAACTTATTACTAATGATTATGATGAAAATGATAAACCATTTTTGACTGGTGAAAGATCACCAGAAGGTTTTCATTATGTAAAACATGGAATTGATCAAGCCATTTCAAGAGGTTTAGCTTATGCTCCATATTGTGATTTAATTTGGTGCGAAACAGCCACTCCTAACTTAGAAGAAGCTAAAAAATTTGCTGATGCAATTCATGCAAAATATCCAGGACAAATGTTAGCTTACAATTGCTCTCCTTCTTTTAATTGGAAAAAACATTTAAGTGACGATGAAATAGCATCATTTCAAAAAGAAATTTCTAAAATGGGTTATAAATTTCAGTTCATTACTTTAGCAGGATTTCATACACAAAATATTGCAATTTTTGAACTTGCTGAAAAATATAGAAAAGAAGGTATGTCTGCTTACTCAAGAATCCAGGAACAAGAATTCGCAAGAGAAAAAGATGGTTATACCAGTGTGAAACACCAAAGAGAAGTTGGTACATCTTATTTCGATGCAGTATCAAATACTATTAGCAGTGGTCAAAGCTCAACAAACGCAATGACTGGCTCTACAGAGTCGGAACAATTTTAAAAAATAATAACTCTCTCTCATATTTTTATAGCCCTTAAATGGGCTATAAATGTCTTGAATTTCTTTGCAAAATTTACACCATCTGTTAAGCATTTTTCAAAATGACTGATAAAAACTTTGGTTTTGGGACACAAATTAGAAAATCTCCTTATTTTGACTCAACAGTAAAATGGGGCGCAACTGGTTTTTCAGTTTACAATCATATGTATATTCCTAGAGATTTTGGTGATCCTGAGCAAAATTTTTGGAATTTGATTGAAAAATCAATTCTTTGTGATGTTGCTGTTGAAAGACAGGTAGAAATTACTGGACCAGATGCACACAAATTCACTCAACTCTTAACTCCTAGAGATCTTTCAAATATTTCGATTGGTCAATGTAAATATGTTTTAATCACTAATAACGAGGGAGGAATATTAAATGATCCAGTTTTATTAAGATTGGCTGAAAATCATTTTTGGCTTTCCCTTGCAGACAGTGATGTATTGTTGTGGGCCCAAGGTGTTGCTGTTAATTCAGGTTTAAATGTCAATATATCTGAACCCGATGTTTCACCATTGCAGTTACAAGGTCCTACTTCTAAAGACATCATGGTTAAACTCTTCGGTGAAAGTATTAAAGATTTAAAATATTACTGGTTTAAAGAATTTGATTTAGATGGCATCCCTTTAATTGTTTCTAGAACAGGCTGGTCAAGTGAATTTGGTTATGAATTATTTTTAAGAGATGGTTCTAAAGGAAATGATCTGTATGAAAAAATAATGAATGCTGGAAAAGATCATGGTCTTCAGCCAGGTCATACCTCTTCTATAAGAAGAATTGAAGGAGGAATGCTGTCTTATCACGCTGATGCTGATATCCATACAAATCCATTTGAATTAGGTTTTGACCGTTTAGTATCCTTAGATAACGATATTGAATTTATAGGAAAGGCTGCTTTAAAAAAAATCAAAGCCGAAGGAATAAAAAGAAAACAAGTGGGCTTAGAGATTAATTGTGAACCACTATCTGGTCCAAACACAACTTTCTGGCCTATCAAAAAAAATAATAATGAAATTGGTAAAGTAACCTCTGCTGTATATTCACCAAGATTAAAAAAAAATATTGCTCTTGCAATGGTGAATATAAAAAACTCTGAGATTGGAACTGATCTTGAAGTTGAAACAAATAAAAGAAAATTTACAGCTAAAATAGTAGAAAAACCTTTTTACGATCCAAAAAAGAAAATTGCCAGTAACTAGGATTTAATTTTATAGCCTTTTTTCAGTAAAACTGATACAGCTGTTACACATATTATTAAAAAAAATACCATCGAACTTACACTGATCCAAATATTGAAATCAGAAACTCCGTAGAACGCATATCTTAAACCATTAATTAAATATACTACCGGATTAAAATAAGTAACAGTTTGCCAAAATTCTGGCAACATATCTAAGGAATATAAACTTCCCCCTAAGAAAACCATTGGTGTAACTACTAAAGTTGGGACAATTGACATTTGTTCAAAGTTAGAACTCATCAAGCCAATTAAAAACCCAAATAAAGCAAAGGTAAAAGCCACAAGAACTAATAGAAAAATCATTAACAATGGATACATCACCTGAACTTCTACAAAAAAAGTAGCTGTAATAAAAATTACTACTCCTACTAATAATGTTTTGGTCGCTCCAGCTCCAACGAAAGCAAGGACAATTTCAAATGTAGAAATTGGTGCTGCCAAAATTTCATACATCGTCCCATTAAATTTTGGAAAAAAAATACCAAACGAAGTATTACTAATTGATTGTGTTAACAAGGTAAGCATCAGTAAACCTGGAACAATAAAAGATCCATAGCTAATTCCATCAATTTTTTCAACATAGCCACCTATAACTGAACCAAAAACAATAAAATATAAAGAGGTTGAAAGAACTGGTGAAAAAAGAGATTGCATCAAAGTTCTTTTAAAACGATCCATTTCATGGAGATACATAGCTCTAAACGCATAATAATTAAATTTCATTATTCTCCTTTACTAAACTAACAAATATCTTTTCTAAAGTAGTTTGTTCAGTTTTTAAATCCTGTAGCTTTAAACCTGCATCTTTTATATCTTTAAGTAAGTTAGTTATCCCAGTACTTTCTGAATTAACATCATAGGTATATTCTACCGTTTTTTTATCTTCACCTATTTCTAAATTATATTTACCTAAACTATCAGGAATTTCGCTTATTTCACTTTGAAGATTTACACTTAACTTTTTCTGACCCATTTTTTTTAGTAATTCTTTTGTTTCATCAATAACAATTATTTCCCCTTGATTAATAACTGCTACCCTATCTGCTATTGCTTCTGCTTCTTCAATATAATGAGTGGTTAGTATTATCGTTACTCCAGTTTTTCTTAAATCTTCAACAACTTTCCACATATCTCTTCTTAACTCAACATCAACTCCTGCTGTTGGTTCATCTAAAAATAATATTGAAGGTTCGTGAGATAATGCCTTTGCAATTAAAACTCTTCTCTTCATTCCTCCAGATAGTTGTCTTAACCTTAGATCTTTTTTATCCCACATACTCAAATCTTTTAAAATTTTTTCTATATGTTTTGGGCTAGGTTTTTTTCCATTTAACCCTCTTGAATAGGAAACGTTATTAAAAACAGTTTCAAATAATTCCAATGTCAACTCTTGAGGGACCAATCCAATTCTAGAACGTGTCTCACGATAATCTTCAATAATATCAAAATTTTCAACTGTTACTTTTCCTGAAGAAGGTGTAACAATACCACAAATGACGCTAATTAAAGTTGTCTTACCCGCACCATTTGGTCCTAAGAGAGCTATAATCTCACCTTTTTTTATATCTAAGTTAACTTTTTTAAGAGCTTCAAATCCGTTATCGTAAACTTTTGAGAGATTGTTAATGGTTATTTGATTAGTAGACATGTGATTTGTGGATATATAGAGACATTTTAATCAATTACAATAACATTAAACTGTGTAGTATTTGATCTATGAAAAAAATTATAATTACTTTGTTGTTATTTTTTAGCTTTAGCTCAATTTCATTTGGAAAAGGTACAACTTTTACTAATGAGATATTTAATGACGCTCAAGCAAGTGGAAAGACAGTTGTTATTAACTCATGGAATAAAACCTGCGGTACATGTGCTAAGCAAGTAATCATATTAGATCAAGCGAAGAAAGATTTTGAGGATGTTGTTTTTCTAAGTTACGAACAAACTAAAGACAAAGATATAGCTAAACTATTAGATATCGATTACTGGACTACGATTGTTGTTTATAAAAACAATAAAGAAATTTCACGAAGCATTGGTCAAACTAATAAAGAAAAAATCTATTCCCAAATTGCTGGCAACTAACAATCATTAGTTCATTTTAATTTTTAATATTGCAGCAGGTAGAAAAGTTGCGATTAAGAAAGATAAAAATAATAAAGATTGACTAACAAAAGGACTAAATACTTCTGTTGGGACTAACACTCCTACCAATAAACTTTTGGAAAAATCTGGAAAAGGAAACATTAAAAATCCTGCAATTAATCCAACTATTATTGAAATATATGCAGTTTTTTCATTAATCTTCTTATTATAAAAACTATAGAAAACAGTTAAAACAAAAGCACAACAGAATAAATCAGCTAGTAAAAATAAATACAAGATATCAAATCCTTTTGAAGCAACAAAAAATACAACAACAGAAATTGCGATAATAAAATATTTAGAAAGTTTTAAATAATCTGTTTTCTTGTCAAAATTAAACGTCGCTTTACCGTCAACCACAAATAAACTAGATATAGCATTTACTAATGTATCTACTGTTGAAATAGTTAACGCCAATCCAAGTACAATTATTAATAATGACAACAATTCAGTCTGATCTTTTAATAATAAAGTAAAAAATCCAAGATCTGGTCTATTAGCTGGATCTATAGAAAAAGATACCATTCCTATAAAGCCCATCAAAAATACAATTGGAACAATAATTAAAAAAGAAATAATCAAACCTTTTTTAAGAGTTTCATAATTTTTAGCTGCATAAACTCTTTGCCAATTACCTTGGTGAAAAAGATTGGTTGCAGCTACAGCAATAAAAAAAGTTAAACCTGCAGTGTAGCTAGGTATATAGGAGGAACTTAATAATTGAGGGTTTTTGCTCTCTATAAAAGAAAAAGAAAAGCTGTCACCACTAAATAATGTAATATATGAAATAGTTATTAATAACAAAATTCCAATAACAAACATTTGAATATTGTCTGTAAATATTGAAGCTCTTAAGCCTCCATATAAAGTGTAAGTCAAAGTTGAAATAATCACTATTAATGCCGTTATCCATAAATCAGTTCCAGATATATAGTTAATTAACACAGCTACTGCAGTAACTTCTGCACACAAGAAAATGAACATATAAAAAATAGTCATTAGCAGAATTAATTTAAATAAACTTTTGCCAAATTTTTGTCTCATGTACTCAATTAAAGATGAACCTTTAGGAAAGTCTTTTCTTATTTTTTTTCCTAAATAAATTAAAAATATCATTGGAAAACCAGTTCCTAGAGCGTAACCAATTACTGCTCCAATTCCACCCCATGTTGATGCAGATGCTGGGCCAAACAAAATCCAAGCACCTAACGCTGATGCAACTAAACTTGTTGTTAGTGAAAATAAACCAATATTTCTATTTGCTGTTAAATAATTATTAATACCTTGGAATTTTTTTGAATGATCAATTCCAAATATTACAAATATTAAACTAATAGTTATTACTAGTGTTAGTGATATTGATTGACTTATAAAGTATGTATTATCCATTTTCTCCCTTTCTGAATTACCGGACAGGTTCTTAGGGTATAATCTCAGTCTATAAAGACACCCCTTAAAGAAATATTATTATAATTTTACTTTAAATCAAACAGTAAATGAAAATTGGTTACTTATCTTTATGACTTAGTATTTCAACCATACACTGTGTTGCATAATCTCTCCATTCAGATGAAGTTTTAGTCTTCAGGCTATCTAAATGATCTCGATTACTTTGAATATCATCCTTATGTTTTAGTTTATCAGCACCGTCTAAATTTGCTTCCATATTAGATAAATTGCTTTCCATGGCTTTAATCCAACTTTTCCCAAGTTCAACACGCTTTTGATCATCTTTTTCATCACAAATTTGCTTAAAAAAATTAAAAATTACATCATCAGTCTTAACAGAGCTGTTCATTAATTACTGGTTACAGATTCCAATTGACTCTGGTCCACATGTTTGACCATTAGTCCAGGTTGCTCCAATTAAATTGGCGCCATCAAAATTTGCATTTGTTATATTTGAGGATGTAAAATTTGCTTCCATTAAATTTGCGTTTTGAAAATTAGCTTCAATTAAAGTAGCCCCCATAAAATCAACTCTTGTTAAATTTGCACTTGTAAAGTTTGTTTTTTCAAAATTGGCACCAATAGAAACTGTTTCATAAAGATTAGCTCTCACAAATGTAGACTCGGGGAATGTTCCAAATGATAAATTGGAGTTCATCATTATACTTTTATCTAAATTAACCTGAATAAAACTTGCAAAAGATAAGTTAGAATTTGGGAAGTAACTTCCTTGTAAATCTTGTGCGTCAGAAAATCTACAATTTGAATAATCTACACCCTCAGTTAAAGGGTCATCACAAGCTGCGTTTGAATTTGAAATAAAAAATAGACTAAATATAAAGACAAAAACTAACTTTTTCATATTTAAAGTTAACAAATTAAATATGTCAAAACAATGGATGATTAAAATTTTAAGGATAATTTAACAATATTATTTAACAAATATTTAACGTATAAACCTACATTTATGAAAGAATATAATATTGCAGCCATACCAGGAGATGGAATAGGTAAAGAAGTTATACCTGAGGGTCTTAAAGTTTTAAAAGAGGCAGCCCTAAAACATCAATTTAAAATTAATTTCACTGAATATGATTTTGCATCATGTGATTATTATGAAAAGCACGGAAAAATGTTACCTGATGATTGGAAAGAAAAATTAAGTAAACACAATGCTATTTTTTTTGGTGCAGTTGGTATGCCTGATCAGGTTCCTGATCATATTTCATTATGGGGATCACTACTACAATTTAGAAGAGAATTTGATCAATACATAAATCTAAGGCCAGTTAAACTTTTTCCAGGTGTTAACTCTCCATTAGCTAATAAAAAACCTGGAGATATTGACATGATGATTGTTAGAGAGAACACTGAAGGAGAATATTCATCTGTTGGTGGAAGAATGTATAAAAATACAGATCGTGAAATAGCTATTCAAGAAACAATTATGTCAGCTCATGGAATTGACAGAGTTCAAAAATTTGCTTTTGAATTAGCAAAAATAAGAAAAAGAAAAAAATTAACAAATGCAACAAAATCAAATGGTATTTCAATCACCATGCCATTTTGGGATGAACGTTTTGAAAAAATGAAAAAAAATTATCCTGAAATTAACACTGATCAATTTCACATAGATATTTTGGTAGCAAGATTTGTTTTAAACCCTGAGTGGTTTGATGTAGTTGTGGCCTCAAACCTGTTTGGAGATATTTTGTCTGATCTCGGACCGGCT
>CACIYQ010000006.1 GCA_902590915.1 uncultured Pelagibacteraceae bacterium
TTCTACATGGAATGAGGCAGCTCCTTGTAACATTGCTTTAATGAGACAAGCTCAATCTGTTAAAAAAGGCGTTAGATCAAATGGAGGCACTCCAAGAGAATTTTGTACCATCACTGTTACGGATGGAATTGCTATGGGCCATGAAGGGATGAAATCTTCTTTGATCTCAAGAGAAGTTATAGCTGATTCAGCAGAGTTAACAGTTAGAGGACATTGTTATGATGCATTAGTTGGTATTGCAGGATGTGATAAATCTTTACCAGGATTAATGATGTCGATGGTTAGATTAAATGTTCCAAGTGTATTTATTTATGGAGGTTCAATTCTTCCAGGAAAATATAAAGGTAAAGACGTAACAGTTGTTGATGTATTTGAAGCTGTTGGAAAACATTCATCAGGTAAAATGACAGCTGCAGAACTAAGAAAATTAGAATTAGTTGCTTGTCCTAGTGCAGGTGCTTGTGGAGGCCAATTTACTGCAAATACTATGGCATGTGTGTCTGAGGCTATTGGATTAGCATTACCATACTCAGCAGGAACTCCAGCTCCATATGAGGAAAGAGATAAGTATGCAAAAGAAAGTGGCAAAATGGTTATGCAACTTTTAAAAAAACAAATTAAGCCAAGAGATATTGTAACTAGAAAAGCATTAGAAAATGCTGCAACAATAGTTGCTGCAACAGGAGGGTCTACTAATGCAGGATTACATTTACCAGCAATTGCAAATGAAGCAGGAATAAAATTTGATTTAATGGATGTTGCTAAAATTTTTAAAAGAACTCCGTATCTAGCTGATTTAAAACCAGGTGGAAAATATGTTGCAAAAGATATGTGGTTAGCAGGTGGTGTTCCTATGTTATTAAAAACTTTATATGAAGGTGGCTACATTCATGGTGATTGTATGACTGTTACAGGGAAAACAATGAAAGAAAATTTAAAAAATATTAAATTTAATCCTAAACAAAAAGTAATGAGATCTTATAAAGATCCATTATCACCTACAGGGGGTGTAGTTGGTTTAAAAGGTAATTTAGCACCAGATGGAGCGATAGTAAAAGTTGCAGGATTAGCTAAATTACAATTTACTGGAAAAGCAAGATGTTTTGATAACGAAGAAAGTGCAATGAAAGCTGTTCAAAGTAAAAAGTATAATGATGGTGATGTAATTATAATTAGATACGAAGGACCAGTTGGTGGTCCTGGTATGAGAGAAATGTTATCTACAACAGGAGCAATTTATGGACAGGGAAAAGGGGAGAAAGTAGCTCTTTTAACTGATGGAAGGTTCTCTGGAGCTACTAGAGGCTTTTGTGTGGGTCATGTGGGCCCTGAGGCTGCTCTAGGAGGTCCCATAGGTCTTTTACGTAATGGAGATATCATTGATATTGATGCCAAAAAAGGAACTATCAATGTCAGACTTTCTAAAAAAGAACTAGCTTCTAGAAAAAGGAAATGGAGAGCAAGAAAATCTGATTTTGGATCTGGTACTTTATGGAAATATGCGCAAACCGTTGGTCCAGCATTTTTAGGTGCACCAACACACCCAGGTAAGAAAAAAGAAGTTAAGGATTATTCAGAGATTTAATGAAAATTCGTCCAGTCATTTTATGTGGAGGTGCTGGAAATCGACTTTGGCCAAATTCTAAAAATCATCAAGCAAAGCAGTTTATTGATTTTGGTAATTGGACTTTATTTGGAAAAACACTTCAGAGAACAAAAGCATCAATTTATGACTCTCCAATAATTAGCACTAATAAGAAATACTTAAGTAAAGTAAAACAGCATTTAAGAAAAAACAAAATAAACAAATATAAAATTGTTGTAGAACCAGCTAAAAGAAACACTGCACCAGCTATATTAAGCACTGCTTTAATTAAAGATATTCCAGATAATCAGCCCTTAATGTTTTTTACAGCAGATCATTTGATTGAAAAGATGAGTATTTTTAATAAAACAATTAACAAAAATAAATTAAACCTTAATGAAGAAAATATATTTGTTTTTGGAATTAAACCTAAATCTCCAACGAGTGATTATGGTTATTTTTTAACAAAAAAAATCAAAGGTAATACTTATAAAGTAACTAGATTTATTGAAAAACCAAAAGAAGCTAAGGCCAAACAAATTATAAAGAATAAAGGCTATTGGAATTCTGGAATGTTTTATCTTAGAAAAGATTCTATTATTAATAACTTTAAAAAATATCAGCCTAAAACTTACAGAAATTGTTTAATTGCAGTTAATAAAACAAAATTTAAGGCTAATACATATTATCTAAACAAAGCTTCATTTATAAAAGCAACCGCCAAATCATTTGATTATGCAATTCTTGAAAAAACCAAACAAATTAACGCTATCAAATTAGACATTCCTTGGTCAGATCTTGGTAGTTGGAAAGAAATTCTGAAGATGTATGACAAAAATAAAAACAAATATATTAAGAAAAAAAATGTCTATTACCGTCCATGGGGTAGATACACGAACTTATTTGAAGGAAAAGAATTTTTAATTAAAGAGTTATATGTAAAACCAAAAGGCATTCTAAGTTTACAAAAACATCATCATCGAGCTGAACATTGGTTAGTTACACAAGGTAATGCCAAAATAACACTTAATAAGGATATTATAATTAAAAAACCTGGTGAACATATATTCATTCCATTAGAAGCAATCCATAGAGTTCAAAATCCAGGAAAAAAACCTGTTAAAATTGTTGAAGCTCAAGTTGGCTCAATTTTGAAGGAAAGTGATATTGTTAGATATCAAGATGTATATGGAAGAGTTCGTTAAATTAACTGAATTGTAATATTAGATAAATATTTTTATAATTAAATTTATTTAAAAATTGCATACAAAATTTATATTTTAATAATCAATTATTCTTCACTAATTTTTATAAATTTTGTTAATTAATTACTTTCTCTCTTTTCATAATTGAGAAGAGAGAAAGACGAATTTAGATGTTAATTATTTACAGATGCTGGGCTTTCACCAGCTTGTTTCTTAGCTATTTTTTTTGCTTTTTTTTCAGCAACTTTTTTTTCTAAACTTGCAATTTTTATATTAATTTTAGATAATTTTTTTTCTTTTAAATTAATCTTATTTTTGAACTTATTAATTGATTTACTAATTTTTTGTTTCTTTTTTGCAAAGTTTTTAAGTTTTTTTTTCATCTCAACCTCCAATTGTATGAATTTAATGGTGTATTATTCCAAATTATCAAAATTAAGTAAATGAAATATTTAAGCTGCTTTTAGGATATTAAATTCTTGTTTTGAAGACGAAATAATTATTTTTTCGTGCTCACCGAAATTATCACCATCAATTTGAACAGGTATATTATTTCCCAAGCCGTCAAATTTAATTTCATCTACATTTACAGTAATCACAGATTTAGATTTATTCAAATTTCCGTATACAGCTATTAAATAAATATAATAAAGTAATTTATATCTTTTGAGATCCTTAAAAATATAGGTAGTAAATTTTTTATCAAATATATGTGTATCAGTAATTTTATGGTGCCCAGCATAGTATTTGCTATTTGAGCAAAGAACCCAATCAGCAAATATATCTTCTTTATCTATCGACACTTTAATCTTTTTATTATTCATTGATAAAAATTTTTGGAAACCTTTTATACCAAAAATAACTTTTCCTAGAATTTTCTTTAAATAAGAGTCAATTGAATTTACAATTTGAGCGTCCCATCCAATACCTGCCATTAAAATAAAATGCTTGTCATTAATTTTAACTAAACATGTTTTGTCGTAGTTGTCTGAAGTAAGCGTATTAGCTATATGTTTTACATTTTTAGTCATACCCAATTCTGCTTGCAAAATATTAGCCGTACCAGCTGGAATATATCCAATTGCAAAGTTTTCAGGTAGATTGAAATTATTTTTTATTAATTCATTAATTGCAAAAGAAACGGAACCATCTCCCCCAGCAACTAACAATCTATCGTAGTTATTTATTTCAAAGTTTTTTATTATTTCAGAGGCTTCCGACTCACTCGATGTCTCAAATAAATCAACTTTGTGGTGATTCGATATTTCTTCAAGTATTTTTTTGATAAATTTTGACTTTCTTCCACCTGCTGATTTCTTGTTATATATTAGACAAAATTTCATATTTAATAAAACTGTAACATAAAAATGTAGTAATGAGTTAAAGATTCTACTTATAATAGAATCATTAATTATAACAAGAAAATATGGAAACAAAAAAATCTTTAATTACATATAAAAGCTTATTTATTTCAGATGTACATCTAGGAACTAAAGGGTGTCAGGCAGATAAATTATTAGAATTTTTTAAATATTCAAGGTCAGAGAATTTATATCTAGTAGGAGATATAATTGATGTATGGGCTATGCAGAAAACGTTTTATTGGCCTCAACAGCACAATGACGTAATCCAAAAAATTTTAAGAAAAGCAAGGCATGGTACAAAAGTATTTTATATAATTGGAAACCATGACGAGGTTTTTAGAAAATTTATACCAATGCATTTTGGTGATATCAATATAGTTAACAGAGTTATTCATGAGACACCGCTTGGAAAAAAATATCTTGTAGTCCACGGTGATGCCTGGGACGGTGTAATGAAATATGCAAAATGGTTATCTAAGTTAGGATCAATTGCATATGGTCTATTACTTAGATTAAATATTGTTATTAATTTCTTTAGAAAATTAAGAGGAAAAAGTTACTGGTCTCTCGCAAAATTTTTAAAATATAAAGTTAAAAATGCAGTTAAATATATAGGTGAATATGAAAGAACAGTATCAGATTATGCAAAAAGAAAAAAGTATGATGGTATAATATGTGGACATATTCATCATGCAGAAGATCAAAATTTTGATGGAATTAATTATTTGAACTGTGGGGACTGGGTAGAGTCCTGCACTGCTTTAGCAGAGAAATATGATGGAACATTTGAAATTATATATTGGGATAATGCTAGGAAAGAATTCGTAACAGAGGACGAAGAGAAAAAAGAAATAGATAAAAAAGATAACGTAGAAGATTTAAAGCGAGCTTCTTAAGCGTGAAAATTCTAATCGTAACAGATGCATACTATCCACAAGTGAATGGTGTAGTTAGAACTTTGCATGAAACTGGAGAAGTATTAAAATCTCAAGGTCACAACATAGAGTTTATCACACCCCAACAATTTCTTACTGTTCCTATGCCAAAATATAATGAGATTAGATTATCATTAAATGTTTGGCCAAGAGTAAGTAATTTAATCAATGCAATAAAACCTGATGCAATACACATCGCAACCGAAGGTCCTTTAGGTTTTATGGCAAGAAGACACTGTATTAAAAATGGTTTAAAATTTACCACTAGCTTTCACACTAGATTTGACAAATATATGAAACTTTACATGCCAATCATTCCTGCAAAATGGTCAGAGAAGTTTTTATGTAATTTTCATAATAAAGCTGAAAGAATTTTAGTAACAACAGAGTCGATGCGAGAGGAACTAATAGCATTAGGGGTTGATAATAATAAAATGGTAACTTGGACAAGGGGTGGTAATCATGGAGCTTTTAAAAATCCAGTTAAAAGAGATTTACCATACAAAAGACCTATATGGATTTACGTTGGAAGAGTGGCTGTTGAAAAAAATATTAAGGCCTTTTTAGATTTAGAATTAGAAGGCACAAAAGTTATAATTGGTAAAGGACCAGATTTAAATAATTTAAAAAAAAAGTTTACAAAAGATATTTTTTTAGGAGAAAAAACAAACGGAGAATTAGCATCTCATTTTGCTTCTTCTGATGTTTTTGTCTTTCCAAGCAAAACAGATACTTTTGGTATTGTTGTGCTAGAGTCTTTAAATTGTGGAACACCAGTTGCTGCCTATCCTGTCCCAGGCCCGAAAGATATATTAGGAGGGACTAACATAGATACTTTGGATAATGATCTTAAAGCTTCTGCTCTAAAGGCTTTAAAAGTTAATAGAGAAGATTGTTTAGAATTTGCTAAAAAATATAGCTGGGAAGAAACAGCTAAAATATTCTTTGAGAATATCTCCCCTAATTAATATTTACAACTATAGATCTAAGTTTGTCTACTATTTGTCTATTATTCAATCTTTCGTTTTGTAGTGATGAAATTTTTTTCCCAATACTAAGCTTAAATGTTTGATTTTTTTTATTTAATAATTCTCGTATAAATAAAATTCTTCTTAAATTATTATTTACAAAACCTATTGTGTGAAAAAGTAAGCTATTTTTTCCAAAAAAACGTACAGGAATAATTGTACCATTTGTCTTATTAATTATAGATCCAATTAATGGTTTCCATCTTCTTTCATTAGCCTCATTAAAAATTAGAGAAGAAGTTGCAACTTCTCCTGAAGGAAAGGTTATTAAAATTCCATTTGAATTTACGTGCTCAATTGCTTTTTTTTTAGAAATGATATTTTTTTTAATATCTTCTGTTAATGTTGAAAATTTAATTGGTAACAAGTATTCTCTTATTTGGTCAATTTGTGAAACTTCATCGTTAATTAAAATTTTATAATCCTTTCGGATATCACATATTATTGAACAAATTATTAGTCCATCTAATAATCCAAATGGATGATTTGCAACTATTATACTTGATCCTGCTTTGGGTATATTGTCAACATTTTCTGCAATGTAATTTATTTTTAAAATATCTAAAGTTTTTTTCCAAAAATTATTTGATTGTTTTAACTCCTTGTAATTAACTTTATACAAAGATTTGATTTCATCAATTTTTGAAATTTTCTCTAGGATTTGCTGCATTAGTCTAAAATTTTATTTACATATTCTTTATTTATTTTTTCAATTGGTAAAAAAATAAAAACATCTGTTGTCTTGAATTTATTATCAATTACAGCACCTGCCCCGATAGATGCATTAAACTTTAAATATGCTTTGATTAAAGTGGGTAATTTTGCAAATAATTTAATATTTAAATTTATTTTCTTTTGGTAATCAATATTTACTCTATATTTTGGTAAAGCACTGACGGTAATGTTATCTGGCATTTTGTGATTATGATTAAGATATATTAACTGATCCTCAATCTTGCTAATATTAGTGTTTAAGAAACTGGCTGTACCAAACAAAGCATCGATATTATTTTTATTAATATAATCATGAATTTCTTTCCACATTAATTGGAGTACATTTTTATTTCTAAATTTTTGAGATATACATGATCGACTTAATTCAAGCATATTATTATAAATTCTTGAATTTAATAAATTCTCTAAATTAAATTCATCGCAACTATAAAAACCTGATTTTTTTTCTGCAACAGATTGCTTAAGTAAACGATAAGTACCTATTACTTTTGTTTTCGAAAATTTTGATTTTCTGTGGGTCACAATTATATGATCTGCATAATTATCAAATTTATCAGAGTCTCTTCTAAAATTTCCTATATTTAATATAGGGTTTTTGATTCTTTCGGAGAAGAAGACTTTATATCTAAGTTTTTGTGCAAGTTTTATTTCGCCTCTGCTTTCAGCTAGTTTGACATTAAATGTAGGTTTAAAAAAATCATAAGTATTAATATTAAACTTTTTGTTCTGACTAACTTTTCTTAATAGAGTATTTATTGTCATGAATCTTTGATAAAAGATTCACATGTATTTAATGTTAAAAAATTATTTCAAATTTATTACATAATAATATTATGGATTTACTTACTATTTTTTTTGTTATTGTCATAATTGTATTAGGTTATTTTTTAGTTAAAAAAAATGTAAAACCTCAAAACACTGCTATTGTTGAAAACAAATCTAACAAAAACGATTTAAGTAAAAGAGTTATAATTGAAGAGTTAGAAGATCAATTTTTTGCATTAGATAGGTATAATCAAATTAAATATCTTAATAAAAGTGCAAAACAGCGATTTGGGCAAAATCTAATAGACAAAAATATATCTACTGTAATCAGAGATACCAAACTACTTGAGTCAATAGAAAAAACTATTGAGACACAGGTAACTCAAAATATTGATATTGAAATTAACCTTCCGTCATATCAACTTTACAAAATTTACATCATTCCTGGACCTACATATTTGTTTCCAGAAAATAATTCTGTTGTTTTGTTTTTAAAAGATTTTACAGAAATTACAAAAGCTCAAAAATTTAAAACAGATTTTGTTGCTAACGTAAGCCACGAATTAAGAACACCTTTAGTCTCTATAAAAAGTTCTTTAGAAACTATTTTGGGGCCAGCATCAGATGATGCAAAAGCCCAAAAGAAATTCATGAAAATTATGTCAGATCAAGTTATAAGAATGGAGAATTTAATTAATGATTTGTTAATATTAAGTAGAATTGAACTTGAAGAACATATCAAACCAAACCAAATTGTAGATATAAATGATATTGTTTTAAATATTAAAAGTAATTTTGAGTTACCTCTTAAAAAGAAAAAACTCAATTTAAAAGTTAATTTAATGCAGCCAACTTTAGTGTATGGAGACACCGATAAACTTTTTACTGTTTTTTCTAACTTAATTGATAATGCAATAAAGTATTCAGAGGAAAATAAAAATATAAAAATAAAAAGTGAATATTGCGATGGTAAGTTAATAGATAAACATTTAATGATCAGTGTAAAAGATTATGGAATAGGTATCCCACAGGAATTTATTCCAAGAATTACTGAAAGATTTTTTAGAGTTGATACCGAAAAAAGTAAAAAAATTGGTGGCACAGGTTTAGGGTTAGCAATTATGAAACACATAATCACCCAGCATAGAGGAGATTATGAGATTCTTAGTTCTGTTAACAAAGGTACAGAAATAAAAATTTATCTTCCAACAAAATAGTTAAAGCTGAAAAAGTGTTAAAAATTGAATAAAATTCGTTAAAAATTTAACAAATCTTTTATTGATTATTGTTACAGTTTATTTAAATTTTTTGAATGTTAAAAATATTTAAAAGTATTTTAATTTCATTTGTTTTTATTTTCTCATCAATTTTGAATAGTTATTCTTTAGATATTTCAACAATTCTGAGAAATCAACAATTAACCGTGTTTGATATAGGTGTCTTTAGATTGCAGGAGGATTTAAAAAAAACCTATCCGGTAATAAAGCAACATTCTGCTGCTAAGTATGAGGAAATTTATTTAGATGTTGTTTCATCTTGGTGGAGAAATAGTGTGGATATGCTTGTATCTATACCAATGAAAGAGGGGCTTGATAAATCTACTTATATGTCCGACTCATTTAGATGCAGAAATATATTTAATTCTGTTAGGGACCATCTTTTAAAAGATCAAAATTTGAGTAATTATAGGTACACTATGGCAACAAGTTATCTTACTTCAATATTCTCAACACCATCTAATTGGCCTAAATGGAGATACGATCCAATGGTATTAGAAGAACTTGTAAATTTAGTTAGACTTGAAGTTACTTTATATCCTACACCTGACCTTGCTTTTAGTAATAATTCTAATCCTGTTTCTTGCAAAGGGGGCTTAGAAACTGAAACTAATGAGATAGTTATCTCAATGAAATACAACTAAAAAGTTATCATTTTAACAAAATTGTAACAAATCTGTAATATTAAAGATTCAATGAATTTGTACGAGTCACTCATCTTTTAATTAATTAATGAAAGGATTAAAGATAATGAAAAAACTAACTATAATTGTTGCATCATTAGTTGCACTAACAATTGCAACTGTTGCACAAGCAAGAGATCAAATCAAAATAGTTGGTTCATCTACAGTATTCCCATATGCAACTGTTGTTGCTGAAAGATTTGGTAGTAAGGGATTTAAAACTCCTGTAATCGAATCTACTGGTACTGGTGGAGGAGCTAAACTGTTCTGTGCTGGTGTTGGTGAGAACCATCCAGATATAACAAATGCATCAAGAGCAATGAAAGATAAAGAGAAAGCTCTATGTAAAAAAAATGGTGTTAATGAAATCGTTGAAATCGTAATCGGTAATGACGGTATTACATTAGCATACAGCTTAGATGCAGAACCAGTAAACTTTACAAAAGAACAACTTTGGAAAGCATTAGCTAAACACTCTGTTGTTGATGGTAAACTAGTTGATAACATTTATACTTCATGGGATCAAATAGATCCAAGTTTACCAAAACAAAAAATTTCAGTTATGATTCCTCCAGGAACTTCTGGAACAAGAGATGCTTGGAATTCTTTGGTAATGAAAAAAGGTATGCCAAAAGAAGCTAAAGCGCTTTATAAAAAAGGTTTTGAAGCTGGAAACAAAAAATATAAAAAGCCACAAAAACTTTACAGAGAAGATGGTGCTGCAATTGAGGTAGGTGAAAATGATAGTTTAATTATTCAAAAACTTACTCAAGATAAAGAAATGTTTGGTTTCTTTGGTTTCAGTTATTTCTTAGCTGCTAAAGATAAACTTCAAGCTGCAAGTATTGAAGGTGGTCAACCTTCTTTAGAATCTATTCAAGATTACAGCTATGCAGTTGCAAGACCATTATTTTTCTACGTTAAAAAGGCTCACGTTGGTGTGATCCCTGGTTTACATGAATTTGTAAAAGAGTTCACTACAACTAAAGCGATAGGTAAAAATGGTTATTTAGCTGACATTGGTTTAGTACCGTTAGATAAAACGTTGTATAGAACAACTAGAGATAACGCGAAAAATCTTGTCGCAATGGCTGACTAATAAGTTTGGTTAACAAATAGAAATTTAGGGGTCTTTTTAGACCCCTTTTTTTTATAGAAGTGTAAAGTCAACGTAAAGGGGATTCATTGAACTTAATATTATTTATATTTATAGTTTTACTAGGCTTTACAAGTTATTATTTTGGAAGAAAAAAAGCATACACAATTCAATCAACTAATAAAAGATTAACCGCACTCCCACAATTCTACGGATATTATCTTGCTATATGGTGCGCTATTCCAGCATTTATTATTTATTCCTTATGGGCAATTTTTGAACCAACAATCGTAAAATTACTAATTTTAAGTGATTATGCAAATCAAGGTTATCTAGATGATGAACTAAATCTAATTTATGAAAAAACGAAAGCACTTTCCCGTGGTCAATTTACAGGAGAGGTTACATCTTTTATTCAAGTTTCATCAGAAAAATATTTAAATCTTCGTTCAATAGCTCAAAGCTCAAAAGTTGTTATAGTTTTATGTATTATTATTGCCTCTGTAGCTTATGCATACAAAAGAATCTCATCGAATAATCGAACGAGAGAACCAGTAGAAAAGTTTTTTAATGCTGTTTTATTTACTGCTTCTTTAGCTGCAATTTTAACTACTGTTGGAATTGTCTTTTCATTAATATTTCAAACAATAGATTTTTTTAAAGTAATCCCTTTGTTTGATTTTGTTTTTGGAACTCATTGGTATCCAGCAAAAGCTTTTGTAAGAGACTCATCTGAAGCACTGGATCCAACAATGTATTCAGATACTTTTGGCGCAGTTCCAATTTTTGCAGGTACTTTTTTTATAGCTTTCATTGCTATGTGTGTAGCTATACCGATTGGTCTAATGAGTGGAATATATTTAGCTGAATATGCATCATATAAAGTAAGACAGTACGCTAAACCTTTGATAGAAATTTTAGCTGGAATACCAACAGTGGTTTATGGTTTTTTTGCAGCTTTAACTGTTGGACCATTTTTAAAAGATATAGGAACAGCAATGGGACTAGAAGTATCTGCTGAGAGTGCTCTTGCTGCTGGTGGAGTGATGGGGATTATGATTATTCCATTTATATCAAGTCTTAGTGACGATGTTATTACAAGTGTTCCTCAAAGTCTTAGAGATGGAAGTTATGCCATGGGTGCAACTAAATCAGAGACAATTAAAAAAGTTATTTTTCCTGCAGCCTTACCTGGAATTGTTGGATCAATATTATTAGGTGTTTCAAGAGCAATAGGTGAAACAATGATTGTAGTGATGGCATCTGGATTAGCTGCGAACTTAACTTTAAATCCACTAGAGTCTACTTCAACAATTACTGCACAAATTGTTGTCATTTTAATTGGCGATCAAGCATTCGGAGATCCAAAAACACAAGCTGCATTTGCTTTAGGAATGTCATTATTTATAGTGACTTTGTGTTTAAACATTGTTGCTTTAAGAGTAGTTAAAAAATATAGAGAAAAATATGAATAAAAATAAAGAAAAACTGTTAGCAAAAAGATATTCCTCAGAAAAAAGATTTCAGTTTTTAGGTAAAAGTGCAATTTTTATGGCACTTTTGTTTTTGGCAATTTTTATATTTAAAATTTTTTCAACCGGTTATACCGCTTTTCAAAAAACTTGGTTGATAGTACCTGTCAATTTTGATGCTGAAACTATGTATTTAGATGCTAATCCGTCCAAAGAGGATTTGGAAGACGCTGATTATTTTGAAATATCACTCCAGTCAATGTTTAACTTAGATAAAAATGCAAATGAGAAACAACAAAATGAATTAAAAAAAATGGTTTCTTATTTCTTTGAAAGAGAAATTAAACAAGAATTGATTAATGATCCAAGTTTACTGGGAAAAACAAAAGATGTTTATATCACTGCATCAGATGATTTGGACCAGGTATTTAAAGGAAATTACCCAAGAGATCTACCTGAAAACCAAAGAAGAGTTACCGATTATCAATTAAAAATTTTTGATCAACTTGTAGAACAAGGAAAAGTAGAGAGTAAATTTAATTTAAGTTTCTTTACTTATCCAGACTCTCGTGAAGCTGAGTTAGCTGGTATTGCAAGTTCATTTATGGGTTCTATATTTTCAATTTTAGTTTGTTTAGCTATTGCTTTTCCTGTGGCTGTTTTAGCAGCAATATACTTAGAAGAATTTGCCCCCAAAAATAGATTTACAGATTTTATCGAGGTAAATATTAATAATCTAGCAGCAGTACCATCTATTGTATTTGGTCTTTTGGGTTTGGGAATTTTATTAGCAGTGTTTCAATTACCAAGGTCAACACCTTTAGTTGGAGGAATAACTTTATCTTTGATGACTTTGCCAACGATTATTATTGCTTGTAGAGCGTCTTTAAAAGCAGTGCCACCAAGCATAAGAGAAGCAGCTCTAGCGATGGGAGCTAGTCGTATGCAAACCACAATGCATCATACTGTACCTCTGTCAATGCCAGGTACGCTGTCTGGGACCATTATTGGATTAGCTCAAGCTTTGGGTGAAACAGCACCATTAATATTAATTGGTATGGTCGCTTTTGTAAACACTATCCCTGGCTCACCAATGGACCCTGCTGCAAGTCTACCTGTTCAAATTTATATTTGGGCTGAAAGTGCTGAGAGGGGATTTGTAGAAAAAGTTTCAGCTTGTATAATGGTTTTACTTGGTTTTTTAATAGTTATGAATTTGTTCGCACAAATAATAAGACATAAATTTGAAAAAAAATGGAGTTAATATGATTAAGATTAGTGCAAAAAATGTTGATGTTTTTTATGGAAAAAAACAAGCTTTGTTTAATATAAATTTAGAAATAGAGGAAAATCAGGTAACAGCCTTAATTGGACCATCGGGATGTGGTAAATCTACTTTTTTAAGATGCTTAAATAGAATGAATGATGTAATCGATATATGTAAGGTTCAAGGAGAGATAGTTATAAATGATTTTAATATAAACGATAAAGGGTGTGACGTAGTAAGATTGCGAGAAAAAATTGGAATGGTTTTTCAAAAACCAAATCCATTTCCAAAAACATTATACGAAAATATTTCTTATGGTCCTACAATCCATGGTATGGCTCAATCAAAACAAGAAATGGATGAAATAGTTGAGACAAGTTTAAAAAAAGCTGCGCTCTGGGAAGAAGTAAAAGATAGACTTCATGAACCTGGAACAGGTTTGTCAGGTGGCCAGCAACAACGGTTATGTATAGCAAGAGCTATTTCGGTACAACCGGAGGTAATCTTAATGGACGAGCCTTGCTCAGCATTAGACCCAATTGCAACAGCCCAAATTGAGGAGTTAATTGATGAATTAAAGAAAGAACATACAATAATTATAGTTACTCACTCTATGGCTCAAGCAGCAAGAGTATCTCAAAATACTGGTTTCTTTCACTTAGGAGAATTGATAGAACATGGATCAACAGATAAGATATTTAAGAATCCAGAAAATAATAAAACGCAAGATTATATTACGGGGAGGTTCGGATAATGTCGGAGGCAACGCATACAGTAAAATCTTACGAAGAAGAATTACAAAGTTTAAATAAAAATATCATAAAAATGGGTGTTTCATGCGAAGAGGCGTTAGGAAAAGCAATTATTGCAATAACTACTCGTGATAGCGAAAATGCAGAAACAGTAATAAAAAACGATGAAAAAATTGATAAGTTTGAAACTACAATTGAACAACAAGTAGTTAATTTAATTGCCTTAAGACAGCCAATGGCTATAGATTTAAGAGAAACGGTAACAGCACTAAAAATATCCTCTGATTTAGAGAGAATTGGTGATTTAGCCAAAAACATTTCGAAAAGAACTCTATTATTAAATGAAAATTTACCAAAAAATCTAGTTGACGCTTTAGTGAGGGTTTCCACAAATGTTCAAAAACAATTAAAATCTGTTTTAGACGCTTATCTGGATAGATCTTCATCGATGGCTACGAACGTTTGGGAGAATGATGAGCAAATAGATGAGTTAACTAACCTTTGTATGCAAGAAGTAATTAAATATCTTAAAGAACATGAAAGCAATTTGGATGATGGAACTCACTTATTGTTTGTTACAAAAAATATAGAGAGAATTGGTGATCATACAACAAACATTGCAGAACAAATATATTATTTAGTTGAAGGTGAGTATTTAGAAGGTGATAGACCAAAAGGTACAGAGCCAATAGTAACTGGAGAAAAGTAATAATGTCAGCACATGTTTTTATTGCTGAGGATGAAACGCCAATAGTAACTTTATTAAAATACAATTTAGAAAAAGAGGGCCATAAGGTAAGTTTTTCTGAAAATGGAGAGGAAGCACTTAAATTAATTAAAGATAAGCAACCTGATTTAATACTTTTGGATTGGATGCTGCCAGATCTTTCTGGAGTGGATCTTTGTAAAAATTTAAAGAAGGATAAAAAATTTAGTGATATACCAATAATAATGCTAACTGCTAAAGGCGAGGAAGCAGATAAAATTAAAGCATTTGACACAGGTGCAGACGATTATGTGACAAAACCGTTTAGTCAAAAAGAACTTAATGCTAGAATAAAATCTCTCCTAAGAAGGTCTAAACCTCAATCTTCAGTGGACGTTGTGGAATTTACTGATTTAAAAATAGATAGAGTAACAAAACGTGTCTACAGAAATAATAAAGAAATATCCTTAGGACCAACTGAATTTAAACTATTAGATTTTTTTATTAAAAACCCTAAAAGAGTTTATTCACGAGAACAACTTTTAAATAATGTTTGGGGTGAAAATATCTATGTAGAGTCTCGAACGGTTGATGTTCATATAAGAAGATTGAGACAAGCTATAAATATAGAAAAAACTAAACCATTAATAAGAACTGTTAGATCGGCAGGTTATTCTTTAGAGTCCTGAAGATCTTTTGGTCTAATAAACTCTTTAATTAATCCATTATTTTTTATTTCTTTCCATTCAATTAAATCAAAATTAATTTTGGCAAAGGCAGAGGTTGGAAATTTATAATTTAGTAATTTAAAATGATTATTATTTTGGTTCTTTGTTAAGGCTTTTACTAAATTTCTTACTGTAGGTTCATGGTTAATTAACAAAATAGATTTATATTTTTTTGGAATTGTTTTAATTAACTCAATAATTCTATCTTCATTTGCTAAATAAAGTTTCTTCGATGAAAAAATTTTTCTTGGTGTAGTGATTTTCTTTAAAAGTATATTTAAAGTTTTTTTTGTTCTATTTGCACTAGAAACTAACACATAATCAAACTTGTAATTTTTTTTAATAAAAAATTCACAAATTAATTTAGCATTGTTTTTACCCCTTTTACTTAAAGGTCTGTCAAAATCATCTAGACTGGGATCACTCCAACTGGATTTTGAGTGACGCATGACATATAAATGTAACATTATTTACAGTTATATGACCCCGTTAAAAAAACAACAGAAACAAGAGTTAAAATCTAAATATATCAACAGAGAATTATCTTGGCTTAAATTTAATGATAGGGTGTTACTTGAAGCTCAAAATATAGATAATCCACTATATGAAAGAGTAAAATTTCTGTCCATAGCTGGATCTAATTTAGATGAGTTTTTTATGGTTCGTGTTGCTGGTTTATATAGCCAGATAAAACAAGAGGTAGAGTCGTTAAGTTCGGATGGATTAAATCCAGAAGAACAAATGAGTGAAGTTGTTCAAGAAACTAAAAATCTTCTTGTTAAACAGAACTTAATTTACAAAAATCTAATTTCACAACTAAAGAAAAATTATATTACTTTAGTTAAACCACAAGATCTTAGCAAAAACGAAAAAATCAAATTAAAAAATATTTTTTATGAGGAAATATATCCTTTACTGACACCTTCAGCTATTGATCCTGCACATCCATTTCCGTTCATAGTAAATCAAGGCAGAGCAGTGGTTATGAAACTTAAAAAAAAAAATAAAAAAAGATTATTAAATTCAATCATCGTAATTCCCAAAGCTTTATCAAGATTTATAGAAATAGATGGAGGAAAAAATTACAAAAAATACGTTATTCTTGATGATATAATTAGTTTTTTTTCCTCTGAAATTTTTCCAGATCACAATCTAGAGAGTAAAATGATATTTAGGGTTATTAGAGATAGTGACGTCGAAATACTAGAGGAAGCTGAAGATCTGGTAAGATCATTTGAATTAGCACTCAAGAGAAGAAGAATTGGAGATATAGTTCGTTTAGAAGTAATCAAAAACAGTAATAAAGATTTAATAAAATTTATTACTAATAAACTAGAAGTAAACCCAGATTATATATACGAAACAGAAGGACTTGTAGGTATTGAAGATATAGATCAAATATGTAAGTTAAAAAACTCTAAACTCAGATTTAAAAATTTTAATCCTCGAGAAGTAGAAAGATTAAAAGAATTTAATAACAATTTTTTTGATACTATAAAACAAAAAGATTTAGTTATTCATCACCCCTTTGAAACATTTGATGCCGTAATTGAATTTTTAAATCAAGCCGCTTATGATAAAAAAGTTATTGCAATAAAACAAACCCTTTATAGAACAACTTTAGACTCACCCATAGTTAAAGCGCTTATCTCAGCTGCAGAAAATGGAAAAACTGTCACAGCTCTTATTGAAATTAAAGCGAGATTTGATGAAGAGGCCAATATTCAATTAGCTAGAAGTTTAGAAAAAGCTGGGGTTCAAATTGTTTACGGTTTTGCAAAGTATAAGACACACGCTAAGTCTTCTTTAGTGCTTAGACGAGAACTAGGTAAAATACAAACCTATGTTCATTTAGGTACTGGAAATTATCACCCTGTAAACGCAAAAATTTACACAGACTTATCTTTATTTAGCTCCAATAAAAAAATTGCTGGTGATGTAGAAAAATTTTTTAATTACGTTACAGGTTATTCAAAACCTAGAAATTTAAATAAAATATCAATTTCACCAATTAATCTAAGAATTACTCTTAACAAATGTATAGATATAGAAATTTCAAACGCTAAAAAAGGAAAAAAAGCTGAAATATGGGCAAAAATGAACTCTCTGGTTGATCCAATCATCATTGATAAATTTTATGAGGCTTCAAACGCAGGTGTTAAAATTTATCTTTTTGTAAGAGGAGTCTGCTGTTTGAGACCGGGCGTAAAAGATAAATCTGAAAATATAGTGGTCAAAAGTATGATAGGAAGATTTCTTGAACACTCAAGAATATATTGTTTTGCAAATGGAAAAGAAATGCCTAACAGAAATGCAAAAGTTTTTATTTCTTCAGCTGATTTAATGCCTAGAAATTTGAATAGAAGAGTTGAACTTCTAGTACCAATTGAAAATTCAACAGTTCATGAACAAATATTAGATCAAATAATGTTAGCAAATTATTTAGACAACAAGCAAAGTTGGCAATTAGATCCAACTGGAAATTATAAAAAAATTAAATATAGTAAAGATGATTCTTTTTCAGCCCATGAATATTTTATGAATAATCCAAGTTTGTCAGGTAGAGGTAAAGCAAAATTAAAAATTCGTCCAAAAAAACTTAATTTGAGATTAATTAAAAATGACACTCAAAGTTCTTAAAGCAAATCCAAATTTAAAGTTAAAGCAAGCGAAACTTGCTATAATTGATATAGGTTCAAATTCAATTAGAATGCTAATTTATGATGATTTTACCTCGTCTAGAGTTCCTTTTTTTAACGAAAAAGCTGTATGTGAACTTGGCAAAAATTTAGATAAATCTAGAAAGTTGCACCATTCTGGAAAAATATATGCTCTTAAAGTACTTAAGAGATTTTCAGAAATTTTAAATGTATCACAAATTACAAATTTAAAAATCATAGCAACTGCAGTTCTCAGAGAAGCTTCGGATGCCAGGTCTTTTACTGAAGAGGTTGAAAAATTATTTCAAAAAAAAATAGAAATTCTTAGTGGTGATCAAGAAGCAGAATGTGCAGCTGAGGGTGTAAAAATAGGTTTTGAAAACGTTGATGGTCTTGTTGCTGATTTAGGTGGAGGTAGTTTAGAATTGGCTAGAGTTGAAAATAATGTAATCACTAATAAAACTTCCTTACCCCTTGGTGTTTTAAGATTAATTAATAATCCAATAATTAAAAAAAGAAATTTATCAAAGTACATTAAAAATTTATTTTCTGATGAAAAATGGTTATCCAAGAAAAAATTTAAAAATTTATATTTAGTTGGAGGTACATGGAGAGCTTTATTTAAACTTCATTTATTTCAGAATGAATACCCCGTTCATATTATTCATCAATATTCGATTGATAATGATAGATTAACAAAATTTTTAGATAAAATCTCATCTTTTAGTAAGTCAAAATTAAAAACTGTAGAATATATTTCAAAATCTAGAACTCAATATTTGCCGTATAGTTCGATAATTTTAAACGAGATAATAAATTTAACAAATCCTAAAAAAATTGTATGTTCTATAAGCGGTTTGAGGGAAGGAGCTTTAGTAAAAGAACATTTTAAAGATTTTGAAAGTCCAGATATGTTTAATAAATCTCTTGAGCATATCGCAAAAAAAAGAGGTGATTTAGGATTAACATTTAAAAAATATTATGATTTTATTAAGCCTGTTTTTGAGGGTAATGAGCATTATAATAAAAAATTATTAAACCTAGCATGTGTTTTAAGCCATATGGACTGGGGACTTGGCGCTTTTCAAAAGGCAGAATTAGTTTTTCAAGAAACTCTTAATACACCTTTGCTTAAACTAACACATAAAGAAAGAATTCAAATAGCATTGTCATGTTACTGGAGATATTGCAGCATCAAATATAATCCTAAGATTGAATATTTAACTTTTCTGAACAATAATGAAATCTTTTCAAGTAAACAAGTAGGTTCAGCTTTAAGATTTGCACACGCATTAACATCAATATCAACAATTTTTTTAGAGGAATTTAAATTATATAAAAGAGGCAACTCTGTTTTTTTGAAAATACCGTCTCATCATCAAGAAATAATTTCCAAACAAGTTACAAAAAAGTTTAAAGCCCTAGCAAGAGAATTATTTTTAGAACCTAGAGTAATTTATTCAAATTAATTTAAAATTTTTTTAAAATAAACTTAAGATTTTAATAATATAATTGAAACAATTTTTGACTAACATGCAAATGTTTTAAATTTATTCTTCTCTTGTGGGGGTGCTTACTTAGTAGGCGCCTCTATAACTTTAAAAAATGATGCTATATGAGAGGCATTACAAAATTTATTTTTAAGAATTAACTTATTAATTTTATCTTTAGATAGTAAATGTATCTTAATACCTTTCTCAGATTTTTTTTTTTTAATTATATTATTTGAATAATAACAGTAGATTTTAGTTGTTAGTCTTCCGGGCTCACAATTTATTGTGAATATTTTTTTTGGTGTACCTGATATTTTATATCCTGTCTCCTCATAAAATTCTCTACAAGCTGCACTTAAAGGATTTTCTCCTTTATCAATTATACCAGATGGAAATTCATAGGTGACTTTACTAACTGGGACTCTTTTCTGACTTACTACAACAAATTTATCTTTTTTAATTTCACATACTATCAAGGATAGATTAGCTGTTTTTAAAAAATGATAATAACCTTTTTTTTTGTATGGTTTGTTAATTAGTTTTATATTTTTTGTTAAATTAATATTTTTCATGCATCCATAACATATTTTTATTTGACTAATATTAAAGTTTTTTTTAATCCTAAAATGAATTAAATTATTTTTTCTGAAATTAATTTGGAAATTCTTGGTATTAGTTCCATGGTGTTGCTGTTCATTGGATTAATATATGAAGATTCAAGAAAGCTATTAAATGCTTTTTCGTACTCTTTCATTTCGATATATACTTGTCCTTTCCCGATTAAAGCACCAAAATGTCTTTTTTCGAGTTTTAATACTATATCAATATCTTTTAATGCATTTTTATGTTTGCCCATTAAATACAAAGTGGTTGCTCTTCTATTCCAAGCCTCTGCCCAATTAGGGTCTTTATCAATAATTTTACTAAAAATATTATAAGCTTTTAAATAATTTCGATTTTGGACGAGCCTAGATCCTTCTTTTAAATCTATTGTTAATTGGAAGTTAGTTGGGTGTGTCTCCCATAACCTCCATATCTTATTTTCAAGTATTTTAGATTGTTTTTGTGAATTACATTCCTTCAACTGAATAAAAAGTTCATTTAATTTTGTATTTGTAGTCTCAGCATTTAAACCCAAGGATGAGAATATAAGTATAAATAAAACGTAATAGTATTTTTTCATTTGTAATAAATTTGTAATATTTTTGTAACATTAATGAAACAATAAGAAAAATTCAATAAAGACAATAAAACTAAGAGTTTCTAACAAATAAAAGGTATAAGCAATATTTGTTCTCTAAATTTAACTAATTTGATTCGAAAATTAAATGAAAAATACAAAAATAGAAGCAATTGTTTTTGATTTAGCTGGCACTCTAATAGATTTTGGAAGTCAAGCACCATCTAAAGTACTTATTCATATTTTTAATGAAAATGGAATACCAATTACTAAAAAAGAAGCTATTGGCCCTATGGGCATTGAAAAAAAAGCACATATAAGTCAACTAATCTATTCAAAGAAAATAAATCTACTGTGGAAAAAAAAGTATAAAAAAAAACCCAGTAAGAATGATATAAATAAATTATTTAAACTTTTTAATCCTGAACTTAAAAAAATTATTAAAAAACACTCTAAATTAATTACAGGGAGTAAAAAAACTATTGAATTTATAAAAAAGAAAAAAATTAAAATAGCTACAAATACTGGATACTCCGATGATATTTTAAAAATTATATTGTCGGAATTAAAAAAACAAAAATTTACACCAGACATTGCATATGGTTCTTCATATGCAAAAATTGGAAGACCAACAGCAGAGATAATATACAAAATTTTTTCTGACCTAAATATAACAAAGGGATCAAGTTGTATAAAAGTAGACGATACTATTCCTGGACTATTAGAGGGAGTAAATGCTGGAATGTGGGTAGTAGGTGTCATATTTTCAGGTAATGAATTTGGTAAAACAGAGATAGAATTTAACAAACTATCTTACAAAGATAAATTTAAATTTAGAAAAATGATCAAGAATAAATTTAAAAAAGTAGGTGCTGACTATGTAATAGATACAATTAAAGATTTACCTAAAGTAATTAAATTAATTGAGAAAAGAATTACGTAAAATCACCTATTGAAAAGCATTTTTTTAACCACAAATATTGCTAATATTGCACCTAGTAATTCTGCAATAATAAATAAAGGTGTATTTAAATAATTGATACCAGTAAATGTGTCAGTAAAGGTTCTAGCTATAGCAACGGCAGGATTTGCAAATGAGGTTGATGAAGTAAACCAGTATCCTGCGGTTATGTAGAATCCAACACACGCAGCGGTTACAACTTTTCCACTTTTCATTGATCCAAAAATTACTAAAATTAATCCAAACGTAGCTACTATTTCTGCAACAAATATATAAATACCATCTCTAGTTTTTGATGATAATTCATATATAGGTAATTCAAAAAAAAAATTCGCTAATCCCACACCTACAAGGCAACCTGATATTTGGGAAAAAATATAAATATGAATTAATTTAAATTTTAATTTTCCTGTAAAAACCATACTTAAACTTACAAATGGATTAAAATGAGCTCCTGATATATCAGAAAACACTGTTATAAGAACAAATAAACCTGCTCCTGTTGCAATTGTATTTGCCAATAACATAACTGCAAAATCGTCTGTAAGATTTTGAGCCATTATACCAGAACCAACAACTATCATCACTAGGAAGCAACTACCTAAGAATTCACTATAGATTATTTTTTTTTTGCTATTTTTCATAATTTTTAATCCATTCATTAATTCTAGTTTCTAGGTTAGAATAAGTTTTATGTATTTCTAGTGAAATTAGTTCTTCTTTATTTGTTTTTTCACTATTTTCTAATTCATTAATAATATGAACAGGATCTTCAATATCCCAATGTATTATTTTTTCTGGAGATGGCCACACTGGACAAACTTCATTACTAGCATTGTTACATACAGTAAATACCTGGTCAAATTTTGTTTTTTCATCTAAAAATTTATTGAAGTTTTTTGATGATAGATTTTTGGTTTCAAAATTATTTTCATTAAGATACTTGATGACATATTTATTAATTATTCCAGATGGTTTGCTACCTGCACTATAACCAGCGAATTTATCTTTGTGATATTTATTAACCACACTTTCAGCTAATATGCTTCTATGAGAATTTCCTGTACAAACAAATAAAAGTTTTTTCATTATTAACTTTTATAAATATAAATAATTTTTGCTAGAGTTATTGATCTTTAAATCAAAATTGTAACAAAACTGAAACATTAGTAATTTAATAAATTATTATGCATACGATTTCTAGCATTAATAAATTATTTAAAATTATAGAAAATATTGGGTCTGATAAACAATATGGAAATGAAAAAGTTTCACAACTTGAACATGCAATTCAATGTGGATTATTGGCAAAAAAAAATAACGAGAGTGATTTTTTCATTACTGCTGCTTTATTTCATGATATTGGCCACTTAATCATCAATGATAAAGAGGCTATAAAAAAAGGAATAGATAAAAAACATGAAAACTCTGGATCCCTTTTTCTATCTAAATTTTTCCCTGATGATGTTACAAAATTAATAAAAGGACATGTTCCGGCTAAAAGATATTTGGTTTATTGTGAAAAAGGTTATTATGAATCTTTATCTATTGCTTCAAAACGAAGTTTAGATGTACAAGGAGGAAGTTTTTCCAAAGAGGAAGCAAACGAATTTATTAAACAACCTTTTATGCAAGATGCAGTTAGGTTAAGAAAATATGATGATCTTGCTAAAATTGAAAATTTAGAAATTCCAAATATAAATTATTTTTACAAACACGTAGAGAGTAGCTTTAAATAAACTTTTTTTTGTTTAAAAAAATTGCTGTTACGTTACCAAATATTGCTAAAACAAAAAATACAAATATTAACAAATCATATCCTCCTACATTCCATACCAACGAACCAATCCATGGACCAGCAATACTGCCAATCATATATTGTAAAGCTAAAATACCATGAATATTGCCAAAGTTTTTTTGGCCAAAAGTATCATTTTGAACCAGAGGTTTTAAAATAGCCATACTGCCATATGCTGAACTATTAAATAAAACAAATAAAAATGCTAAGTAATGATTAATATTTATAAAGTATAAAAATATCATTCCAACTACCATCGAGTAAAAACAAATTACAAATAATTTTAAATTTGACTTATCACTTCCATATATCATAACTAAAATTCTACCTATTACTTGTCCTGGTCCAAACAGAGATGCTGTTAATACAGCTTGGGATAGGCTCATGCCTTTTTCCTGCAACATTGGAATTACATGAGTTGTAATAGCACCAATATTAAATCCAATAACAAACAATGAAAAACTAAATAACCAAAATCTAAAATCTTTAAGTATTATTTTAATCTTTGAATTTTGATCTGTTTTCTTTTCAATTTTTTTAAATTCTTTTAGAATTATATTTTTGAAACCAAAATAATTAGCTGGTGAACTAATCAATATATTTAATATTCCAAAAATAAATACAGTAAATCTCCAGTCATATTGTTCTGTTAAATAAGTAGCAGTAGGAAATGTGTATGTGCTTGCAAATCCAGCAAATAAAGTAATTATTGCAATAGATGTTTTGGCCTTTGATTTTAAATTAATAGTAATGACACTAAAAAGCATCGTATAAAGACAGCCACCCGAGGTTGCGCTTACAAGTATCCAGGCAACTAAAAATTCTGTGTATGTGTTTGCTAAGGATAGATAGATTACACTTAATCCCAGCAATATTGGACTTACCCACATCATAGGAAAACTAAGATTTTTATCAACAAACTTACCAAGAATGGGTAATAATAAACTATGTACAACCAAGCCTAGAGAATAAATAAAGGTTAAATTATTCCTTGAAATACTAAGTTCATTTTCCCAAGTTAGCAACAACGCTGAGAACAGATACATACAACTGCTGTAACAAAAGGTAACTGATATACCTATTAAAAATGCAGACAAATATTTCACAAAATTTTTTATTTCTTTAACATTTTTTTAACAAAAGTAAGTTAATAAATTATTATGAATAAAATCCTTATCTCATTTATATTAACTTTATCCACAATTTCTATTACTCAAGCTGACAATCATGCTAAAATAACAGAACAACAAGCCGGCAGTAGTTATTCACAAAATACTGAGGATACATTTAAAAATGAAATAGGGAATTGTGAAGACCCTGGCGTACTTATGTTAAGAGCCACTGTTAAAAATGATATTTCAAGATCTAGTCCCGAAAAAGCATCTGAGGCAGAAGCATTAATGAAAGAGGGCATGAAATTGTGTAATGAAAATAGAGTTTTTGAGGCAAAACTAAAATTAGAAGACGCTAAAACAACTGCCCGTGCAGGATTGGTAGACGGAGAAGATCCATCCGTAACTAAAATTGTTGCTGAAAATAATGAAACACCAAAGGAAGCAAAACCATGGTGGAAATTTTGGTAAAATAATTTCTAATTTTTTTTTATCTTACAATTAATTGATCTGTTCCAATTAGTATTCTTCTAAGCCAAGCAGATAATCTATCCATAAATATCACAACAGCCAAAACTAATATTGCCATGTAGGCGACATTTTCAAAATCATTTCCAGTACCTAGTGCACCTAAAAATTGTAAACCAATTCCTCCTGCGCCCATTGCACCTATTATTACGGCTCCTCTAGTATTTGACTCTAAATAGTATAAGGATTGAGATACAAAAATTGGAAGTATTTGAGGAATTATACCAAATCTATGTTGTAGAAATTTGCTAGCCCCTGTAGATTGAACTCCTTCTTGTTGTTTCTTTTCAGTATTTTCAATTGCTTCAGAATACAATTTCCCTAACGTACCTGTATCGGTAAAACCAATCGCAAAAATACCAGTGAAGGGTCCTGGACCAAAAGCTCTTAAAAATATTAAACTCCAAATTAAAAAGTCTATTCCTCTTAAAGTATCAAATAATCTTCTCAACGTAAATCTTAGAGCTTTAATAGGTGTAACGTTGTATGCAGCAAGGAATGACAATGGCAGAGCCATTACCGTAGCAAACATTGTCCCAAGTACAGCCATAACTATTGTTTCGAGCATTGCCCACCAAACTCTACCGTGCATAAATGCTTCATTATCTTTAATCTCTGTTAAGAAAAGTTTTAAATTAGACATTTCAGGAACAACTCTTTCTTTAGAAAAAGTCAAACCTAATGCTTCGAAAAAGCTGTATGGTTCTAACGGACTTGAGAAATCAAACCAAAAATATTTCCATCCTATGCTGTAACGATGAATTTCTACTTTTTTAGGATATACCTGAACTCTCTCATGTAAAGTTGGTCTAAATTCAACTCTGTTTTCTGTAATTCTAAAACCTTTTAAGTCATCTTTAGCTAAGTTTTCCGAACCTACTACGTAAGGTTTACCATTTGTGTTTAATTTTATGGTAAAATCTCTTTCGTATTTAGGGAAATTTACAATCTCAACCCTATCTTTGTATAATATTGCTTTACCTTCATTATTAAATTCAATGACATTTCCAATATTATCAGAATTTTTATAAAACCATTCTGGAATTGATTTATCAAGATTGTCTCTTCCATAAACACTTCTATAGTTACCCTCAAAAGCTATTTTAATATCGTCAGGATTTTCCCATTTCATAGTAACATGATCTTTGTGAGCGTATGTGTCTAAAACAAACATCGCCGCATTTTGTGGCTTCCATTTTTTTGGAATATCCACAACATCTAAAGTAAAAAAACCTATTATTAAATATATTAAAATGAGAAAGAAAATTATTTGACCTTTTATTCTACTTTTTCTAGCTTGATTAAATGTGTCAGGAAATAATTTTCGAATATTATCTCTTTCAATTGCTAAACTAGAACTCATTGATTTACTCCAATTAAATTATGTCTCCAATATGCAGATAAATAATCCAATGCAATTATCGTACCAACCAACAAGAACATACATGCCAAAACATCAGCTCCATAATTCCATTGTATTAAAGCTGCTAACATTTCTCCAATTCCACCCGCACCAACAAAACCTAATATTGTAGATTCTCTAACATTAATTTCTAATCTTAAAATTCCATAACTTAGAAAAAGAGGAAGCACTTGTGGAAGAACTGAGAACCTTATTTTTTGTGTCCAAGTCGCACCAACAGAACTTAAACCCTCAATAGGTTTTCCATCACAATTTTCTATAGCTTCCGTGAATAATTTACCAAGTGCTCCTGCAGTATGTATTGTTATGGCAATCACTGCTGGTAAAGATGATTTACCCATCAAATATAAAAACACCATTGCTATTATTAATGTTGGAAATGATCTTGTCACATCCATAAAAAATTTTGTAAATTGAATAACTCTTTTATTTCTTATTAAATTTCTACTAGAGAAGATTGCAAAAATAACTGCCAAAACAAATCCGATCGAAGTTGAAAATAATGCAATATTTAATGTAGTAATTAATTCAGGTATGTATTTTACAACTCTTGGCCAATATTTCCATCCCATCTCAAATGTATCAATAAATAAATCTCTTGGATAATTAAAAAAATTAGCTATACCTCTACCAAAAGATCCTGCATTTGCCTCTAACGATACCAGGGTACCACTAAAAAAAACTAATATTAAAATTGCAATACCTAATAGTGAGGATCTAGTTCTCTGGTTTGTTAATTTTTTTAAATTAACTTCAATTTGTTCTAAATTTGCTGGTAATGCTTTTGACATAATATTAAAAACCAAAAAATTAGAGGCAAAGATTTTAAGTCTTTGCCTCTAAATGGAGTACTTAATTAATTATTTTTTTGTGCTTCAATTTTAGCTTTTCTAGCAGCTACAACCGACTCATAAAAAGAATGATCTACCGGAACCCATTTTTTAACAATACCGTTTGCAACGTTTTCGCTGCACTTCGGATCGTTTTCGTGTATCCATTGTTTCATTCCAATCATTACTTGATGTGCTCTAACAGGTAAAAAAGTAGGCATCACAATTGGACCATTAGGAATTAATTTTGAAGACCAAATTTGAACAATGTCGTCCATATTTAAAATCCCTTTATCAACCATTTTTCTTAAATTCCCTGACGAATATCCTTCTTCCCAGCTACCAACACCAGATACCCATGTTACACCAGCATCAACATCACCATTCATTACCGCTAATACATTGTTTTCATGCCCACCAGAAAATTGTGTTTTTGAAAAATATGTATCTGGGTCCATACCCATAGCCTTTAATTCAATTGACGGAATTAAAAAACCTGATGTAGAGTTAGGGTCAGCCCAACCAAAGGATTTACCTTTAAGGTCTGCCATTGATTTAATTCCAGATGATTTAGTTGCTACTGCAACAGAGTAGTAACCCATATCACCAGTTGGCTGCATTCTTGTTAGTACTGGTACTACTGCAGTTGGATCTTTTAAATACATACCTGCGTATCCTGAAGAACCGAACCAAGTGTAATCTAGATTACCACCTAGCATCGATTCCATTGTTCCAGCGTAGTCTTTAAAAGTAAAAAATTTAGCTGGTACACCATAAGCGGCTTCGATATACGGCATGAAACATTCATTTCTAGCTATAATATCTTGTGCTGCTTCGTCACCTAAAAAACCAACTCTAAACTCTGGTTGATATTTACTTAAGTCCATTTTTGGACCCGTGTAAGTTACCGCATTAGCTTGGGTTGAAAAAAACACCATAGCTAAAAGTGCAATAACTCTTGTTAGTTTATTAAACATAATTGTCTCCTTTTTATAATTTTAGTCTCTCGACTTATTTGTATTTGTAACGATGAGTTATTGATCTCATGCAGTTGCAAATTCTTTCTCAACATCTCCATTTATCTTTTTTTTTGTTTTAAGCTCAGTGGATGTTACTTGTGGTTCAAAAGCTTCATCAGCTTCTGCACCATAAATTTCTCTTGCAAGTTTGTCTGATAATTTTTCTGGTAAATCATCAAAGACAATTGCGCCATCTTTCATTCCAATAATACGGTCACAATAGGTTTTTGCTGTATCTAGGGTATGAAGATTTGAAATGACCGTTAAATTTTTTTCATCATGAATTTTTCTTAATGACTCCATTACCATTCTTGCATTCATTGGGTCTAAAGATGCTATAGGTTCATCTGCCAAAATCATTTTAGGATTTTGCATTAATGCTCTGCATATAGCTACACGTTGTTGTTGACCACCAGATAAAGTTTCTGCTCTTTGAAGTGCAGTATTAGCCATACCAAGGGTGTTAAGCAAAATTAAAGCATCAGCTCTCTCATCTCGAGAAAACATTTTTAATGATGCTCTAAATGATCCTTGATAATTTAATCTACCTAAAATGACATTTGTTAATACATCTAGTCTCGGTACTAAGTTAAATTGTTGAAAAATCATTGCACAATTTCTCTGCCAGGATCTTTTTTCTTTGCTTTTTAGTTGTAATATATTTTGACCATCGATTTCTACTTCTCCATCTGTTGCATCAGTGAGTCGATTTATGATCCTGAGAAGAGTTGATTTACCTGCACCTGATCTTCCAATAATTCCTATCATTTGAGGTTTATTGACCTCAAATGAAACATTTTTAACAGCGTGATTATTACCAAAGAATTTATTTACTTTGCTTATTCGCATACCAGTTTATGCATCTCATTTTTTGAGAAAATGTTAAAATTTTATTAATAAAATTTATAAGTTTTGTTTAGTAAATGTTAAAATAAAACCTCAAGTAGAAAGTCTAGTTTTTTATCAATCTAAACTTTAACAATTATCTGAATTTTAGACCCGTCAAAATAACTTTCACTAAGCTCTATTGGTTTTTTGTTGAAGTCAACATTAATGGATGTTGTTTTTATTAAAGGTTTTCCAACATCAATATTTAAAAAATTTGATTTTATTTTGTCTGAAATTTCTGCGTTTATTAACGTTTTAGATCTTATTATTTTTTTAACATTTAATAAATTAAATGTTTTAGTTACAGACTGTTTTTTAACAAAATGATTAATAAATTTTGGAAATCTTTGATGTGGTATAGATCTAAATGTTATCACTGAAGGAGAGTTATTTATATAACCAATACTATTTATTCTAGTCACTTTTTCATTTTTTTTTAAATCTAACTCTTTTTTTTCAAATAAATTGCATTCTGCAATATCAAAACTCTTAATTTCAATTCGTGCTGATTTGTTTTCTTCAAGAATATTTTCAGTAAAACGAACATTTTTGCTTATTGAATAACTAATTTTTGATGATTTAACAAAAACACCCAAACCTCTTTTTGAATATATTAAATTATCATTTTTAAGTTCTTTAAAAGCTCTTCTTATCGTGTGTCTATTTACATTAAATTGTTTTGCATAGTCACCTTCGGAATCTAATTTTTTATTAATTTTGTACTTGTTTAAAACAATTTCTCTTTTGATTGAATTGTATATTTCTTTCCAAAGCAAATCTTTTGTTGTCATAAAATTTTAATAAATAATTTATTGAAATTTTTTTTAATTTTGTTACTTGTCTAGTTGTATAGTATTATGCAAAATGAATCAAGAAAACAATGGTTAAGTTATTTAGCAACAGCAGATGAAAATTATCTCATTTCGCTTTGGGATAATTTAAATATGAAAATAGAATATAATTGGTTAAGAGAACCTGAGATTGGCAGTATTATGGTTCAAGGAAAAGCAGGCGCCACAGGTGATAATTTTAATGTTGGAGAAGTAACTATAACGAGATGTTCATTAAATTTAGATAAAAAAATTCAAGGACATGGTTATGTTCAGGGTAGAAATAAATATAAATCCAAAATTGCAGCTTTGTGTGATGCATTGATGCAAACTGAAAAAAAAGAAATAATTAAAAGAAATATAATAGATAAATTAATTAAATATAAAAATAACAAAAGAAATGAAATATTATCTAAAACAGAAGCTACTAAGGTTGATTTTTTTACCTTGGTAAGAGGTGAGGATAAATAAGTTATGGAAGTTGTTTCTAAAAAAAACAATTCTCAAACAAGTGCTGATTATTTTAGAAGTATTTTGTTTGCAACTTCATATCCTGGTTCGATCGAAACATTAGACAATATAAATTCGCCTTCGAACATGTTTTCAGCCAGTTGCTCTATTATAAAAACTTTTTGTGACAGTTATTCAAATATTTTTTTAGGTCGTAATATTAATAATTCAGAAACTATTGATTGGATTAAATTTAATACAGGTGCAAACATTACAGATAAAAAAAATGCAAATTTTGCAATTGGTACTTGGGATGATCTTTTACCACTAGGTGAATTTAAAAAGGGGGACGAGCAAAATCCTGATCAATCGTGTACTATTATTTGCCAGTCTCAATTTGAAAAACCAAATGCCATAATTACTGGTCCTGGTATTAAAAGTTCTAAAAGTATATTTTTACCTGATAGAGAGATTATAAAAAAAAATAACCAGCAATTTCCATTAGGACTTGATTTTTATTTTGTTGATAATGAAAAATTCTATTCAATACCAAGATCATTAAAAATAGGAGAGCTATAAAATGTATGTATCTGTAAAAGGTGGAGAAAAGGCAATCAATAATGCACATTCTTGGTTATCTGAAATAAGAAGAGGCGATGTAAATATAGCAGAACTAAATATTAAACAAATTAGTGAACAACTAACTTTAAGTGTTGATAGAGTTATGTCAGAAGGATCTTTATATGACAAAGATTTGTCTGCACTTGCAATCAAACAGTCTAGAGGTGACTTGATTGAGGCAATTTTCCTAATGAGAGCCTATAGAACTACTTTACCTAGAATTGGTTCAAGCAAACCTATCGAAACTAGCAAAATGTTATGTCTAAGAAGAATATCTGCAACATTTAAAGATATCCCAGGTAAACAAAAGTTAGGCCCAACATTTGACTACACACACCGTTTACTTAACTTCAAACTTCTTGCTGATGGTGAGTATGAAAAAGCTAAGATCGAAAAATATGATGATAAAGAAATCCCCCATGTTTTAAGCTTTTTAAATAAAGAAGGATTAATTCAGAAAGAAATACCTAGTGGCAAAACATCTAAGGATATTACAAGAAACCCAATTAATTTTCCTTTAACAAGATCTGAACGACTGCAATCTCTTTCAAGAGGAGATGAAGGTTTTCTTCTTGGTTTAGCTTACTCAACACAGAGAGGGTATGCTAGAAACCATGCATTTGTTGGTGAATTAAGAACTGGTTACGTTGAAGTTCAATTTGAAATTCCAGAATTAGGTATAGAAATAAATATTGCTGATGTCATGTTTACTGAGTGTGAGTCAGTAAACCAATTTAAAGGTAGTAAAAAAATACCTGCTCAATTTACTCGTGGATATGGTTTAGTTTTTGGTCAATTAGAGAGAAAAGCAATTTCAATGGCTTTGGTTGATAGATCAATGAGATGGAAAGAATTTGGTGAGGAGTACTTGGGTGTTGCTGCTCAAGATGAAGAATTTGTTATATCACATTGTGATAATATTCAAGCTACTGGTTTTTTGGAACATATCAAATTACCTCATTATGTAGATTTTCAGGCGGAATTGGATTTAGTAAGAAAAATTAGAGAAGAATATAATAAAAATGAACAACGTATTTAAATTTAAAAATAAAAAAGCTAATGTTGTAGCTCAAGATGAAATTTATAATTTTGCTTATTTAGACGAAAATACAAAAAGAATGATAAGAAGAGCTTTAATCAAAGCTCTTTGTATACCAGGTTATCAGGTCCCATTTTCATCAAGAGAAATGCCAATGCCTTACGGATGGGGTACAGGCGGTGTGCAAGTAACTTCATCTTGTTTAACAACAGACGATGTCCTTAAAGTTATTGATCAGGGAGCAGATGATACTACTAATGCAGTTTCAATAAGAAATTTTTTTAAAAAAACAGCAAATATTGAGACTACTGAAACAACTGGAGATGCTTCAATAATACAAACAAGACATAGAATACCAGAGAATCAATTAAATGAAAAACAGATACTTGTTTATCAAGTTCCAATTCCGGAGCCACTTGCTTTTCTAGAACCTAGATATCAAGAGACAAAAAAAATGCACGCTTTATCAGAATACGGAATTATGCATGTTAAGCTTTATGAGGATATCACTAAAAATGGACATATAGAAACCGCATATGCGTATCCAGTGAAAACAAATGATAGATACATAATGGATCCATCGCCTATACCAAAATTTGATAATCCAAAGATGAATAACAATCCTGCTATACAATTGTTTGGTGCCGGTAGAGAACAAAGAATTTATGCAATACCACCATATACTGAAGTAACGAGTCTTGATTTTGAAGATTATCCATTTGATCCTTCAAAAGCACCACATAAATGTTCTATTTGTGGATCAAATGATAGTTTTTTAGATGAAATAATCACTGACGATGATGGTAATAGATCGTTCATATGTTCAGATACAAATTACTGCAATCAAAGAATGAAAGATAAGTAAATGGAACCAATTTTATCTGTTCAAAATTTAAATAAATATTATGGCGATCAAGTTGGATGTAAAAATATGAATATGACATTGTATCCAGGTGAAGTCGTAGGAGTAGTAGGAGAGTCTGGCTCAGGAAAAACAACTTTTATAAATTCAATATCGGGAAATCTGAACCCTGACAGTGGAAAAATCCTAATTAATAAAGATAATGAAATTATTAATTTCTTAGAAATATCAGAGTCATTGAAAAGATTATTGATAAGAACTGAATTAGCTTTTGTTCACCAAAATCCTAGAGATGGTTTAAGATTGGACGTAAGTGCTGGCGGAAATATTAGTGAAAGATTAATGTCTATTGGACAAAGAAATTATGGAAACATTAGGCAAACTATTTTTAAATGGTTAGATAAAGTGGAAATCGATAAAAGTAGGGTAGATGATTTTCCAAGAACATTTTCTGGTGGAATGTTACAGAGATTGCAAATAGCAAAAAACTTGGTTACGAGTCCTAAAATAATTTTCATGGATGAACCAACAGGAGGACTTGATGTTTCTGTTCAAGCAAAAATTTTAGATTTGTTGAGAAAATTAGTTAGAGAATTAAATTTATCAGTTGTCATTGTTTCTCACGATCTTGCAGTTATTAGATTGTTAGCTGATAAAATTATTGTGATGAAAAATGGTGAGGCTGTTGAGTCTGGACTTTGCGATCAGGTATTAGATGATCCACAACATTCTTATACTCAGTTATTAGTCAGCTCAGTACTTCAGGTTTAAAATGATTGAACTTAATAATATTACAAAAAAATTTACACTTCATAATCAAGGAAGAACAAACATATCAGTTTTTAAAAATTTGAATTTGAAAATTAATCCTGGAGAAATTGTAGCTTTGACAGGACCATCAGGTGTTGGAAAATCTAGTATTTTAAAAATGATTTATGGAAATTATGTTTTTCAATCAGGAGAAATTAAAATTAATAATTACAAAATAGATCATAAATATCCTAGAAATATTATTGAACTTAGAAAAAATACAATAGGATATGTTAGTCAATTTCTAAGAGTGATACCTCGTGTTCCTACAATTGAAATTGTTATGGAGCCATTATTAGAAATAAATTTAGATCAAGAAGAAGTTCGTGAAAGAGCTGAAAAAATTTTACTAGATCTTAATATTGATAAGAATTTATGGAATTTATCACCACTTACTTTTTCAGGAGGTGAGCAACAGAGAGTAAATGTTGCTAGGGGATTGATTAGAAATTATCCATGCTTGCTACTAGATGAACCAACCGCTAGCTTAGACAATGTTAACAAAGATATTGTTTTGAATTTGATTAATGAAAAAAAAGATAAAGGATCTTCAATAATTGGTATTTTTCATGATGAATCTTCACGTAAATATTTAAATGCTAGAGAAATAGATATTACAAAAATATCACATGGAAACTAACGGTCAGCTTTTTGTAGTCGTTGGACCATCCGGCTCAGGAAAAGATACATTATTAAAAAAAGTAATAAATAAAATTCCTAATTCCATTTTGATTAAAAGGTACATTACTAGGAAAAAAGATATTAAAAATGAAGATCATTACAGTATATCAATTAAAAATTTTGAAGATAAAATTTCAAAAAATTTTTTCTTCATCTACTGGAAAGCTCATGGTTTTTCATACGGTATTCCGTTCAAAGAAATAAAGAAAATAGAGCAAGGTAAAAAAGTAATTTTTAATGGTTCTAGAAAAATACTTTTTAAAATAAAAAAAAAGGTTAATAACGTAAAAATAATAAACATTACTGCCTCATCAACAATTATAAAAAGGAGACTCGTAAATCGAGCAAGAGAAGACAAAAAATCAATTATTAAAAGGATAAAAAGAAAAATTAATTTACTTCCAAAAAATACAATTACAATAATCAATAATAAATCAATATCTATAGGTACAAATAAATTAAAAAAAATAATTTTAGCTGAGTGAAAAATTTTCTAAATTCTCAAACATTCCTTTTTGGTTTTCACCAAATATATATATTTTATCAAAATCATTTGTTTCATTTAAAATAATTTCTTTGTTTTTTTCGATTTTTTTTAATTCAAAGTACAATTTGTTTCCTGATACCTCAGATGCAAGGGTCATGTGAAAATTAAATTCTGACATTAAATAGGGATATCCCCATTTATATAAAATACTTAATTGTAATTTACTTAGTTTAGAGGGATTTCTTCTATCAATTTCTTTTTTTGTAAGAGGTGACCTAAATTTAAATAACTCTCTAACAAGTCTATTTGATAACTTATTAATGTTATTATTCTTTTTAGATTGTACAAAAGCATAAAAATTATCAATTTTTTTTAATTTAAATTTATAAAAATTAAATTTTTTATATTTTTTAGCTACAACCTCAATTTTTTTAAATAATTTTTTTCTATTATAATTATTGTTTAGTTTAAAAGGAGGTATAAGTGTCCCATGAAATCCATATTTTTTTGCCATTAAAATATTATTATCTATGCTTTTTAAGTTTTTTATTCCAAATCTGTTTAGATAATTAATTCTTTGCTTATTATTTATAAATTTTGCGACAAGGGGATCCCAACCAAACCAATATTTGCCAAATTCTTCTAGAACGCTTCCTTTTGGAGGGGCGTAATAAATTGCAAATCTAGAATATTTTTTCATAATTCAACTTATAATACTTATATAAATTTTCTCTAATTTAAAATATTTGTAACAATTCATCTGTAATAAAAGTTGATGCATGAATATATTTTAAATAATGCCATGATAATTAAAAAGGATGAGATTATTCATGGTCATATAAGGATAAAAGATAACAAGATTATCGATATAAGTAGTGGATTAACTAATAACAAAACTTCAATAGACTGCGAAAAAGATTACATCTCTCCAGGATTGGTTGAATTACATACTGACAATCTTGAAAGACACATGACACCAAGACCTAAAGTTTCATTTCCAGTAGAAAATGCAATTTTATCTCATGATAGAGAATTAGCATCTGTTGGAATAACTACAGTTTTTGACGCATTGAGAGTTGGCTCTATTGAAAAAACAGGAAAATATAAAAAATATGCAAAAAACTGTTCAGATATAATTTCAAATTTTAAAAAGGATAATATTCTCAAGATTGATCATAAAATACATTTAAGAGCCGAAACATGTTCAGAGAATTTGATTGATGAATTGGATGAATACAATGAAACTCACGATGTAAAACTGATTAGTATTATGGATCATACACCAGGTCAGCGGCAATTTAGAGTTATAGATAAGTACAAAGAATACCTATCAATTAAACATGGTATGACAGAAAATGAAATGGAAATTCATTTTGATCACTTAAAAAATCTCCAAAAAAAAAATAGCAAGAAACATATAGATAGAATTCTAGAATTTAAATCCTCATATGATTGTATTTTAGCTAGTCATGATGATACTACAAAAAATGACGTACATAACTCAAATAAATATGGTGTAAAGTTAGCTGAATTTCCAACAACATTAGAAGCAGCCAAGACTTCAAAGGAATATGATATTAAAATTATGATGGGTTCTCCTAATTTAATGAGAGGTGGCTCACACTCTGGTAATATATCAGCAAAAGAGCTTTTAGAAAATGATTGTCTAGATATTTTAAGCTCAGATTATATTCCATCCTCATTAATTATTTCTGTTATTAAATGGGGTTTAGAAATTGATAATCTTCCGAAAGCATTTGCAGCAGCTAGTCACGCTCCATCTTTAGCTACAAATTTAAATGATAGAGGTTTAATTGACAATAACAAAAGAGCAGATTTAGTAAGGTTTAAAATTTACCAAAATTTACCTGTTGTAAAAAATGTTTGGTCAAATGGATACCGAGTAAGCTAAAATATTCCTGTTGTATAAGAGTATTTTATTATACCTGCTATCATTATCGGTATTTGTAAAGAAAAATTTGTTAATAATGGTTTATCCTTTGTAATAGTGCCAACAATTGTCCAACCAATTATACCTAAGCTGTGTGGTATCATGCTGTAAGGATAGTAATCCAAATAAAAAGTTAATATACCTAAAAGTGTTAATACTGTACTTGTCCATTTTAATACTCTGATATTTGTAGTCATTTTTCTCCTTAATATTTTTTAAGTCTATTATCGTTTTAATAAACAGTAATATCATATTAAAGATTTGTTAAAATTAATTTTAATTAATGCTTTGAATAAACTAACAAATTAGCAACCTTTAAATGATGCTGACATATTTTTAATCAAAGAAAAATATAAATCTTTACCTGGATTTAATGTTGCTCCTAATGGATCAATTACACCAGTTTTTATATTCATATCTTTTGCTACAGCTTTAATTATATCAGGATTAAATTGTGGTTCTGAAAATACACATGCAACTTTATCGTGTTCGATTATTTCTCTAATTTCCGCTAATTGCTCAGCTCCAGGCATTACATCAGTATTAACTGTAAAAGCACCTAAAATATTTACGTTAAATCTCTTTTCAAAATATTGATAAGCATCATGAAATACGATCGAGGAAACACTGTTACTTAATTCAGTCATTACATCAATTGTAAGCTTATCTATATCCTTTAAAGCTTCATCTAAATTACTTTTATATTTAGCCTCATTTTTTGGATCATTTTCAATTAAATGCTCAACCATTTCATTTAATATTACCTTTGCATTAATTGGATCTAACCAAATGTGTGGATCAAATTCACCGTGTGCATGTCTTTCATGATCATCGTGATCTTCTTTTTTACCATGATCATCGTGATCTTCCTTTTTAGCATGTGAGTCATGATCTTCCTTTTTATCATGATCATCATGTCCATGATCATCGTGATCATCAAAAATATTTCTTTCTCTAAACTTTAAAACTTGAAGTCCCTTTATTTGCATTAATTCAATTTTTTCTGCTTTTTTAGCAATTGATCCTAATGGCTTTTCTAGAAAATTTTCCACATCTTCACCAACCCAAAAAATTAAATCAGCATTTTGTAACATCTTTGCATGAGATGGCTTCATCGCAAATCCGTGTGGAGATGCATATCCATCTACGATTAAGTCAGGTTTAGCCACTCCGTTCATAAGGTAACTAGCTAACGAATGTATTGGTTTAATTGAGGCAACTACTTTAATATCAGCATTAGCTGGTACAAAAAAAGTAAATAAAGATAAAATGGATATTATTATTGGGAGTTTGTTTAAAATTTTCATAAATACACTATTAATTGGTTGTTATAACATAACACTATGTAATAATATAACATTTAAAAGTCAAGGGTTAAATGAATTCTAATAATAATATTTTAGTTAAATTAAATAATGCTGGTTTTCGTCAAAGCGAAAAATGGTTAGTGGAAGGTGTTTCTCTTACGGTTGAAAAAGGTAAAATTGTAACTCTCATCGGACCAAATGGTTCTGGTAAAAGTACCACTGCTAAAATCGCTTTAGGAATTTATAAAAATATTGAGGGGACTGTTGAAAAATATACAACCAAAGTTGGTTATGTTCCCCAAAAAATTTCAATTGATTGGACTTTACCTATTAGAGTTTATGATTTTATGCTTTTAACAGAAACTATAGAAGATAGTGCTATTGATGAAGCACTATCATTAACAGGCGTAATTCATCTTAAAAACAAAAATTTAGGTAGTTTATCAGGTGGAGAATTTCAAAGAGTTTTAATTGCAAGAGCAATTTCTAAAAAACCAGAATTATTAGTGTTAGATGAACCAGTGCAGGGAGTTGATTATACAGGTGAGATTGCTTTATATGAATTAATTAAAAAAATATCTGATACTTTAAATTGTGGAATATTATTAATCTCTCATGATCTGCATATGGTGATGAAAGCAACTGATCACGTAGTTTGTTTAAATGGTCATGTTTGTTGTTCAGGCTCACCAATAGATGTAGCAAAAAATAATGAATATAAAGCTTTGTTTGGTGAAAAAGCTTCTCAAATTTTAACAACTTACGAGCATAAGCATGATCATGTTCATTCCGATGAAGGGGAAATAAAGAAAAATTAATGTTTGATGATTTTTTTATAAGAGCACTAATTGCAGGTATTGGAATAGCATTTGTAACTGGTCCACTTGGATGTTTTGTTGTGTGGAGAAGATTGTCTTATTTTGGAGATACGCTTTCTCACTCAGCTCTTCTTGGAGTTACAATGGCTTACACATTTGATTTAAACATCGCTATTTCAGTATTTTTAATTTCATCAGTTATTGCACTAATATTAATTCAGCTTCAGAAAAAAACTAATCTTCCAGGTGATGCATTGCTAGGTCTTTTAGCTCATTCATCATTAGCCGTTGGATTAGTAGTTATTGGTTTCTTAACATTTATAAGATTTGATATTATGGGTTTATTATTTGGTGATATTTTAGCAGTAACGACCGATGATTTACTTGTAATTTGGACAGGCGGAGCATTAATTTTAATTGTACTTAAATTAATTTGGAAACCTTTGCTTGCATCAACTGTTAATTATGAATTAGCTGAGGCAGAGGGATTAAACCCTGATAGAGCAAAGGCTATTTTCACAATATTAATGGCAGCGGTAATTGCTATTTCTATCAAAATGGTTGGATTATTATTGATTACAGGAATGTTAATTATCCCTGCTGCAATGGCTAGAAATATCTCTGATAGTCCTCAGAAAATGGTTCTATTTTCTATAATTGGGGGCCTATTATCTGTTATCTTAGGACTATATTCTTCATTAGAATTTAATACATCTTCCGGACCTTCAATTATTGCAGCGGCGTTGATATTGTTCATATTATCTTTGTTTAAAATTAAACAATCGATTAAATTAAAAAACTAAGTAGAAATTTAAAATGGAAAAACAACATAATCTTTCAAAAAACCAAAAAATTATTTTTGATTTAATTGATAAATCTCATGAGCCGTTAAAAGCATATTCAATTCTTTTTAATGTACAGAAAAAAGGTATCAATGCGCCTCTACAAGTTTATAGAGCATTAGATAAATTAGTTGAAATAGGTAAAATCCACAAAATTGAAAGTAGAAATGCCTTCATCGCATGTCAGAATTCTAGTTGCCAAATTTCTAAGGCTACAGCATTTTCAATTTGTGAAAGTTGTGAAAAAGTTTCTGAAATAAGTAACACTAAACTATCAAAATATTTATTAAACTTTACTGATGAAGCAGGGATGAAATACAGTAAATACAATTTAGAATTTTTTGGTTTATGTAAGAAATGTAAATCAAAAGAATGAACACTGTTTCATTAACCCTAGACGAAATTAATAATTTAGCGAAAAAAACTCTCTTAGCAAATGGATGTGATGAAGATACAGCATCAATACTTTCAGAATTAATTACAAATGCAGAAAGAGATGGTTCGCTCTCTCATGGTTTATTTAGATTACCAGCTTATGTTTCAGGATTAAAAAGTGGAAAAATAAATGGTAAAGGAAAACCTGAAATTAAAAAAATATCACCATCTGTGATTAAAGTTGCAGGAAATAATTGTTTAGCTCCTGTGGTATTAAATAAAAGCTTACCAGAGTTAAGTAAAGCTGCTAAAGAAAACGGTGTTGCAGTCTTAGCAATAAATAATTCACATCATATGGCTGCTATGTGGCCAGAAACCGAAAAATTAGCTGAAGATGGTTTAGTTGCTTTTGCATGTACTTCTTACAAGCCTGCTGTTGCACCTGCTGGTGCAATTAAACCTCTTTTTGGAACAAACCCAATTTCATTTGCATGGCCTAGACATGGAAAGACACCTGTAGTTTATGATATGGCAACTGCTTCAATGGCTATGGGGGAAGTACAAGTTGCTAAAAGAGAAGGGCACAAAGTTCCATTAGGAACAGGACTTACGAAAGATGGTAAAGAAACTACTGATCCAGGACAAATAGCTGATGGTGGAGTGTTGCTTCCTTTTGGTGGCTACAAAGGTTCTGCAATTGCTATGATGGTAGAATTATTAGCTGGTGCTCTCGTTGGTGATAATTTTAGTTTTGAAACAGCTGCTAAAGATAACAATGATGGTGGTCCTCCAAGTGGGGGTGAATTTATTTTAGCAATTAGTCCAGATAAAACATCAGGAACAGACTGGCAAAAACATGCAGATGAGTTTTTTGATAAAATGAAGTCTATGGGTGAAGTAAGACTTCCAGGTGAGAGAAGACATAAAAATAGATTAGACAAAAGTCCAAGAAATATTAACGAGGAATTGGTTAATAAAATTAAATCTTTAAGCTAAGTTAATCTCAATTGGAGTGTGATCCGAAGGTTTTTCTCTTCCACGAGGATCTTTATTTATATTAATACCTTTAATATTATCAATTATTGAGCTTGATGCTAAAAAGTGATCAATTCTCATCCCATTATTTTTTTGCCATGCACCTCTCATATAATCCCAAAAGGTATAGCCTTCTTTATCTTCATTAAAATGTCGGTAAACATCACTAAATCCAAGATTTAACATTTCTCTAAATTTTTTTCTTATTTCAAGTCGATACAAAGCATCATCTTCAAAACTTTTCACATTATAAACATCTTCTGCAGCAGGAATAACATTAAAATCTCCAGCAAGTATTATATTAGAATTTTTCTTTGATAAGGATTTTAATTGTTTAATTAATTGATCCATCCAATTTTTTTTATAATCATATTTTTCTGAATCAACCGGATTTCCATTTGGAGTATAAATGTTTATTAATTGAATAGCTTTTTTTTTATATTCAACTTCAGCAGAAATAATTCTCGATTGTTTTAATTTATCCTTAATTAAATCTGTTCTAATATTAGTTAGTTTTTTTTTTGAAATAATTGCTACACCATTATAGCTTTTTTGACCAAATACATGACTTTCATAATCCATTGATGAAAAGTCATCATAAGGGAAATTAATATCCTCAGTTTTTATTTCCTGCATCATTAAAATATCTGGTTTATATTTTAGTAGATAGCTTTTGATATTTTCTATTCTTGCTCTAACAGAATTAACATTCCACGATGAGATGAGCATTAAAGAGAGAATGAAACTCCACACCCACAAGAAGATTTTGTTTGAGGGTTGGAAATTTTAAAAGACTCACCAATTAATTCAGATACATAATCAACTTCAGATCCTTTTAATAAGTCAGCAGATGCCTTATCAATTAAAATATTTTGATAATTAAGATCGTCAGCTTGTTTCGATTTATCAAAAGTAAATTCATATTGAAAACCAGAACAACCACCACCTTTAATAGCGATTCTAAAAAAAGAACCTTCGTCTTTTTTAGACAATAAATTTTCTATTTGTTTTAAAGCTTTATCCGTAAATTTAATTTCTTTAATCATGACTGAACACTGATATTACTAATATAATACTTAATTATTTAAATTAAAGGATGAAAAAAGACACTTTGTTAGGCGTATTTAAAAGTAAAGGCAGACTTAATAAAGAAGCTAACTCTAAGTATCGATCACCTTTTCAAAGAGATAGAGATAGAATCATTCACAGTGCGTCGTTTCGAAGACTAAAACATAAGACTCAAGTTTTTGTAAATACTGAAGGTGATCATTTTAGAACTAGAATAACTCATTCAATTGAAGTGGCCCAAATAGCAAGATCGATCTCAAAGTATTTAAACCTAAATGAAGATTTGGCTGAAACCTTAAGCTTAGCTCATGACTTAGGCCATACACCATTTGGACATGCTGGAGAGGACGCTTTACATGATTGTATGGATAATCACGGTGGTTTTGATCATAATCTACAAACTTTGAGAATTGTTATGTTTTTAGAAAATAAATATTTAAAATTTAAAGGATTAAATCTTACTATTGAAACCTTAGAGGGACTTTTAAAACATAATGGACCAATTAATGAATTAACCACAATCAATAAACTTATTGGATCAAAAGTTTTTAAAAAAAAAATTAAATTTAATACTTTTCCATCATTAGAAGCACAAATTTCAGCTATTTCAGACGATATAGCCTATAATAATCATGATATTCAAGATGGAATTAAAGCTAATCTTTTTAAGCTAGAAGAGCTATGTGAGATTAATTTTCTTAAAAACATTTACGTAAATTATAAAAAAAAGATTAATAAAAAAAATTATAAAATAGCAATTAATCAAATAGTAAGAGACTCAGTTGATCTAATGATTAAAGACTTAATCACCAACACACAAAAAAATTTAAAGAGATTTAAAATAAAATCTTATAAAGATATTGCAAAATCAAATGAGTTAATAGTTTGCTTCTCTAAAAATATTCAAAGTTCAGAAAAAGAAATTAAATTATTTTTAAGATCTAATATGTATGATAATAAATCTGTTTTAAGAAAAAATCTAAGAGGTAAAAAAATTATTAAAAAATTATTTAAGATAATTCAATCTTCCCCTAGAAAGTTTCTTACAAAAGAACAATTGACTAAAGATAAATATAGAGCTATCTCAGACTTTATTTCTGGCATGACTGATCGTTATGCAATAAACCTTTATAATGCAAATAAATGAATATATTTGAAATTTATCTAGAAAAAATAAAATCAATACTTAGTGAACTTCAAAAAGATAATAAAATAATTGTTCCTGATAATTTTAATGGAATAAATGCTGAAATACCCCCGCAAAAATTTAATTGTGACATCTCAACAAATGTTGCAATGGTTTTATCTAAAATTAATAATAAACCACCTATTGAACTAGCAGAGCAACTTGCACCTATATTAAAAGATAAAGATAAATTAATTGAAACAGTAACTATTGCAAAGCCTGGTTTTATTAATATCAAGTTTAAGAAATCATTCTGGGCAATTTTTACAAAAGAAATCAGTGAAAATTCTAAAACTTTTGGAATAAATCAAAAAGAAAAAAAAAATAATTATATTGTGGAATTTGTTTCTGCAAATCCAACAGGACCATTACATGTTGGACATTGTCGTGGCGCAATACTTGGGGATGTTATTTCAAATATATTAACCTTCAACAATCATAAAGTTACTAAAGAATACTATGTAAATGACTATGGCAATCAAATCATTAATTTTGCAAAATCAGTATATTTTCGAATACGTGAAATAACTCATAAAGAAACTTTTCCATCTGATAATGCTGATCTATATCCCGGTGATTATTTAATAGATTTTGCAAAAAATATATCCTCCAACTCCAATTTGAATTTTGATAATTATGATGAAATTAGTGAGGAATTAACCGAACTATCAATTAAACAGGCATTACTGCTAATTAAAAAAAATCTTAAAAGCCTTGGTATAAATCATGACAATTTTGTAAGTGAAAAAAAAATTGTTTTAGACAAAGAAGTTGAAAATGTTGTTCAATTTTTAAAAAAAAATAAATTTGTTTATAAAGGTAAAATCAAAGCACCAGAAGGTGAGGACAATAATAATTGGGTAGAACGTGAGCAATTACTGTTTAAATCTACAGATTTTGGTGATGATAAAGACCGTGCTCTCAAAAAATCAGATGGATCATGGACATATTTTGCAAGCGATGTTGCTTATCATAAAAATAAAGTTGATAGGAAATTTGATTATTTGATTAATATACTAGGTGCAGATCATGCTGGTTACATAAAAAGAATTTCATCATCAGTTGAAGCCCTCTCTGGAAAAAAAGATAAATTAATTTGTAAAATAAGTCAGTTAGTAAAACTTATAAAAGACAATAAACCTTTTAAAATGTCTAAAAGAAAAGGAGACTATATTACTGTTGATGATCTGATAGAAGAAGTTGGCAAAGATGCTACTCGATTTATTATGTTGAATAGAAGCAGTGACGCAGAACTCGATTTTGATTTTGATGCAGTAAAAGAAAAGTCAAAAGATAATCCATTGTATTATGTACAATATTGCTATGCACGAATTTCATCTGTATTCAGACATATTAATAAAGATTTAAATAAAAAAATTGAAACTAATAATTTTAATTTTGAATATTCTGAAGAAGAAATTAAAATTTTAAAAAAATTATCTGAGTGGCCAAAGTGTATTGATATATCAAGTACAAAACTTGAACCACATAGAATTCCTGTTTATCTATATGAGTTAGCCTCAGAATTTCACTCATATTGGAACCTTGGAAAACAAAAACCAGAAAAACGATTTATAAATGATCAAAAAGAAGTTCCATTAGATAAGTTGGTATTTTTAAAAGTTATTTCTAATGTAATAAAATCTGGTATGGATATTGTTGGTGTTGATACTCCATCCAAAATGTAATGTTAAAAGAAATCAAATATTTAATTTTTATAATTGTTATCTCAGTATTTATTTTTTTTACTGGCAGATACTATTTTTCCGATGAAAATTTAAAAAATTCTTATCGTTCCTATAAAAATAATGATGAGAAGATAAAACAGTATTCAGAAAACTTACCTATATTAGAAAATGACACCCAAGACATTATTGAGTATGTAAAACAAACAAATAAAGATAAGAAAAAAAAGTTTAATTTCTGGAAACTTTTAGAAAATGATAAGTAAAAGAAAAGCCTTTATTACAGGTATTAAATCACTGAAATTAACAACTAGTGAAGTGAAATTTTTGAAAAAACAAAAACCTTGGGGAATAATATTGTTTTCAAGAAATATTAAATCTGTAAACCAGACCAAACTATTAACAGATAGCATCAGGAAGCTATTTAAAGATCCACACTATCCTATTTTGATTGACCAAGAAGGAGGCAGAGTGAATAGGTTAAAAAATATTATTACTTTTGATAATTTGACAGGTGAATATTTTGGAAAATTATATGTCCAAGATAAAAGAAAATTTAATATTATTTATAAATTATTTATTGATAAATCTTCATATCTTCTAAAACAAATAGGTGTAAATATTAATACACTACCGGTACTGGATCTTAGAATTAAAGGGGCGAGTAATATTATTGGTGATAGATCGTTCTCAGAAAATAAGAAAATTGTCTCAAAGGTAGGTGATATTTGTATTGATTTATTCAATCAAAACTCAATAGCTACTGTAATTAAGCATATTCCAGGACACGGTCTTGCTAAAGTTGATAGCCATAATTTTACGCCAGTTGTTGATAAAACCATCAATTACCTTATTAAAAATGACTTTTTTCCTTTTAAGAATAAAGATAGTTTATTCGCAATGACTGCCCACATTATTTATAAAAAAATTGATCCACTTAACACTGCAACGCATTCCAAAAAAATTATAAATATTATTCGTAAAAAAATAGGGTTTAAAAATGTTTTAATTTCTGATGATTTATCAATGAAGAGTTTAAAATACGATTTAATTACTAATACAATTAAAAGTTTTGAAGCAGGATGCAACCTAGCCTTACATTGCAATGGCAATTACAATGAAATGAGGGTTGTCGCTGAAAATTCACCACTAGTAAATAATTTTATTATCAAAAAAACATCACTATTTTATAAAAATTTAAGTTAATATCTTAATATGTCCGAGACTGATTCTGCTTTGTTTAATGTTGATATAAATAACTACAACGGTCCATTAGATGTTCTTTTAGATTTAGCTAAAGCGCAAAAAGTTGATCTTGAAGAAATATCAATAACAAAGCTAGCAGATCAATTTCATGAATATATTACAAAAGAAAAAGATTTAAATTTAGAAATAGCCTCGGAGTATTTATTAATGGCAACATGGCTTGCTTATTTAAAGTCTAAGTTATTATTACCAGGAACCCCTGAGGATGAATTTAAAGTTCAAGAAGTAGCAGAGAAATTAAAGTTACAACTAAAAAAATTAGAACTTATTCGTTTACTTTCAGAACAAATGCTTAAGAGAAAAAGGCTAGGTCGTGAAATAAGAACAAGAGGAATGAAAGGAAATATCAGATCTATTTACAGCACTGAATATAATTTAAGTTTATTTGAACTTTTAAAAACCTATTCAACGATTATTATGACTAAAGATTTTCAAAGAATGAATATTCCAAAATTACCAGTATTTACTACTGAAGATGGAATTAAAACTATAAAAGATTTTTTTGGCAAACTAGGTGACTGGAAAAAACTTGATGAATTAATCCCTTCAAATTTTAAATCTGGTTCTAGATATAAAAGAACTGGCAAAGCAGGAATTTTTGCTGGTTCTCTTGAGCTTGCTAAAGAGGGTAATCTTTCTATTAAACAGGAAAAACTATTTGATGATATCTATGTAAAGGAAGTAAGTGATTAAAAAACAAAAAATAAATAAAGATAATGTAGTCAAATTCCCCTCAAAACTGACTGAAATTGAAAAAGAAATAGAGGGTGTAATTTTTGCTGCTGCTGAACCACTTGATATCGACACCATTGAGAGCAAACTTTCAAAAAAGTTAAACATTAAAAAATCATTAGAGAAATTACAGCAAGAGTACCTAAATCGAGGAATAAATTTAGTTTGTATAAAAGATAAATGGTCTTTTAGAACATCTCCTAAATTAGCTAATCTTATGTCTCAGGAAAAGACTGTTGAAAAAAAATTATCAAGAGCTGCAGTCGAAACTTTAGCTATAATTGTTTATCATCAGCCAGTAACAAGAGCTGAAATTGAGGAAATAAGAGGTGTAGCTTTTGGAACAAATACACTTGATATCTTAATGGAGCTAAACTGGGTTAAACCTGGAGGAAGAAAAGATGTACCTGGAAGACCTATTCAATATGTAACCACAGATGATTTTTTAAGTCATTTTAATATTCAAAAACTATCAGATCTTCCAAATATTGACGAATTAGGTGCTGCTGGAATGATTGATAGCTCAAGTGTTGATAGTGCTATCTTTGGAACTGGAAAATTTTATAAAGAAAAGCAAGAAGAAAAAAAGGAAGATATTTATTCTAATATTGATGAGATGCTGAGTAGTACTCTTGATAGTGAAGAAAAAGAATAACGAAAAAGTAACTTTTAAATTAATCATAAAAAGGTTATAAGTTTCTATGAGCATAGGAATTTGGCAAATAGCAGTTGTTGTAATATTGGTAGTCTTATTATTTGGACGAGGTAAAATCTCTAGTTTGATGGGAGATGTTGCCAAAGGTATTAAAAGCTTTAAAAAAGGTATGGCGTCAGATGTAACTGACGATACGGAGCCAAAAAATATTTCCGACGAAAATAAAGACTCCAACAATAAAGAATAACTCACATGCCTACTATTGGTTGGTTTGAGATATTGATAGTTGTTGCTATCGCCATTGTTGTTCTTGGCCCTAAAGATTTTCCAGTTATGTTAAAAAAAGCAGGTTCATGGATTGGCACTGCAAAAAGATATGTCAGTAATATCCAAAACGAGGTTTCCAATTTAGAAATTGATGATGAAAAAATTAATGAAAATGTAAAAAAAGAAACAAAAAAAGATGAATAATGATGATAAAGACAGTGGCTTTGTTAGTCATTTAACTGAATTAAGAAAAAGACTGATACATAGTTTTATTTTTTTATTTATATTTTTTATTGGTTGTTATTTCTTTGCTGAATATATTTATGGTTTTTTGGTTGATCCATTTGCTAAAGCTGTAAAAGATGATGGCTCAGATAGAAGATTAATCTTTACAGCACTTCAAGAAACTTTTCTGACATATTTAAAAGTGTCTTTTTTTACTGCTTTTTTTGTAACCTGCCCATTTATTTTAATGCAAATATGGAAATTCATTGCACCAGGTTTATATAAGCACGAAAAAATAGCAATTTTACCTTACTTAATACTTACACCAATTCTTTTCTTTCTTGGAGGTATGTTGGTTTATTATTTGATCATGCCTTTAGCAATCAAGTTTTTTTTATCATTTGAGAGTACTGGTTTATCAACAAGTTTGCCAATACAACTAGAAGCAAAAGTAAATGAATACTTATCATTGGTTATGAAATTAATTTTTGCTTTTGGAATTAGTTTTCAATTACCTGTTGTGTTAAGTCTTCTAGCAAGAATAGGCGTTGTAGATAGCCAGTTTTTAAAAGACAGAAGAAAGTATGTTGTGGTTATAATTTTTGCTGCTGCTGCTTTGTTAACCCCACCAGATCCAATTACACAAATAGGATTAGCGATACCATTGTTAATTTTATATGAATTATCAATATTTTCAGTAAAATTTATAGAAAACAAAAATTTAGAAAAAACTGATGCATAATTTAAAGGAAATTAGAAAAGATTTCCCTGGTTTTGAAAAAGCTTTAGAAAAAAGATATTTAAAAATTGATTTTAAAAAATTAAAAAAATTAGATGAAGAAAATAGAGATTTAATTCAAAAAAAAGAAGCTATAGAAAAACAAAAAAAAGAAATTTCAAAATCTAAAGATGAAACTTTATTCAAAAAATCTAAAGAACTCACATTTGAATTAGATAAATTAATTGATTCACAAAAAAAAATAAAAACAGAGTTGGACAATCTACTATCTAATATACCCAATATTCCCCATGAAGATGTTCCAAATGGTAAAGATGAAAATGATAATGTAGAGGTATTAAAAACAGGAAACATACGAAAATTTGATTTTAAACCTAAATCTCATTATGAGCTTGGTGAAAACCTTGGAATGCTGGATTTTGATCTAGCAACTAAAACTACAGGATCTCGATTTGTTTTTGTAAAAAACCACTTAGCTTTATTAGAGCGAGCCTTATCTAATTTTATGTTGGATACTCATATTAATAAAAATGGATATCAAGAAATATCACCTCCTTTGATTGCTTCAGATAACACAATGTATGGAACTGGTCAGTTACCTAAGTTTGAAAACGATCAGTTTGAGATCAAATTTGATGAAGGATCAGATAGAAAATTTTTAATTCCTACAGCGGAAGTAATTTTAACTAATATTGTGAAAGATAAAATAGTTGATCAAAATCATCTTCCAATGAGATTTGTAGCATCAACACCTTGCTTTAGAAAAGAAGCAGGAAGCTATGGTAAAGATACAAAAGGCATGATCAGACAACATCAGTTCTATAAAGTTGAACTAGTAAGCATTGTTGAAAAAGAAAATTGTTTGAAAGAGTTAGAAAGAATGACAAATTGTGCAACTGATATTCTTGATAAATTAGAACTACCTTACAGAAAAGTTATTTTATGTTCTGGAGATATGGGTTTTAGTGCTGAAAAAACATATGATATTGAAGTTTGGTTACCATCAGAAAATAAGTATCGTGAAATTTCATCATGTTCATCTTGTTCTACATTCCAGGCTCAAAGAATGAAAACTAGATATAAAAATACAAATAAAGAAACTGTCTTTGTTGGTACTTTAAATGGAAGTGGGCTTGCAGTCGGTAGGACTTTAATAGCTGTATTGGAAAATTATCAGCAAAAAGATGGATCGATTGTTGTTCCTAAAGTTCTTAGAGAATATATGAATAATTTAGAATTAATTTCACAGAAATAAAGTTGTTTTAGAGATATAGATAGTATAAATATGCACCATATTTAAAAGGAGAATTATGGAAGGTTCAGGAATAGGTCAATTTATACCGTTAATTTTAATATTTGTTATTTTTTATTTTTTCTTAATTAGACCTCAACAAAAGAAAGTAAAAGAACATAAAGCTATGGTTGAAAACCTTAAAAGAGGTGACAAAGTTATTACTTCAGGTGGTATCACTGGTACAGTTGAGAGACTTATAGATAATGACAAAGTTGAAGTAGAAATAGCTGAAAATATTAAAGTTGAAGTTGTAAAAGCTACAGGTATTCAAAGTCTTCAAACTACTCAAGAAGTTAAAAAATAAATAAATTTAGATAAGTGCTTTATTTTTCTAAGTTAAGATTTGTTTTTATAATTATTTTCACTTTTTTGTTTATTTTAATAGCTTCATCTAATTTATTTAAGTTTGATGATAGTTTTTTTAATAAAAAAATTAATTTAGGCTTAGATCTACAAGGTGGTTCATACCTATTGCTTGAGATAGATAACGAGCCTGTAATTGAGCAAAAGTTACAAAATTTAACAACCACGTTTAGGAATTTTTTTAGAGATAAAGATATTAAAATAAACAATATAAAGATAAATGATCAAAGTATTTTCTTTAATGTTAAAGAGGAAAATAAGCAAAAAGTTATAGATTTTTTCCAAGATGAAAATAGTGATATTAATCCATATTATCCTAGATTTAAATCACACCAATTAGAAATTGAAGATTTAGGCTTAAATTTAAAAATTAATTTTTCACGTCAAGGCTTAATAAATTTAAAAACATCTTCTCAAGATCAAGCCATTGAGATAGTTAGGAGAAGAGTTGATGAAGTAGGTACCAATGAGCCAAATATTTTAAAGAGGGGTAATAGCAGGATTTTGGTAGAACTTCCTGGTTTAGATGATCCAAAGAGAATTAAGTCACTCCTAGGTAAAACTGCAAACCTTACATTTAGATTTGTAACCCAGAATGATGAAGACAGATTTGGTGTAGAGAAATTAGAGTATGAGGACGGTACTACCTCAGTAAATGTGAGCAAGAGAATTATAATTAGTGGGGAAAACCTCTTAGATGCCCAACCTAAAATGGATACGCAGAATAATCAAACAATTGTTTCTTTCACTTTAGACAGAGTAGGTGCAAAAAGATTTGGAAAAGCAACCTCAACAGGTATAGGTAAACAATTAGCTATAGTCTTGGATGGGAAAATAATAAGTGCTCCGGTAGTAAGAGATACTATAGCAAGTGGTGCGGGACAAATCAGTGGTGGATTTACTTTTCAATCTGCAACTGATCTAGCTTTATTATTAAGGTCTGGTGCATTACCAGCTCCTTTAGATATTATTGAAGAGAGAACAGTTGGCCCTGATCTTGGACAAGATTCTATTAATGCAGGAATAATTGCATTGACTATTGGTTTTTTATTAGTGATAATTTTTATGTTTGTTAAGTATAGATTTTTTGGCTTAATAACAAACGTTACATTAGTAATTAATTTATTTATTCTATTAGGTATTCTTACTTTATTTGAAGCGACGTTAACATTACCTGGTATAGCAGGAATAATTTTGACTGTTGGTATGGCCGTTGACGCAAATGTATTGATTTTTGAGAGAATTAAAGAGGAACTTAAAGATGAAACAAATAATATATTAGCATTTGATGGTGGTTATACTAAATCTAGAACTGCAATACTTGATGCCAATATTACAACTCTTTTAGCCGCAGTAATTCTTTTTTTTATGGGATCAGGGCCAGTTAAAGGTTTTGCTGTCACTTTGGGGGTTGGAATTTTTACAACATTGTTTTCAGTTTATTTTATAGCCAGATTGTTGACTAGTCTTTACGTAACAAAAAATAAAAATAATGGAAAACTTATCTAATGATTGCTTTTAATAAATATTATAATCATTTTAATTTCCTATCTAGTACCTTAATTATTATTTCTTTATTTTTACTAATATTTAAGGGACTTAATTTTGGTATAGATTTTAAAGGTGGAACATTAATTGAGTTAAGATCTAATGATACAAAAATTAATGTTAGCTCACTTAGAGATAAATTTAGTCAAATGAATTTAGGAGATGTTTCAGTTAAAAAATTTGGATCTGATAATGATTTTTTAATTAAATTTGAAAATAAAGATAATAAGAAAAATATAATTGAGGAGATTAAAGTAAATCTTGATAAGTCTTTTGGTAATAACTATGATTTTAGAAGAGTTGAAAATGTAGGTCCAAAAGTAAGTGCTGAATTATTAAAATCTGGAGTAATTGCAATTTCTTTATCACTTGCAATTATGCTTATTTATATTTGGGTTAGGTTTGAATGGCAGTTTAGTCTTGGTGCTATTTTGGCTTTATTTCATGACGTTATTGTTACACTTGGCGTATTTTCACTATTCAGTTTAGAGATTAACTTATCAATTATTGCTGCAGTTTTAACTATTGTGGGTTATTCAATGAATGACACTGTTGTAATATTTGATCGTGTGAGAGAAAATTTAAGAAAATATTCAGATATAAAAATTTTTGAATTAACAAATATTTCAATTAATGAAACTTTATCTAGAACAATTATTACTTCAGCAACAACTTTACTTGCATTACTTGCAATATATTTTTTCGGTGGTGAAATCTTAAAAGGATTTTCACTAGCTATGATTTTAGGAGTTGTTTTTGGAACTTATTCATCAATTTATATAGCCAATACAGTATTGGTAAGATTAAGAGTTTCTCAAAAAACTGTCTTAAGAGAGGACGATAGCAAATAAATTAATAAATATTCTGAGCAGCTACCATTGTTAGTAACATTGGTAGAGAAAGAAGAGTATTTGTTCTAGAGAACAACATTGCTGTCTTAGCAGATTTTGCTTTTGTTTCAGGATCAGTTTCAACAATACCTAATGCTCTTTTTTGATTTGGCCATATTACAAACCAAACGTTAAATGCCATTATAAGACCTAACCACATTCCAATTCCTATTGCAGTGTGTTTTGGAATTCCGGAACCAATACTGAAAGTCATTGCATCATGCAGATAACCATTTAACCAAGCTAGAATTAATCCAGATAAAACAGTAAAAGCTGCAGCCCATCTAAAATAAAATAAAGCAGCTGGAGCAATTACTTTTCCAATTGCTGGCTTTTGTTCATCTGGAATTTTTGCCATGTTTGGGATTTGAACAAAATTAAAATACCAAAGTAATCCAATCCACATTATTGCGACTACTACATGTATAAATCTAAATAACCAACTCCAAAACAATGTATCAAAGGCAATGCCTTCATTGTGAAAAAACATTCCTACAAACAAAATTATAGCTATTGTAAGTGAAGCATGTATTGTTTTTGGTAAGGAAGATAATAAGTTACTCATGATTCTTAATTTTATACACTAAATTTTGGTAATTTTTAAGTTTTTATATTAAATTTAGTAAAGGCTTTAAAAATTGGCCAGTGTAACTCTCTTTAATTTTCGACACTTCCTCAGGTTTACCCTCTGCGATAATTTTACCACCCTTTACACCACCCTCAGGACCCATATCAACAATATAGTCAGCAGTTTTTATAACATCCAAATTGTGCTCAATTACAACAACTGTATTACCAAGTTTTACAAATGTGTGTAGAATTTCTAAAAGTTTTTTAATATCGTGTTGATGCAAACCAGTTGTCGGTTCATCTAAAATATACATTGTTCGTCCTGTAGATCTTTTTGATAACTCTTTAGCAAGTTTGATTCTTTGAGCCTCCCCACCAGAAAGGGTTGTTGCTTGCTGACCAATTTTTATATAGCCTAATCCAACTTTTTTTAATGTTAATAATTTTGTTTTAATATTTGATATATTTTCAAAATATTCACAACCTTCATCTACAGACATATCCAAAACATCTGCAATACTCTTGCCTTTAAATTTTATCTCTAAAGTTTCTCTATTATATCTTGTACCTTTGCATTCATCACATTGAATATAAACATCTGGTAAAAAGTGCATTTCATAAGTAATCACACCATCACCTTCACATGCCTCGCATCTACCACCTTTGACATTAAATGAAAAACGTCCTGGTTTATAACCTCTCGTTTTAGATTCTGGTAAACTCGTAAACCAATCTCTTATTGGACCAAATGCACCGGTGTATGTCGCTGGATTTGATCTTGGTGTCCTTCCAATGGGTGATTGATCTATATCAATAATTTTATCAATTAATTCAACACCCTTGTAACCTTTAAAAGCTTTTGGAGCTTTTTTAGCTTTGCTATTCAGTGTTAAATTTAAAGCATGAAATAGTGTTTGCAATATTAGTGTAGATTTTCCACTTCCTGATACACCAGTAACACAAGTGAATGTTCCTGTTGGAATCTTAAGATTAACGTTGTCTAAATTATTTCCTGTTGCACCATTGATTTCAACAAACCTTCCATTTTTAGCCAATCGTCTTGTATTAGGGATGTCAATTTTCTTTTTATTAGCAAGATATTGTCCAGTGATACTATTCTTATCTTTTTTAATCTCATCATAAGTACCTTGCGAGGATATTTGACCACCATTAGTTCCTGCCTCTGGCCCTAAGTCTATAATATGATCTGCATTCTCCATAGTTTCAGTATCATGTTCTACAACTATTACGGTGTTACCTAAATCTCTTAATCTTTTAAGTGCATTAATAAGTTTAACATTATCTTTTTGATGTAAACCAATTGATGGTTCATCTAAAACGTAAAGAACTCCAGTTAATCCCGAACCTATTTGAGAAGCTAATCTTATTCTTTGTGCCTCACCACCGGATAACGTTCCAGACTCTCTAGATAGAGTCAAATAATCCAAGCCCACATTTAACAAAAAATTCAATCTTTCATTTATTTCTTTTAATACATGTTCTGCAATTTTAAATTGCCTTTTGTCTATATGATTTACTAAATCTTTAAACCATTCTGCTGCATCAAATATTGACTTCTTCGTTACTTCACTAATATTAAGATTGTTAATTTTTACACATAATGCCTCTTCTTTTAAACGATCTCCATTACATGCTTCGCATGCAGTATCAGATTGATATTCTGCAATAACTTCTCTTTTCCATTCACTATCAGATTCTAAAAATCTTCTTTCAAGGTTGTTAATGACACCCTCAAACGTTTTCTTATAGGAATATTTTTCATAACCATCATCATAATTAAACTTTATTTCATCTTCATCTGATCCATAAAGAACAATATCTTTTATTTTTTTTGGGAGTTTTTTCCATTTTTCATCCAAAGAAAAACCATAATGTTTAGCTAGCGATGACAGTGTTTGAGCATAATATAAGGTGGTGGATTTTGACCAAGGTTCTATTGCACCGTCTGCTAAACTTTTTCTTTCATCTGGTACAACAAGATTTGGATCTACATTTAATTTCATACCAATACCCTCACACTCTTCACAAGCTCCATAAGGACTATTGAACGAAAATAATCTCGGTTCTATTTCTTCAATTGTAAATCCACTTTCAGGACAAGCAAATTTTGTTGAATAAATTAATTTTTTTAATTTTCTGTGTTTTTGAGGCAATGTTTCATCTTCAAATTCAACAAAAACTAATCCGTTTGCAAGATTAACAGCTGTTTCGATACTTTCAGCCAATCTATTTCCTAGTTTAGAATTTAAAACAATTCTATCAACCAAAACAGAAATATCGTGTTTAAGTTTTTTGTCTAAATTGGGAGATTTTTCAATATCATATAAAACGTCATCGATCTTGATTTTTCTAAAACCTCTTCTTTTGTAACTTAAAATATCTTTTCTATATTCACCTTTACGACCTCTTACTACTGGCGCGTATATATATATTGTCGATTTTTTTGGCAGTTTTTTAATTAAATCTACTATTTGAGTAACAGTTTGTGAAGTAATTGGTTTGCCGGTAAATGGTGAATAGGGAACACCTGCTCTTGCATAGAGAACTCTCATATAATCATAAATCTCTGTAACTGTTGCAACGGTAGATCTTGGGTTTTTTGAGGTATTTTTTTGTTCAATAGCTATAGCTGGACTTAATCCTTCGATAAGATCTACATTTGGCTTTTTCATTTTGTCCAAAAACTGTCTTGCGTATGCAGATAAACTTTCAACGTATCTTCGTTGTCCCTCGGCATAAATAGTATCAAAAGCTAACGACGATTTTCCTGAACCAGAAAGACCTGTAATTACCACAAATTTGTCTTTTGGAATCTCAACAGAAATATTCTTTAAATTATGTTCTTTAGCGCCCTTAATAACTATTTTTTTCATCATAATTTTTGTTGCTTTGAATTAATAAAATTAATATTCAGAAGAATTGTGGTATAAATCTAATTAATTAAAGAAACAAATATAAAAATATTATGGCTGGAAGTTTAAATAAAGTGTTATTAATTGGTCGTTTGGGCGCAGATCCAGAAATTAAACAAATGGTAAATGGCAAGAGTGTAGCAAGATTAAGCCTTGCAACAAGTCAATCTTGGAAAGACAAAAATACTGGAGAAAAAAAAGAAAAAACTGAGTGGCACCGTGTAGTTGTATTTAATGAGGGTCTTGTAAATGTTGTTCAACAGTATCTTAAAAAAGGTGCTCAAATTTATGTTGAGGGTCAAATAACAACAAGAAAATGGAAAGACGAACAATCTGGTCAGGATAAATATTCTACTGAAGTTGTTATTCAAGGGTATAATTCTTCATTAACAATGTTAGGAGGGGGTAATGGAAGTGGCATTCAAAACGATCCTAATCCTCAAAATAATATAGAAGACTCTTCTCAAATATCTAACGACATGGATGATGAAATTCCCTTTTAGTTTCTATGCAAAAATCTGAAGAGACAAAAGATAATAAAATAAAACTAATCTCAATGCATGATGAGATGAGCTCATCGTATCTTTCTTATGCAATGAGTGTCATTGTAAGTCGTGCTCTACCAGACATCAGAGATGGACTAAAACCTGTTCACCGTAGAATTTTATACGCGATGTACAAAGGTGGTTATGATTGGTCAAAACAATTTAGAAAATCAGCAAGAATAGTCGGAGATGTTATTGGTAAATATCATCCTCATGGAGATCAATCTGTTTATGATGCTCTAGTAAGAATGGTACAAGATTTTTCAATGAGCTTACCACTTGTTCAAGGTCAAGGAAACTTTGGTTCTATAGATGGCGATCCAGCTGCAGCTATGAGATATACCGAAACACGCTTATCTAAAGTTTCACAATTTCTAATTGATGACATTGAGAAAAATACCATTTCTTTTAAGAGCAATTACGATGAAACTGAAAAAGAGCCAAGTGTTCTACCCGCACAATTTCCAAATTTATTGGTCAATGGCGCTGGAGGCATTGCAGTAGGAATGGCCACAAGTATTCCACCACATAATTTAGGTGAAATAATTGATGGAACTTTAGCTCTAATAGGGGACAAAGATATTAAAATTAAAGAATTAATGAAACATATACCTGGCCCTGATTTTCCCACGGGTGGTGTAATCATTGGAAAAGATATTATTAAACAGGGTTATAATAATGGAAGAGGTTCTTTTAAAATTAGAGGTGAAGTATCAATAGAAAAACAAAAGAATGGAAGAGAAAGATTAGTTATCACTTCAATTCCTTATCAAGTAAACAAATCAGTTTTAAATGAAAGAATTGCTCAGCTTGTTAGGGAAAAAAAAATTGAGGGTATAAAAGATATAAGAGACGAGTCTAATAGAGAAGGAATTAGAGTTGCAATTGATCTAAGAAATGGTGTTGAGCCAGAAACTATTAAAAGACAACTATATAAAAATACTCAGATAGAGAGCTCCTTTGGATTTAACACTCTAGCAATAGTTGAGGGTAAACCTAAAACTTGTACACTTAAAGATTTCCTATCAAATTTTTTGTCATTTAGAGAAAATGTTGTAATTAAAAAAACTAAATTTGATCTACAAAAAGCAGAGGAGAGAGCTCATATCTTAATTGGTTTATCAGTCTCCGTAGAAAATTTAGATAAAATTATCAAAATAATCAGATCTTCAAAAACGCCTGATGATGCAAAATTATCTATATTAAAAACTAAGTGGAAAATTAACAAATCACAAAAATTAATTTCATTAGTTGAAGGCAAAAAAGGTAAAAACTTATATTTACTATCTGAGCCACAAGTACTAGCTATTTTAGAGCTAAGACTTCAAAAATTAACTGCACTTGGGATAAATGAGATTGAGGTTGAAATTAAAAAACTAGCTGAATTAATTACTAAATTTAAAAAAATTATATCTTCAAAAAAAGAGTTATTAAAAGTTATCAGCGAAGAACTTAAAAATATTAAAGAAAAATTTGCTGTTCCAAGAAGAACCAAAATTATCGATGCAGTCTTAAATTACGATATTGAGGAAACAATTCAAAAACAATCAGTAATCATTACTGTTACATTACAAGGTTATATTAAAAGAGGTTCTTTAGATGGTGTTAAAAAACAAAAAAGAGGTGGCAAGGGCAAATCTGGAATTACTACGAGAGATCAGGATTCTGTCATACAAACATTATCAGTTAATACTCATACTTCTGTTTTGTTCTTTTCGACAGAAGGACTAGTTTATAAAGTAAAAGCTTGGAAAATACCTGAAGGATCATCCTCATCAAAAGGAAAATCTTTATTTAATATTTTACCTTTAAAGAGTCATCAAGCAATTAGCTCTATCATGCCAATGCCAGAGGATGAAACAGACTCAAAAAACTATCAAATAATTTTTGCAACAGCCTTAGGGAAAGTTAGAAAAAATAGTTTAGATGATTTTTCTTCGATTAATGCATCTGGAAAAATTGCAATGAAATTAGATAATAACGACAAAATAGTAGGGGTTAAAATTTGCAAAGATGATCAAGATGTGATTTTGAGTACCAAATTTGGTAAATGTATAAGATTTGAGGCTAAAAAATTGAGAGTTTTTAAGGGTAGATCATCAAAAGGCATAAAGGGAATAGAATTAGCAACAAATGATCAAATAGTTTCTTTATCAGTTATTGATACTGATAAAATTAAGAAAAATGGAAAAAAATCTGAAGATGAAAAATCTGAATTAAATGCAAAAGAGAAATTTGTTTTATCCATAAGTGAAAATGGATTTGGAAAAAAAACCTCTCATTTTGATTACAGAGTAACAAATCGTGGAGGTAAAGGTATTATTGGTATTGTTAATTCGCCAAGAAATGGAAGCATTACTTCATCATTCCCTGTTTATGAGGGTGATGAAATATTAATATCAACTAATAAAGGTAGAGTTATACGAGTTGCCGTTAAAGAAATAAGAACTGCTGGAAGAAATACTCAAGGTGTTAGAATTATTAAACTATCTGGTGAAGAAAAAGTTGTATCTGCAATTAAAATAGACGATAACTTGATTTAATTTAATGAGCAAAATTGCTATATACCCTGGCACATTTGATCCAATTACCTACGGGCACATTGATGTAATAAAAAAAGCTTTGAAATTATTTGATAAGATTATTGTTGGTGTATCAGATGTTAGTAGCAAAAGTTATCTATTTAGTTCAGAAGAAAGGATACAAATAGTAAATAAGGCTTTATTTAAAGATCTTAAACTTAATAAAAAAAAAATTACAGTAGTGTCTTTTAGCTCATTAACTACTGATTTGTGTAAAAAATATAAATCAAATATTATACTTAGAGGTTTAAGGGCCGTATCTGATTTTGAGTATGAATTCCAATTAGCTGGAATGAATAGAAAATTAAATCAGAACATAGAAACTATTTTTTTAATGTCAGACGTTGAAAACCAAATTATCTCGTCCAGATTTGTTAAAGAGATTGTAAAATTAAATGGTGATATTAAAAAATTTACTACCAAAAGTACTATTAAATCTTTAAAAGAAAAATATGAATAGAATTTTAATTAACTTATTTATTTTATTTTTTTTTATTACCAATCAATCAATAGCTGAGGAGAATATAATGATTTTAAAATTAAAAAATGGGGATGTAAAAATAGAGTTATTTGAAGATGTGGCGCCAAATCATGTGAAGAGAATTAAAGAATTGGCAAATGCTGGAAAATACGACAACGTTGTTTTCCATAGAGTAATTGATGGCTTTATGGCTCAAACTGGTGATGTAAAATTTGGTAATTCAGAAACAAAGGATTTTGATTTAAGAAGAGCAGGAATGGGAGGATCTGAATTACCAGATTTGAAGCAAGAATTTAGTAGCTTACCACATGATAGAGGAACTTTATCGATGGCGAGATCCTCAGATCCAAATAGTGCTAATAGTCAGTTTTTTATATGTTTTAAACCAGCACCTTTCTTAGATAGACAATATACTGTTTTTGGTAAAGTAATAGAAGGAATGGATTTAGTAGATAAAATTAAAAAAGGTGATGAGAGTAATAACGGATCTGTAACAGACCCTGATAAGATCATAAGCTTTAAATCACTATAATCTATTGAATGGCATTAAAAAATTTTGCCTTTAAAGTTTTAAAAAAGGATAAATTTGCTAGATCAGGTGTCATAGAAACGCATCGTGGAAATATAAATACACCAGCTTTTATGCCAGTTGGAACGCAAGCTACTGTTAAAGCATGCACAATTGATGATATAAAAAAAACTGGTTCTCAAATAATTTTATCTAACACTTATCATCTAATGATAAGACCTGGTTTAGACCGAATTCAATCTGCTGGTGGGTTACATAAATTTATGAACTGTGATTTACCAATTTTAACTGACTCTGGTGGTTTTCAAGTAATGTCTCTTTCAAAACTAAATAAAATTGACCGTGAAAAAGGTGCCATATTTAATTCACACATAGATGGTAAAAAATTTTATTTAAGCCCCGAAGAAAGTATAAAAATTCAATTAGGATTAAATTCAGATATCGTAATGATTATGGATGAATGTCCAAAAAAATCAAATGATTATGATTTAATAAAAAAATCTATGGATCTTTCTTTATATTGGGCTGAAAGATCGAAAAAGTCATTTGGTAAAAATCCACACAAAGCATTATTTGGAATTGTTCAAGGAGGATTATTTAAGGATTTAAGAATTAAGTCGTTGAATGAATTAATTAATATAGATTTTGATGGTTATGCCTTAGGGGGTCTTGCTGTTGGTGAGACTCAAGCCGAAATGTTTAAAGTTTTAGAAGATATTAAAGAATACTTACCTGATCATAAACCTCATTATTTAATGGGAGTAGGTACACCATCTGACATTCTTGGTGCTGTTAAGCGTGGTATTGATATGTTTGATTGTGTTTTACCTACAAGATCTGGAAGAACTGGTCTTGGTTTCACCTGGGATGGAAGAATAAATATTAAAAATAATAAATACCAAAACGACAATACACCACTTGATTCTAATTGTGACAATTTAAGCTTGAATAAATATTCTAAAAATTATCTAAATCATCTTTTTAATACAAATGAAATACTAGCCTCTATGCTATTAACACTTCATAATATCAATTTTTATCAAGAATTAATGTCATCAATTAGAAACCATATACAGTCAGGCACATTTGATAAATTTCATGATAAATACATTGATAAGTTGTAGTAGCTTTTTAATATATGCTTAATTTGACATTTGAAATAATAAAATAAATCTATATATAACAATTATTCAATTTGAATATATCGGGGGCCCTTAGCTCAGTTGGTAGAGCAATTCCCTTTTAATAAACTGCACACCTCATATTTTTAGCTTTTAGTGCGGTTAATCACCATTTAAAACACAGTGTGCACAGAGTGTGTAAAGAATTTTGCGTGTCTTTCCCTGTATAAAAGTACACAGCTAAATTGAGTGTGCGTTTTTGTTAAACAAAAGTGCACATATAAACTTATTTTATGTTTGAAAAATAAAGGTTTATTTACTATATAGACAACTTCATTGCATCTATTGTAGTACTATAATAGCTATGCAAAAATATGTGGGCCCTTAGCTCAGTTGGTAGAGCAATTCCCTTTTAAGGAATGGGTCGATGGTTCGAGTCCATCAGGGCTCACCATTAATCAGTAAAATCAATAGAAATATTCGGTGTGCAAAAACATTTTTTTAAAAATGTTGATTTTTTTCGTGCACGTTCTGTGCACATTTAATATAATTTATCTATATATAAATATTCAAATAAACGTAATTTTTAATATGAAACATCTTTATAAGTTAATCATAATTTTCACTCTATTTTTTAACACCGCAAATAGTAACGAAATAAAAATAACAGATACATCTGTTTCAGCAGAGTGGAGTTCAGTTAATAAAAAACACGTGAACTTATACTACAGATTGGAATTTACCATAAACAAAACCTTAGATAAGATTGGTCCTTGTGTACAAATATTCGATTCAAATAAACTTAAAGTTTATCATTTTGGAACTCAGTTTGACCCGTATTCACCCGGTAAATATGAATTTAATGAAAGTCCAACTATACCAGCTACAAAATGGAATAGAGGTAGTATTCTAAGATTTTATGTTGGTCAAGGTGGTTGTCACGCAGGTAGTAGCTCAATTTTAAGTAATTTCGTAGATTTTACTCCACAAGAAATACTAAATTAATTTTAGTATATGAAAAAATTAATATTTTTCTTTTCATTTTTTATCATCCAAACTTCTTATGCAGATAATCTTAATCAAAAGAAAGTATTTTGTGAAAATAATAGTGAAGAATTTTTTATAGAATTTAAAGAAAACAATAAAGCTAATTTTACGTGGGCAAATTACCCTTTAGGTATATATGAAAATAAAGTTGAAAGTTATGAATTAAAGGAATTATTAGGAGATAGCCTGGTTAGTGTAGGTGGTATTAATATAAGTAGAACAAAATTACAAATTTTATCATTGAGTGGATATACGGGTAAATGTAAATTAGTAAATAAAGATTTAACTCAAAAAATAAAAAAAAAATTCGACAAATTACAAAATAAAAATAAGAAAAAAAAAGAGTTAAAATTTTAGAGAAAATTAAGCCGATTATTCAGCAAGAATTTGCACACCACTTAATTTGTAGAAAATTTCATCGGTGTGCACAGAGTGTGCAAAAAAGTGTGTAAACTTTTAAAAAATTCCATAAAATAAACCAGATTTTTGTGCACATTTTTTTACACACCATAAAAAATTCCATAAAAAGTGAACTTCACGTCGTAATTACCACTTTTAAGGAATGGGTCGATGGTTCGAGTCCATCAGGGCTCACCATAATTCAACTAAATTGTCTTTAAAGGTGGATAATCCAATATTACCTGATTAATTTTTTCATTTAAATCCTTAATTCTGTTATCTGATGATGGATGAGTACTCATAAACTCAGGTGGTTCTTTACCTTTATTAAGTTTTTTCATTCTTTCCCAAATTTTTACTGTTTCTCTTATGTCGTATCCAGAGAGAGATGAAAATATCATACCTAAATAGTCTGCTTCACTTTCCTGTTTTCTATTAAAAGGATTTAGAATTCCTAATTGAGCCAATAAACCAACAGTGTTCATCCCTGTTGTTCTGTTAATATCTGAAAGCACACCACCAGAAGCAATATCAATTAATCGTGTTCCTACATTTAACAATGTTCCTCTACTAGCTCTTTCGATTGAATGTTTTGCAACTGCATGAGCAATTTCATGACCCATAACTGCAGCTAGACCATCTGTGT
>CACIYQ010000007.1 GCA_902590915.1 uncultured Pelagibacteraceae bacterium
ACCAATTTTTTTAATAGATGGATCAAATAAAAAAGAATCAATATCTGCAATGCCAGGTGTTTTTCGATACTCAATAAATAGAATTTCTCAAATAGTAGATAAAGCAATTAAAAAAGATATTCCAATGGTTGCTTTATTTCCTAAAACAAAAACAGCATTAAAAAATGATTTGGGCTCTGAGGCATTAAATGAAAATAATTTAGTTTGCAAAGCCATACTTGAAATTAAAAAAAGATATAAAAATCAAATTGGAATTATGTGTGATGTTGCGCTTGACCCTTATACCTCACATGGTCATGATGGATTGATAAAGTCTAACCAAATAATTAATGATGAAACGATTGAAGTGTTAATAGATCAATCTCTATTACAAGCTGAAATGGGATGTGATGTTCTTGCACCGTCAGACATGATGGATGGAAGAATAGGAAAAATAAGAAAAGCACTTGATAATTCTAATTTTAAAAATACACAAATTTTATCCTATGCTGCAAAGTATGCCTCGAGTTTTTACGGACCCTTTAGAGATGCAGTTGGTTCTAAAAGCTCACTTAAAGATGATAAAAAAACTTATCAAATGGATTTTAGAAATAGTGACGAGTCTATGCGGGAAGTTGCTTTGGATATAAAGGAAGGTGCAGATATGGTTATGGTTAAACCTGGAATGCCTTACTTAGATATAATTAAATCAATAAAAGAAAAGTTTAGAATTCCAGTTTTAGCATACCAAGTTTCAGGTGAATATAGTCTTTTGGAAACTGCTATTAGAAAAAAACTGATACAAAAAAATGCAGTTTATGAAAGTTTAGTTTCTTTTAAACGTGCAGGGGCAAATGCTATTGTTTCGTATTATGCTGATAGAATAGATAAAATTTTAAAATAATTATTTCAAAGTATTTAAAAAAATTATTCTACTATTAGGATAATTTAAATTATTTGGTTTTAAGATTGTTTTATCCAAATAATCTCCAACCAATTTCAATCCACTTAATAGGATATTAATATCTGTTACCTCCAAATCTTTCTCTATAAGAAAGTTAGGTACATATTTTTTTTCAGTATAAGAAGTAGCAAAATAAACAGTTTTGTTATCCTCTAAATTTTTTTCTACCAAATTTTCTAGCTCAAGATCGTAACCTAATAATTTTAGTAACTCTAATTCCCAGAAAATGTATTTTTTGAGCCAGTTTTGGTCATTTAGTAAATTAAAAAGGTTTTCGATAAGAGAGTAAACTTTTTTATTTGTCTGTGCTTCGACTGTTAATATTTTTATTAGGTTCATTGCTGAAGTAATACAAGAAAGCTTTTGCTTATGATCAAAATACAATGGACTGTAGGCATTCAAGATTTCAATTTTAAAATAACCAATCCTATTATCATTTTTTGAGTTATAATTAACATGGAGTTTGTTACCTAATTGAAGATAATTTTTAATTTTTTTTGATGTTCCTCCAAATATAATGCCTGAAACTTTACCACTATCCAAAGTATATAATTCTGCAATTATAGAGTTTTCATTATACCTGTTTTTGCTAACTAAAAAACCTTGATCGATCCAATTCATATTTCCTTTAACTTATATTTTTTAGACATTCGATAGCAGCATTTTGCTCCGCATCTTTTTTTGATTTACCTGATGATGTAAAAAATTTCGTATTTGGAAGCTTAACTCCAACTTTGAAAATAGGTTTATGACGTGGACCTGTATTCGATATCACCTTATAAGTTGGTAATAATTTATATTTTTTTAAAGCTAGTTCTTGAAGTTTTGTTTTTGCGTCGATTTGAGTAACAACGCTCTTATCTATATGATCTTCCCATAATTTTAAAATAATTTTCTCAACTACATTTAAACCTTTGTCTAAATAAATTGCACCCAAAAGTGCCTCACAGCTATCAGAAATTATTTTATCCTCAATTTTGATAATTTTATTTTTAGGATTGAAGGTTTTTATATATTTTTCTAATTCAATTCTTTTTGCAACTTCTAAACATGTCTTTTTATTTACTAAAGAAGCAAATTTTTTGTCAAGTATACCCTCTTTTTCTTTAGGATATATTTTTAATAATTTTTGTGCGATAATTAATCCGAGGACTCTGTCTCCCAGAAACTCATTTTTTTCATTATTTTCCATAGGATTAAAACTTTTGTGAGTTAATGATTGAATAAGAAGATTTTTATTTTTAAATTTGATATTCAATTTTTTTTCTAAACTTTGATAATTAATTTTCATTAGCTAATTTTATCAAATGTTCTTTTAAATCTTATAGATTCGTGCCATTTCCAGAATTCAAAAAGACTTCCAACATTACTATCGGATGAAAAAAAAATAAATTGTGCTTTACCAACTAGATTGTCTTTATGAACATAACCAACACTTGTTAAAAATCTACTATCTTTAGAGCAATCTCTGTTATCGCCTAAAAAAAAATAATGATCATCAGGAACAGTAAATATATCTGAATTTTGAGAAGTATAACCTTTTAAGTAAACGGTATGAAATTTTTTTCCATTTGGTAATTTTTCCTCAAATTTAAAAACATCAATAACTTTATTACCACAATAAATACTGCTTTTATTTGGAATTTTTGACTTTAAAATTTCACTATTATTTAAATATAAATTAGATTCGATAAATTGAATTTTATCACCAGGTAAACCAATAAGCCTTTTTATATAATCAGTCCTGTTGTCAGCGGGAGTTTTGAAAACAACAACATCTCCTCTTTCAGGATTTTTAAACATAATTCTTTTGTTAAGGATTGGTGGACTAAAAGGAAATGAGTGCTTGCTATAACCATATGAATATTTTGTAACAAACAGTCTATCACCTACTAACAAGGTAGGTTCCATTGATGAAGAAGGAATATAAAATGGCTGTATTAAAAGTGATCTGATTATTACCGCAATAACTAAAGCATAAAATAATGTTTTAATATTTTCAGAAAAAAAATTTTTATCTAACTTCATTTTGATTGAATAATAGCAAAAGCGGTTGAATAATCTTTTTCATCGGAAATTGATAGAAAAGAATTAAATTTATTAATTTTATGTTTTTTTTTAATCATTTTTATAATTTTTTTACTTTTAACATATTTGGGTTTACCTTTTTTATCATTTACAATTTCAATATCTTTAAAATTCAAATTTCCTGAAAAACCAGTTCCTAAAGCTTTAGAAAAAGCTTCTTTTGCTGCAAATCTTTTCGAAAAGAAAGCAACTTTGTTTTTGGTTTTTTCAGATAATTTAAGTTCTTTGCTACTATAAATACGACTCTTAAATTTGTTGTTCTTAATAGACTTTTTGATTCTTTTATTATCAATGATGTCGACCCCAATTCCAAGAATTTTCATCTTATTTCAATAGTCTTTTAAAATTTTTAATTACTTTAGATAAACCATAAAATACAGACTCTCCTATAATGAAATGACCGATATTATATTCATGAATTTCTTTTATTTTTGATAGTATTTTAGTGGTTTTGTAATCCAAACCGTGCCCAGCATGAACCTCTATACCCAGTGAATTTGCAAGCTTAGAACTATTTTTAATTCTTTGAAGTTCTTTGCTATGCCTTTGTTTTAATTTAACATTATTTGATAATTTTCCTGTATGGATTTCCACACAATCTACACCAAGTGATCTAGAAAGTTTAATATCGTTTAAAGAGGGATTGATAAATAGACTTGTTCTTATTTTAGCTTTTTTGAATTTAAAAATTATTTTTTTTAATTTTTTAAAATTTTTTATTAAATTTAAACCTCCCTCAGTTGTAATTTCTTTTCTATTTTCCGGTACTATACAGATATAATTTGGTCTAATTCTTAGAGCATTAGATATAATACTTTCATTCATTGAAACCTCGAGATTAACTAAAACATTTTTCAAATTACATATTCTTTTTGCATCTTTGTCATTAATGTGTCTTCTGTCTTCTCTTAGATGTATGGTTACAGAGTCTGCGCCACACTTAACTACGTATAATGCAGCACTAATTGGATCTGGATGTTTTTCACCTCTTGCGTTTCTTAATGTAGCAACGTGATCAATATTTATACCTAATCTTTTCACTTAATAAATCTACTTCCTGGTGTTGTAATTGGTTCAGATTTAAGTGTTACAGGTAATTTTTTTTGGCTATATACAGGTACATCTATTTTTAAATGAGAGACAATTTTGGTTTTTATTTTTAAAGATTTTTTTGATGATCTATCTATGATAGATGCAAAACCTAATAACTTAGCATTCGCTTTCTTTATTAGTTTAGCGCATTCTAAACTTGATTTTCCTGTAGTAATAACATCTTCGATAATTAAAACTCTAGCACCTTTATTAATGTTAAAACCTCTTCTGAGTGTAAATTTTCCTTTAACTCTCTCACAAAAAATTGTTTCTTTTTTAAGTAGTCTGCCTATTTCGTAACCAATAATTATTCCACCCATTGCAGGAGCAAGAATTAAATCAATTTTTTTATATTTTTTTTTGATTTGGTTTGCTAAAGATTTACAAATTTCTTCTGCTAAATTTGGAAAACTTAAAAGTTTTGCACATTGTATATATTTTGATGAATGTAAGCCAGATGATAAAATGAAATGCCCTTCCAATAAAGCATTAGTTTTTTTTAAAATATCTAAGGATTTTTTGTGTGAAAGCATTTCTTTTTTCTTCGTGTCTGATTATCTTAAATTTTATACCTTTTTGCTTTAGCACTGCAATAAAATTTGTGAAATTTTTAAGGTTTCTTATGATTAGTTTAAATTTAAAATTAATATACTTTGGATTTTTACCTACCATCTCTAAATTAGAGATGTTTAATTTGTGACTACCAATAAGTGAACTGATGTCTCCAAGTTGTCCTGGTTTATCAGGTAATGAAATCCATAATGTTGTATTATATTTTTTAACTTTCTCCTCTTTTTGCTCACCTTTATCATGCCAATAACGTCTTATGGCTGCTCTAGCTTTTCCTGTTTTTGTAGTTGGAATCCAGTGAAGTGATGGAGAACTATTTTTGGAAGTAATAATATTTACACGGTCTCCATTACGAAGAATTGTCTGTAATTCACTTTTGTTTCCATTTATTTCACATCCCGTTGCAGAGTTGCCAATTTTAGTGTGAACAGCGTAAGCGAAATCTATTGCGGTCGCTTCTTTAGGTAATTTAATCACTGAACCTTTAGGAGTAAAACAAAAAACATTTTCCTGAAACATCTGAAGCTTTGTGTACTCATAAGAGTGTTCTGGATTTTCATTTTTTTCAATTATTTCGACTAGATCTTTTAACCAATCATATTCTTTCCAGCTCAATGAATTAAATTTTTCTGAAGATTTATATTTCCAATGTGATGCTATACCCCTTTCAGCAAATTCGTGCATTTCTTTTGTTCTTATTTGTATTTCAATAGGCTTCTTATTTGAGCCAATTACTGAAGTATGTATAGACTCATATCCATTGATTTTTGGAGATGATATGTAGTCTTTAAATTTTCCAGGTATGCAATTCCATTTTTTATGGAAAATTCCTAATGTTTTATAACATTCGTCAATATTATTTAAAATTACCCTAAATCCAATAATGTCAGTTACCTGTTCTAATGAAACTCTTTTTTTTTGAACTTTTCTCCATATTGAAAAAGGTGTTTTTTCTCTACCAAAAATTTCAGCACTTAAATGATTTTCATTTAAAATAGAACTTAATTCAAAAGAAAGTTCTTCGAATAAATTTTTCTTGTCTAATTTAATCTCATCTAATCTTTTTTTAATTAATTTTCTCGCATCATTATTTAAAATTTCAAAAGACAAATCTTCAAGCTCATCCCGAATTCTGTGCATTCCCATTCTATCTGCTAAAGGAGCATAAATTTCCATTGTTTCTTGAGCAATTCTTTTTCTTTTGTTCTCTTTATTTATTGCTTTGATTGTCCTCATATTATGCAACCGATCTGCAATTTTAACTAGCAAAACTCTAATATCTTTTGAGGTAGCTAAAATTAATTTTCTAAAATTTTCAGCTTTTGAGTTGAAAGTTGCTGTGTTTTCAAAAACAGAAATTTTTGTAACTCCATCTACAAGATCTGCAACTTCTGGCCCAAATTCATTTTTGATTGTCTCATATGTAGCATAAGTGTCTTCTATTGTGTCATGAAGTAATCCAGTGGTAATTGTGGCACTGTCTAATTTTAATTCAGTTAAAATATTAGCAACTTCAATTGGATGCACAGAATAAGGATCTCCAGATGCTCTTTTTTGATTTTTATGTGCCTTAACTGCAAAGTTATATGCTTTGTCTAATCTCTCATGATTAAGAAATTTGTTATACACTTTAACTTTATTTATCAGTTCGTTAGAATTCAGCATGATGCATTATATCATTAAATTAAAATTGTTTAATAGATGTAATATCGTCCAAAGGAAGTAACGAAATTAAGGTCCTAATATCTAATTTTTTTGATGGATGTTCCCATTTTTTTTCAACCTCGAACAATGGGATTAAAACAAAATTTCTTTTATGCATTCTTTTATGGGGTAAATTAAGCTTGTTTTTGAAATTTATTTTCATTCCATCATAATCAATAATATCAATATCGCATGTTCTTGGAGTATTTTTTTTTGTTTTTTTTCTACCTAATTTAATCTCAATATCTTTACATATTTCAAGTAATCTAAGAGGATCATGATCACACAACGTCTTCAATATTATATTTAAATATTTTGGATATTTTGAGTTGGGCCAAGATAAAGTTTCATAGTATTTTGAAACTGAAATAAATTTTATATTATTTTTATTTAAATTAAATTTAGCTTTTTCAATATTCTCTTTTCTGATACCAAGGTTTGACCCTATACCTAAATATACTATTTTAGCTAGATTTTCTGATGTATCTTGATTTTTCACGGTTCCAATCTCTATTTTTTTTTGTAGCTCTTTTATCATATTGTTTTTTACCTTTAGCAACTGCTAGTTCAATTTTAGCTTTACCTTTTTTAAAATATATTTTTGTAGGTACAATAGTAAAGCCGTCTCTTTGAATTTTTCCAATAAGTTTATTAATTTCTCTTTTGTTCAATAGAAGTTTTCTTTCATCTGTTGGATTATGATTTGAATAGCTTGCTTGTTTATATGGAGAAATATGTGAATTAATAAGAACTATTTCACCTTTTTTTTCAACAGCATATGCATCAGCTATATTAACTTTACCATCTCTAATAGATTTTATCTCTGAACCTTTTAAAACTATTCCCGCCTCCAAAAGATCTTCAAAAAAATAATTAAAACTTGCTTTTCTATTTAAACAAATGATCTTTAAACCAGGATTGGTTTTTTTGTTCATTAAATAAGTTTTGCAGTCTCTATAGCTTTTTTTACAATTATTTTAGTATTTTCTGTAACTTTAACTAATGGTAATCTCACCTCATCATCACACAAATTCATTATTTTAGCTGCATATTTAACTGGACTAGGATTACTTTCTACAAACATTGCAGTGTGAACTGGTTGTAAAATATTATCTAACTCTTTTGCTTTCTTGAGATCTTCTTCGTTTTTGGATATTGAATTTTTTTGGAATTCTGAACAAAGTTTCGGTGCGATATTTGCAGTCACACTTATTGTGCCTACTCCTCCTCTTTTATTAAATTCAAATGCATTGTCATCATTTCCAGTTAATTGTATAAAGTCTTTACCCATTTTATTTAATTGTTGATTGACTCTGTTTAAATCACCGGTAGCATCTTTTACACCAACAATATTTTTTAATTCATATAATCTTGCCATAGTATCAACCGACATATCAATAACTGATCTGCCTGGAATATTATAAATTATAATAGGGATCCCACATTTATCATTAATTGCTTTGTAGTGTTGGTATAGCCCCTCTTGTGTAGGCTTGTTATAATATGGAGTTACAACTAAGGCACCATTTGCTCCCGCCTTTTCTGCATGAGAGGTTAATGATATTGCCTCCTCTGTAGAATTAGATCCTGTTCCAGCGATAACCGGTATTTTTCCATTACTCTCTTTAATACATAAATCAATTACACGCTCATGTTCAGCATGACTAAGAGTTGGAGACTCTCCAGTAGTGCCTGCTGGAACTAGCCCTGATGTGCCATTATCAATGTGAAAATGGATTAGCTTTATATATGCAGCTTCATCTAAAACATTATTTTTAAAAGGAGTGATTAAGGCAACATTTGATCCTTTAAACATAAATACTTATAACATACTTTACAGATTCATATACTAAAAGATTATGCGCAAAAAAATATTAATTATTATTGGAATAGTTTTATTTGTTTCTCTTAAAATAAATAAAGTACATGCAGAGATCCTACAAATTATTCCTCCTCAAAAACCGACTTTATCATCAGAAGAGATAATTAAAAAAATATCAAAAAATATTATTATACCTCTTAAAAAACCTTCAAAATTAAAAAAAGTTGAAAAAAAAATTGTTGTAAAGGAAATCAAAGAGAAAAAATTAAGTTTTAAAGTCCCTAAAAAAAAACCAATTGTAGCAGGAGTAACGACCCGTAAAGACTTTAAAATATCAAAATATTATAGCAAAAAGGATTTTGGTTTAGCAAAAAAGGCGATATCTGAAATGCAAAAAAGTAAATGGAATTCAGCTCTAAGTGTTTCCAAAAAAGCTAAAGATAAATCTATTTATAATTTTATTCAATGGAGACATCTATTAACAAAAGGGAATCAAGCCTCTTTTTATGATTACAAGGTTTTTATAGATAGTAACCCTGAATATCCAAGAATAGATAGATTGAGATATTTAGCTGAACATAAATTATCTACAGCTAATGTTTCACCTAAGAAAATCATAAATTGGTTTGGGACAAAGGAACCACTTAGTGGATTTGGTAAAATGATATTAGGTGAAAGTTTCTTACTAATCGGTGACAAATCTAAGGGTACAAAGTTAATAAAAGAAGGATGGATTACTGCTAAATTATCTAAAAATGATTTAAAGTTTTTTAGAAAAAAATTTAAAAAAAATCTAAATGCCAATGATTATATTAAAAGAGCAGATTACCTTGCATGGAATGGAAAACATTGGGATCTTAAAAGACTAACAAGATATTTGCCAAAAGATTATGAGCTTTTATATACCGCGAGACAAATATTAATAAGTAAAGGATATGGGGTTGATCAAGCAATCAAAAATGTTCCTCAAAAATTAAAAAATGATGCGGGTCTTAATTATGACCGTTTAAAATGGCGAAGAAAAAAAGGTCGAGTAGACTCTTCAACAGAAATTTTACTTAAGATTAGAAATGATAAAGATTATTTAGTAATGCCAGAGAAATGGTGGAAAGAGAGAGAAATAATATCACGCGCTTTAATTTATAAAAAAAAATATGAAATTGCCTATAAAATATCAAGTAATCACGGTATGAGTGAAGGGCCAGATTTTGCAGCTGCAGAATGGATGAGTGGCTGGATAGCTTTGAGTTTTTTAAATGATCCTTTAACCGCTAAAAATCATTTTAAGAATTTTTATGATAACGTGAACTATCCAATTAGTACTTCCAGAGGAGCTTATTGGCTTGCTAGCGCTTATGAAAAACTTGGAGACAAAGAACAATCCAATAAATGGTATTTAGAAGCATCAAAATATTTAACTACTTATTATGGTCAATTAGCATTTTTAAAGATCAATCCAAATGGAAAATTTGAGCTTAATAAAGATATGGAAGTTGATAAAAAATATAGACTTATTTTTTTCAATAAAGAACTGGTTAAAATTACTTATCTTTTAGATGAGCTGAAAAAAGATAAATATACTAAATTTATTCTAAGGCACCTGGCGAATGACAATGTTTCTAAAGGGAGCGAGGTATTGGCAGCCGAACTTGCAACAAATATAAATAGATATGACTTTGCTATACAAGTTTCTAAAATTGCATCATATCAAAAAAGATTTCATAATAAATTTAACTACCCAATTATAAGTACACCAAAAAATATTAACGGTAGAAAAATCCCAGATAGTGCTTTAATTTTATCTATTATTAGACAAGAAAGTGAGTTTGATTTAGAAGCTAACAGTCATGCTGGTGCAAAAGGTTTAATGCAACTAATGCCCTACACCGCCAAATTGGTTTCCAAACAAGCCAAACTTCCTTATTCAAAATCAAGATTAACTGAAGATCCTGAATACAACATTAATTTAGGTTCTCATTATATTGCAGGACTTATTTTGCAGTATGATGGTGCATACCCTTTTGCTGTTGCTGCTTACAATGCAGGACCAAACCGAGTTAAGTATTGGAAAAAAATTAATAAAAATCCACAAAAGAAACAAATTAATTATGTTGATTGGGTTGAGTTAATAAAATTTAGGGAAACGCGTAACTATGTTCAGCGTGTCATGGAAAATTATAATGTCTACAGGTACATATTAGAACAAAGACCAATTCCAATGAGAGATTTCTTTAAAGACCGTCCCCTTTTTTAATGGCGGAAGAGGAGGGATTCGAACCCTCGGTACAAGTTTCCTCGCACGGTCATTTAGCAAACGACTGGTTTCAGCCTCTCACCCACTCTTCCGTATGACATTGTGTAATAAGCGATTGTATTGAAAATTCAATGTTTATAAAGTAATTATTCAATATTATGAGAAATAAGTACTCTATATTTTCTTTGTTCAAAAATGCTTTATCATATCATGAAAATTGGCAGCGAGCTTGGAAAGATCCAACACCCAAAAAAGAATATGATGCTGTAATCATCGGTGGTGGTGGTCACGGTTTAGCGACTGCGTACTATTTAGCAAAAAAACATAATATGCAAAATATTGCTGTAGTAGAAAAAGGTTGGATTGGTGGGGGAAACACTGGTCGTAATACAACAATTATTAGATCAAATTATTTATGGGATGCTAGCGCTGGATTATATGATCATGCACTAAAAATCTGGGAAGGTTTATCTCAAGAACTAAACTACAATGTTATGTTTAGTCAAAGAGGTGTAATGAATCTTGCTCATAATTTACAAGATGTGAGAGATTTAAAAAGAAGAACTCACGCTAATAGATTAAATGGTATAGATTCAGTTTATTTAAATACTGAAGAGGTAAAGAAGTTTTGTCCAATTATCAATACCTCGCGAGACATAAGATATCCAGTTTTAGGGGGTACCTTACAAAAAAGAGCAGGTACAGCAAGACATGATGCTGTTGCATGGGGTTATGCAAGATGTGCGGACGAAATGGGAGTAGATATAATTCAAAATTGTGAAGTTAAAGGAATTAAAAGAAATGGTGATGTAGTTGAAGGTATAGAGACAACAAAAGGATTTATTAAAACAAAAAAAATTGGTGTAGTAGCAGCAGGACACTCAAGTGTAATTGCTAATATGGCAGGAGTAAGATTACCTCTTGAGAGCAAGCCATTACAAGCGCTAGTTTCTGAACCTGTAAAGCCAATTATCGATACTGTTGTTATGTCAAATGCTGTTCATGCTTATGTTAGTCAATCAGATAAAGGAGAGCTTGTTATTGGTGCTGGAACAGATGATTATATCTCTTATTCTCAAAAAGGTAGCCATCAAATTGTAGAAGGAACGTTAAATGCAATTTTAGAATTATATCCAATTTTTAGTCGTATGAGAATGCTTAGACAATGGGGTGGTATCGTTGATATATGTCCAGATGCAAGTCCTATTCTTAGCAAAACGTCAATTAAAGGATTATACTTTAATTGTGGTTGGGGCACAGGGGGATTTAAAGCAACACCTGGTTCTGGAGATTTATTTGCTCATACTATTGCTAACGACGAACCTCATAAACTAAATGCTGCATTTAATTTAAATAGATTTGTAAGTGGTGACCTTGTAGATGAACATGGTGCTGCTGCAGTTGCTCATTAATGTTTTTAATTAATTGTCCATACTGTGGAGAAAGAGATCAGCAAGAATTTAAAGCTGGTGGAGAAGCACACATCGAAAGACCAAAACAACCAACAGAACTAAGTGATGATCAATGGGCAGAATACTTATTTATGAGAAAAAATATTAAAGGTGTACAGTTTGAAAGGTGGAACCATGCCCATGGTTGTCGAAAATGGTTTAATATGGCAAGAGATACATCTAATGATGAAATAAAAGCAATTTATAAAATGGGTGAAAAACCACCTCCACAATAATAATATGACCAAAAATCTACGGGTAAAATCAAGTGAGTTTATAGATGAGACTAGTAGAATTTCATTTAAGTTTGATGGAAAAACATACTATGGTTTTAAAGGTGATACCTTAGCCTCTGCTTTACTTGCAAATAATGTTCATTTAATTGGTAGAAGTTTTAAATATCATCGACCACGAGGAATTATGACATCAGGTTCAGAGGAACCGAATGCAATTGTTCAAATAAATCCTAATTCAAATATTACTGAACCAAACGCAAGAGCAACAGAAATAGAAATTTACGAGGGTTTGGAAGCATCTAGCCAAAATTGTTGGCCAAGTGTTAATTTTGATATTGGTGGAATAAATAACTTTCTATCTCCCTTCTTGCCTGCTGGCTTTTATTATAAAACATTTATGTGGCCTAAAAGTTTTTGGGAGAAATATGAATTCTTCATTAGACATTCTGCTGGATTAGGTAAATCGCCAACTACAAAAGATCCCGATATATATGACCATAGAAATATTCATTGTGATGTATTGGTAGTAGGAGCTGGCATATCTGGAATATTAGCAGCAAAGAATGCAGCTAAAAATAATTATAAAACGTTACTTTTAGATGAAAAAAATGAACTTGGTGGATCAACAATTTTTGAAACAAATGAAAATAAAAAAATTAACAATACATTTTCATCTGAGTGGCTGAAGAAAGAAATTAGTGAACTAAAAAATATTAAAAATCTTGAAATTAAAACTAGAACTAGTGTTGCTGCATATCACCAATATAATTATCTTCTTGCAAGAGAAAATTTAACTGATCATTTAGAAAAAAAAGATAAAAAAAATAAAATTAGACAAAGACTTCTTAAAATTAGAGCTAAAAAAGTTATCTTAGCAACTGGTGCACTAGAAAGACCATTGGTATTTAACAATAATGATAGACCTGGAATTATGCTTTCCTCAGCTGTGAAGAAATATAGTGATTTTTATGGTGTTGCTTGTGGAGTAAAAAATATTTTTTTCACAAACAATGATACCGCTTATGAAAGTGCTCTATCTTTGCACAACAAAGGAATTAAAGTTGCTGCTATTATTGATATCAGGGAAAATTCTGATGCAAAAATAATTAAAAAAACTAATGATGCAGGTATAAAAATATACTGGTCCCATACAATAGTTGATACTAGTGGGTACAAAAGATTGAGTGATGTATCAATAATGAAACTTTCAAATGATGGTATGTCAGTTACTGGTAGTAAAACTTCTATTTCCTGTGATTGCTTAGGTATTGCGGGTGGTTGGACGCCTGCAGTGCATCTATACACACAATCTGGTAACAAACTAACTTTTGATGAAGATCGAAATGTTTTTGTCCCTAAGGCTGATAACTCAGCACAAATATGTGTTGGATCTTGCGGTGGTGATTTTGAGCTAGATGAAATAATTAAAAATTTAAGTAATAAATTAAAAAATTTTCTAAATATAAGTCAAACTGATTTTGAAGATATTAGTTTAGAAAATGATAAAGAGACTTCAAAACGAAATATATGGCTTTTACCGTCTGATAAGCCTACTGGAAAAACTAAACCGTTTGTTGATTATCAAAACGATGCAACGGCAAAAGACATAAAATTAGCATTAAGAGAGGGTTTTAGATCAATCGAGCACGTTAAAAGATATACAACAACTGGAATGGGTACTGACCAAGGTAAACTTGGCAACATGCATGCTTTAGGAATAATTGCCGATACAGCTGGTGTAAAAATGGGTGAACTAGGTACAACAACTTTTAGACCCCCCTACACTCCTTTGACATTCGGAACTATTGTGGGAAGAAATGTAGGAGAATTTTTTGATACATTTAGAAGAACCCCTATGAATGATTGGCATATAAAAAATAAAGCAGAATTTGAAAATGTAGGTCAATGGAAAAGGGCTTGGTATTACCCAATCAATGATGAAACTATGCATCAGGCTGTGCAAAGAGAGAGTAAAGCTGCAAGGAAAAGTGCTGGAATATTAGATGCCTCTACCTTAGGTAAAATTGATATCCAAGGAAGTGATGCATCTGAATTCTTAAATAGAGTTTATACAAACGCATGGTCAAAACTTGCTATTGGTAAATGTAGATATGGATTGATGCTTAATGAGGATGGTATGGTTTTCGATGATGGTGTTACCACAAGATTAGGTGAAAATCATTATATTATGACAACTACAACAGGTGGGGCTGCAAATGTTTTGAGTAAACTTGAAGATTATCTTCAAACCGAATGGCCAGAGTTAGATTTATATTTAACATCTGTTACAGATCATTTTGCAACAGCTAGTTTATGTGGACCAAATAGTAAAAAAATATTAAATAAAATTATTCCTGAGTTAGATTTATCAGATGAAAATTTTCCGCACATGTCGTTTAAAGAAGTTACTATAGATAAAATTAAATGTAGAATAATGAGAATAAGTTTTACAGGTGAACAAAGCTACGAAATTAATGCTCCAGCAAGTTTTGGTGAAGCTATATGGGAAAAATGTATAGAGGCTGGAAAAGAATTTGATATCACTCCCTATGGAACAGAAACAATGCATTTATTAAGAGCGGAAAAAGGTTTTATCATTGTGGGTCAAGATACTGATGGAACCATGACCCCTATTGATCTTCAAATGGATTGGATTGTAAGCAAGAAAAAATACGACTTCATAGGAAAAAGATCACTTTATAGATCAGATACAATGAAAGAAAATAGAAAACAATTAGTAGGTTTGTTGACTGAGGATCCAAATATTGTTTTAGAGGAGGGTGCGCAAATAGTTTCTGAACTAAATCAAAAACCAGTTGAAATGCTTGGCCATGTAACATCAAGTTATTTCAGTCCAAATCTTAATAAATCAATTGCACTAGCAGTTGTTAGAGATGGAAAAAATATGAGAGGTAAAAAACTTTTTATTCCAATGGAAAATAAAAATATTAGTGTCACAGTTTCGAGTACAATTTTTTTTGATGAAGAAAATAAGAGGATAAATGCTTAATTATAAAACAGCTACAAATGGAGAAATTAATTACAACGGTGTAGTTGTAAAAGAAATTTCACCTATAATGAAATTGAATTTAAGAGGTAAAAAAAGAGAATTTTTAACAAATATAGGAAAAAATCTAAATCTACTTCTTCCAACAGAAGCTAATACCTCAACAATAAGTGATAAATTAACAGCAATTTGGCTTGGCCCCGATGAATGGATGATAATAACTAACGATTTAGTAAAAAAAGACACAAACGAATATCAGTTAAATGATTTGCTTTTTAATGATATTTCAAAAAAAAACTTAGGAGCCGTAATTGATGTTACTGATCAATTTGTTCAATTAGAAATTAAAGGAAAAAATATTTACGAAATATTTTCAGCTGGAAGTCCATTTAATTTTAATGAATTTAAAGATAAAAAAGGATCATCAGGACAAACCATTTTGAACCACATAGATGTTATAGTTCTCAATAAGGGAGATGAAATTGTAAATTTATTTGTAAGAAGATCTTTTGCTAAACACCTTTGGTCCTGGATTAAAGACTGTGCCTTAAGATTATAAATTTAATTTTTTTTTCTAAAATTCCAAGGCATTTCAAATTTACCCTGCCAGATTCCCAATTTTTCATTCTTTGCACTGATTTCATCAGAAACATATTTTTTAGAATATTTTCTATAAGCAACTGCATGACCATTGGCAACCAGCCAAGAGTTTAGATTTTGATTTCTTTTATAACATTCTCCAATAAGCCTACTATATCTATCAACATCCTTTATCTTACATTTTATAATATGATTATTTATTTTTTTAGTAAGTTTATTAGTAGAAACTTGTCCACATAAGTAGTTCTTGGTGAAAGAAAAAATACCAATTGTTAAGTAGGGCTTCTTACATGTTTGTTTTTTTTCTGGAGCATCTATCCCATATAACCTTATTTTTTTAGAGTTTATTTTAATTGTATCTCCATCAATAATTTTTGCAAATCCACTGATCTCTTTTATTTCTTCTGATTTTACGTCTTCGTATGTAAATATAAAAATAATAAAACAAATTATAATCATTATAAAAACTTTTTTTTTAGTAAAAAACATCTTAAAATTAAAATAAACTATGTGCTCGCAAGTTTATTTTTTATATAATATTTAACATAAAAAAATAAAATAATTGATATAGACCATTGAAAAATAGCCCAGATATAAAAAAAAGTTTTAAAATCTGCATTAATATATTTAGCAATATAAAATGATAAAATAGGCACTATTACGTTTCTTATAATGTTGTTTAACATTGCTTTTTCAGATTTTTTTAAAGCCATAAATAAACCATTTGACAAAAAGAAAATTGGATAAGCTGGTAAAATAAAAGCAGATATTTTTAAATACATCGAGCCATATGCAATCACGTCAGAATTAGATGAAAAGAATTTAGGTATAATATCAGCAGTTAAATATACAATCGCTCCTGAAAATAACATTAAGTACAAACCATACCTTACAGATGTAAAATAAGATTGTTCAACACGTTTATATTGTTTTGCGCCAATATTTTGAGCAATTATAGAAATAATTGCTGTATTTATTCCTAGAATGGGAAGTAGTACAACTTGTTCAATTCTTGTAGCTGATCCATAACCTGCTACTGCATATTCACTCGAAAAACCAACATAAGTAAAAATAATAGCTGCTGCAATGGAGTATCCTAAAATAGCAACTGTTATTGGCATAGATTGAAAAAAAATATTTTTCAAGAAAAAATATTTTACTTTAAAATAGTCAAAAGTTATTTTCTTTATTCTTTCATTAATTAATATTTTTCTAAGTACAATCAGAAAAGAAACAAATTGAGCAATTAGAGTTGCTACTCCAATTCCTATAATTCCTAATGCTGGAATAAATAAAAATCCAAATATAAATACAGGATTTAAAATAATATTTAGAAAAAAAGAAAAAATAAGTGCATTTCGATAAGTAATAGTATCACCTTCTGCGTGTAAAAATGAATTTAATGCTACAACTAATATAAATAAAATTGTACCTAAAAAAATTACATTAATATATTTAAGACCAAGACTTGTGACTTCATCTGAAGAATTCATTAATAAAAATACTTTTTCTCCAAAAGTAAAACCAAGCAATGAGACAATAAACGAAATTACAACAGCATAAACAATTACGTTTGCAAAATAACTTAAAACATTTTTTTCATTTTTTTCTCCAATACTGCTTCCTATTAAAGATGTGCCAGCCACAGTTACACCTATTGAAGTGGCAATTATAATAAAATAAATTGGAAAAGATTTACTTAAAGCTGACAGTGCTTCTGGAGATATTTTACCAGCATAAAATGTATCAACTATTGTGTATAAAGTTTGAAAAAGTGTTCCTATACTAGCTGGTATAGCAAGCTTTCTTACTAAAACTGAAACTTCGTCTTTTAATAAATTCATCTATTTAATAAAGGCTTTATTAATATTCTTTTTGGAAGATATGTCTTTTTCCAACTTTTTTAGCAAGGTTAATTTGCTTTTGTCTCATTCTGAATCTTGTTTTCTGTTGATCTGTTAACTTATCGTGACAATTTGGACATGAAACGCCTTCTTCATATTTTTTTGAATTTTTAGTCTGTGGAGAAATTGGTTTTCTGCAACCACTACAAATAGAATAAGAGCCAGATTTTAGACCATGTTTTAAACTAACCCTGTTATCAAAAACAAAACATTCACCTTTCCATAAACTTCTTTTTTGATTTGTCTTTTTTAAATAATTTAAAATACCACCTTTTAACTGATACACATTACTAAAACCTTTTTTTTCTAAATAAACCGAAGCTTTTTCACAACGAATTCCACCAGTACAAAACATTGCTATAGGTTGATTTTTTTTTAGATTTTTTAAATATTTTGGAAAATCCCTAAAATTATTAATATTTGGATTCGTAGAACCTTTAAAAGTACCAACATCATATTCAAATGGTTTTCTAGCATCAATAACAAGTGTTTCTTTATCCCTTATTAATTTATTCCATTTATTTGGTTCGACATGACTGTCTTTTTTTTTGATCATATGACTAAGTTTTAAGTTCATAGGAACAACTTCAGTCTTAATTTTCACTTTGGGTTTATGAAACGGTTGAAACAAACTTTTTGATTTATTAAAACTATTGAAATCTTTAAATTTTAAAACTTTTTTTAACCTATCAATAGTAATTTTAATATCTGGTCCTTTACCAGAAATAGTAGCATTTACACCTTCTTTTGAAATTATTACTGTTCCTCGAATATTATTTTTTATTAAAACTTCATTTATCAATCTCTTATTTTTTTTTAAATATTGAATATTTAAAAACCTATAGAAACCAAATACTTCGTACATTACAATTTCCTACATATAGTCATTCCATCCCCTAGAGGAATTATGGTTTTCTCTACTCTTTTATCTTTAGAGACAAATTCGTTAAAGTTTTTAATGGTCTTAGTAATTTTGTCATGTTCGTTTTTCTTTGCCACTTCTCCATACCAAAGTACATTATCAATTATAATTAAACCTCTTCTTTCAATCAAACTCAATGATCTTTCGTAATATTCTTTATAGTTTCCTTTATCAGCATCTATGAATATGAGTTCAAATTTTTCTTTAATTTCATCTAAACTCTCTAGAGCTGGTTTAATTAAAGTTGTAATTTTATGATCTTGTTTTGCTTTTTTAAAAAAATTAATAGCAACTTTATTTGTTTCCTCATTTTTATCTAATGCAATTATTTTACCATCATCAGGTAATGCTAGTGACATAGATAAAGTACTTAAACCTGTAAATGTTCCAATTTCTAATACTTTTTTTATGTTAGAAACTTTAATAATTAGATGAAGTAACTGAGTTTGCGATATTGATATCTGCATTCTTTTTATGTCACCAAGTGATGTATTATACTCAATTATTTCTTTTTGGACTGGGTGAAGATTATGTCCATGTTCTAAAATATAATCTTGCAGCTGTTGTGTAATATTAAGGTCTGAACCCATAAACTTTAAAGTTTCTTCTTTAAAATCTCATTTACTAATTGAGGGTTGGCTTTTCCAGCTGATACTTTCATTACTTGTCCAACAAAAAAACCAAATAATTTTACTTTACCTGATTTGTATTCAGTGGCTTTTTCTCGGTTATCATCAATAACTTTATCAATTAGTGCTTCTAGAGCTTTGGGATCACTTTCTTGTTTTAAGCCCTTTTCTTCAACTATTTTTTTTGGGTCTTTATCCCCCTCCATCATGTCTTCAAAAACAATTTTAGCTATTTTCCCAGAAATAGTTCCATCTTTAATTAAATTTATTAATTTTGATAAGTTACCTGCACTTATCGGGCTTTCAGTGATTTCTAGATTATTTTGATTTAAAGCAGCAAACAACTCACCAATTATCCAGTTAGTAGCAAGTTTCACATCTGATTTTTTAATTACATTTTCAAAATAATTAGAAGTTTCATAATCTGAAACTAAAATGGTTGCTTCATAAGGAGATAGTTTAAATTTTTCAATAAATCTTTTTTTCTTTTCATCAGGTAACTCTGGAATTTCTAATTTTAATTTTTCTATAAAATCATCTGAAACTTCTAGAGGCAAAAGATCTGGATCAGGAAAATATCTATAGTCGTGAGCATCTTCTTTTGAACGCATTGATCTTGTCTCATTTTTTTTGGTATCAAATAGTCTCGTCTCTTGATCAATAGATTGACCATCTTCAATAAGATCTACTTGCCTATTAGCTTCGTATTCAATAGCCATTTGCATAAATTTTATTGAGTTTACATTTTTAATTTCACATCTAGTTCCAAATTCTTTAGATCCTTTTTTTCTAACAGAAACATTCACATCAGCTCTTAATGAACCCTCTTGCATATTCCCGTCACACGTTCCAAGGTATCTCATTATTGATCTTAATTTTTTTACATAAGCATTTACTTCATCTGGTGATCTTAAATCTGGTTTACTAACAATTTCCATTAAGGCAACACCTGATCTATTCAGATCAACAAATGTATTTTTTGGGTCTAAATCATGTATGCTTTTACCAGCGTCTTGTTCTAAGTGTAATCTTTCAATACCAACCTCTTTTTGACCCTCTGGCATATCTAAAATAACCTTCCCCTCACCTACAATTGGATCTTTAAATTGAGATATTTGATATCCTTGAGGTAGATCTGCATAAAAATAATTTTTTCTATCAAAAACAGATCGTTTATTTATTTTGGCTTTTAGCCCTATACCAGTTTTTATAGCCTGCTTTACACAAAATTCATTTATAACTGGCAGCATACCTGGCAAAGCAGCATCTACTAAACTTACCTGAGTATTGGGTTCTGCACCAAATTTAGTTGATGATGTTGAAAATAGCTTTGATTCTGAAGTAACTTGAGCATGAACCTCTAAGCCTATTACAACTTCATATTGATTATCTTTTCTATTGATTAGATACTCTGATTTATCTTTACTCATTTTATCCACCAATCAGTAATTTTATTTTTAAAATTAATTTTTTCTTCCATTGCATATGCGATGTTTAATAAATTTTGTTCATCAAATGCTTTTCCAATTATTTGTAGTCCTAAAGGATAACCCTTTGCATCATGACCAGCGGGTATCGAAATTCCAGGCAAACCTGCTAAATTAACCGGAACTGTAAAAATATCATTTAAATACATCGAAACAGGATCATTTGTCTTTTCGCCAATTTTAAACGCTGAACTTGGAGTTGATGGAGTTAATATAGCATCAACTTTTTTATAAGCTTCGTCAAAATCATTTTTAATAAGCTTTCTTACTTTTTGAGCCTTAAGATAATATGCATCATAATATCCTGAGGATAAAACATAAGTCCCAATCATTATTCTTCTTTGAACTTCTGCACCAAAACCTTCAGATCTAGTTTTCTCATACATATCTATCAAATTTTCTCCATCAGCTCTAAATCCATATTTTACACCATCATATCGCGCAAGATTAGATGAAGCTTCTGCGGGAGCTACAATATAATAAGTGGGTAAAGCATAATTAGTGTGAGGTAGTGAAATATCTATAATTTCTGCTCCACAATCTTTTACATAATCAATACCTTTCATCCAAAGATCTTCTATTTCCTTGGGCATCCCATCAACTCTATACTCTTTAGGTATTCCTATTTTTTTTCCTTTGATATTATTAGTTAATTCCTTAACGTAATTGTTTCGCTTAAAATCTATGGAGGTAGAATCTTTTTCGTCATAAGAACTAATGACTTCGTGTAATAAAGCACAATCTCTTACGTTTTGAGCCATTGGTCCTGCTTGATCTAAAGATGATGCAAATGCTACAATTCCGTATCTTGAACAACTCCCATAAGTTGGTTTTAAACCAACGATGCCTGTGAAGGATGCAGGTTGTCTAATTGAACCACCAGTATCTGTTCCTATTGTAATTGGTGTTAATTGTGCTGCAACAGCTGAAGATGAGCCACCTGAGGATCCACCAGGAACTAAATTTTTGTCAATTGGGTTCTGGACACAACCAAAAAAACTTGTTTCATTAGAAGATCCCATAGCAAACTCGTCACAATTTAATTTTCCAAGAAGAATAGCTCCCTCATTCCAAATGTTTTGAGTAACTGTGGACTCATAAGTTGGAGTGAAATTATTTAAAATTTTACTCCCTGCAGTAGTTTTAACATTTTTTGTACAAAATAGATCTTTAACAGCCATTGGTATACCGGGTAATTTTAAATCTAGATTGGGGTTTTCATCGAACTTTTTAGCTTTATCAATTGCAGCTGAAAAGTCTTCAGTTACATACGCATTTAACTCTTTGGATTTTTCAGACCTTTCTACAAATGCTTTTGTAACTTCAGTAGATGAAAGTTTTTTATCTTTAATATTTTTAATTAATTCTGAAAGTGATTGTTTTGTAATATCAGACATTATTCAATCACCTTTGGCACAACAAAATAATCCTCATTTTCCTGAGGAGAGTTTTTAATTATTTGCTCTCTTAAATTTTTACTTTTTACCTCATCATCTCTTAACTTTAATGTTGTTTCTGCAACTGAAGTTAAAGGTTGAACATTATCTGTCTTTAATTCATTAAGTTTTTCAATAAATTCAAAAATTGAATTTAAATCTCCTGCCAGTTTCTCTGCTTTTTTTTTATCAACAGAAATTCTTGATAATTTTGATATGTGCTTTATTGTTTTAAGATCGATACTCATATGATAATTAAATATGTCGCAAACTATCACTTAAGTCTAAATTATACAATATGATCACTATAGAAGAGTTTAAAAAAAAACAGTCAGAAACATGTAGATTAATTGGTCTAGATCTTGGCTCTAAAAGAATTGGAGTTTCAATCTGTGATGAAAAACAATCTATAGCTACACCATTAAAAACATTAAATAAAACTAGTCCAGATAATTTAATCAATGAATTAAAAATCATTATTGAGGAAAATAGTATTAAGGGAATTATAATAGGATATCCTATTAATATGGATGGAACTTTAGGGAGATCTGCCCAGTCTGTTCATGATGTCTCTAACAATATTGATAAGAAATTAGATATTGATGTTTGTTTATGGGATGAAAGACTCTCAACTGTAGGTGCGTTCAATTTATCTAGTCAATTGGATATAAATGTAACTAAAAGAGAAAAAAATATAGATCAGAATGCTGCTGCATTTATACTTCAAGGAGCAATAGATTTTTTAAATAATTAATGCTTGCCAACTAACTCTATTATAGTTATAGAGTAAATTTTAATGGCATCTAAAACCAATAAAGCTATTAAAATCTCTCAAAAACATTTGTTAGGTATTCAAGATTTGTCAGTTAGTGACATAAATATTATTCTTGATGAAGCTCAGACCTTTATAAAAGTAAATCGAAGTAAGAATAAAAAAATTGACGTTTTAAGAGGCAAAACTCAAATAAACCTCTTTTTTGAGCCGTCAACCAGAACTCAAAGCTCATTTGAATTAGCAGGAAAAAGATTAGGAGCTGATGTGATGTCAATGAACATGGGTAATTCAGCAATTAAAAAAGGTGAAACACTAATTGACACTGCTATGACTTTAAATGCAATGCATCCAGATATCATAGTAATTAGACATCAAGACTCAGGAGCTTGCAATCTTCTTTCACAAAAAGTTAATTGTGTAGTATTAAATGCTGGAGATGGGCGCAGAGAACATCCTACCCAAGCGTTACTAGATGCGTTAACAATAATTAACCGAAAAGATAAAATCCAAGGATTAAAAATTGCAATATGTGGAGATATTTTGCATTCACGTGTAGCTAGATCAAATATTTACTTGTTAACTATGCTTGGAGCTGAAGTAAATATAGTTGCTCCTACAAATTTGATGCCAAAAGAAATAGAAAAATTTGGTGTTAATACTTTTACTGATATGAAAAAAGGACTGAAAAATTGTGACATTGTAATGATGTTAAGATTGCAGAATGAGAGAATGACCAGTTCTTTCTTATCATCTAATAGAGAATATTATGAATACTATGGTTTAACACCAGACAAATTAGATAATGCAAAATCTGACGCCCTTATTATGCATCCAGGTCCAATGAACAGAGGTATCGAAATTGATACCAGGTTAGCTGACGATATTAACAAGAGTGTTATTAAGGAACAGGTTGAACTTGGTGTTGCTGTAAGAATGGCGTGTTTAAAAATATTTTGTGAATAAATGAAAAAACAATACTTTATAAATGCAAATATTATAGATCCTCATAATTCATTAAACGAAAATGGTGGATTAATAATTGATGAAGATGGAAATATCGAAGCAATAGGTAAAAAAGTAAATAACAATAATCTTCCATCACGAGAAAAACCAATTGATTTAAAAGGAAAATATATCTTCCCTGGTCTTGTGGATATGAGAGTATTTGTAGGTGAACCAGGTTACGAATATAAAGAAAATTTTAGAACTTTAAGTAATGCTGCTTTATCTGGTGGCGTAACTTCTGTTGTTACTATGCCAAATACAGATCCAATTATAGATAATGTTTCTATTGTTGATTTTTTAAAAAGAAGAGGAAGAGATAAATCAAAGATAAATATTTTTCCTTGCGCATCTTTAACTCATAATATCGAAGGAACTAACATGACCGAATTTGGTCTTTTGGCCAAAAAAGGAATAATTGCATTTACTGATGGCGTCAAAACTATTCAAAATACAAGACTAATGTCCAGAATAATGAATTCAGCAAAAGACCTGGGTTGTTTAATTATGCAACACGCTGAAGATTTACATTTATCAGAAAACGGTATGATTAATTCTGGAATAATTGCCTCAAAGCTAGGGCTGTCTGGTATACCAGATATTGCTGAAAGAATTATAATTGAAAGAGATTTGACATTGCTTGAAAAGGTTAAATGTAGATATCACATCTCACAACTTTCATCTTCCAAGTCTGTTGATATTATAAAACAAAGAAAAGAAGATATAAAATTTACATCAGGAGTTTCAATAAATAACTTATCTCTGAATGAAAATGACATTGGAGATTTTAGAACTTTTTTAAAATTATCCCCTCCTCTCAGAAAAGAAGAAGATAGAGAAGCGTTGGTCCAAGGATTAAAAGATGGTGTGATTGATGTAATCGTTTCAGACCATAAACCTGAAGATGAAGAGTCTAAAAGATTAACATTTTCCCAAGCTGCAACCGGAGCATCAGGAATTGAAACACTATTATCATTAAGCTTAGAATTATTTCATAATGGATCTATTAAACTTGATACTATAATTCAAGCATTGACATCAAATCCTGCAAAAATATTAAATATAAATAAAGGAAACTTATCTATTGGAAATCAAGCTGATTTTTGTATTGTAGATATAGACAAACCTTGGGTTGTTAAAAAAGAAAATTTAATCTCTAAATCAAAAAATACATCTATAGAGGATAAAAAATTGCAAGGAAAAGTAACCAATACGTTTGTAAAAGGTCAGGAATTATTTAAAGTATAAAAATGGAATTTTTAACTATAGGTATAATCTCATACCTAATGGGTTCTATACCTTTTGGATTTATACTAACAAAAATTTTTTTAAAAAAAGATATAAGAGAAATTGGATCTGGCAATATAGGTGCAACAAATGCATTAAGAACAGGTAATAAATTAATTGGTTATTCAACCCTTTTGTTAGATGTTATTAAAGCTATACTTCCTGTGCTATATGTAAAAATCAATTATCCAGAATTAATTTATATTGCATCTCTTTGTGCTTTTTTAGGTCATGTTTTTCCAGTTTGGTTAAAGTTTAAAGGTGGTAAGGGTGTCGCCACATATCTGGGTATATTGTTTACTATAAATATTTTTTTAGGTTTTATTTTTTGTGTGTCTTGGTTACTAATTTTTTTAATATCTAAATACTCTTCCTTGTCATCACTTATTGGTTCTCTAACGATACCAGTATATATTTTCTTTAATGATCAAATGATTAATGCACTTTTTTTTGGAATTATGTTTGTATTGATATTTTATACTCACAGAGAAAATATTAAACGTCTGAAAAATAAAGAAGAAAGTAAAACAAAAATTTATTAAATTGACTATCAACTACTTTTAAGTAGTTTGTTAAATTATGAATCTAGTCATAGTTGAAAGTCCTGCAAAAGCCAAAACAATTAATAAATACTTAGGAGATAATTATACCGTTTTAGCTAGTTACGGTCATATTAGAGATTTACCATCAAAAAATGGTTCGGTTGATCCGGATCAAAATTTTAAAATGGAATGGGAAGTTGATAACTTTTCAAAAAAATATCTTAAAGATATTACTGATGCCGCAAAAGAATCATCTAAGATTATTTTAGCAACAGATCCCGATCGTGAAGGAGAAGCCATAGCATGGCATGTAAAGGAATATTTGAATGAGAAAAAACTACTCAAAGATAAAGAGGTTGAAAGAGTTGTGTTCAACGAAATTACTAAAAAGGCTGTTACTTTTGGAATTGAAAATCCAAGGCAAATCGAGCCCTTGCTAGTTGATGCCTACATGGCAAGAAGAGCACTTGATTACCTTGTTGGTTTTAATATTTCACCAATATTGTGGACTAAACTTCCTGGGTCAAAGTCAGCAGGTAGAGTGCAATCTGTTGCTTTAAAATTAATAACAGAAAGAGAGCATGAAATTGAGTTATTTAATCCAGAAGAGTTTTGGACTTTAAGTTTAAAATTTCAAGATGAGAAAAAAAATTCAATTACCGCAAGCATCTATCAATTAGATGGCAAAAAAATTGAAAAATTTACCTTTAGAAAAAAAGAAGATATTGAAAAGGCAATCTATGGATTAAAGAATAAAAAATATAATATTAGTGATATTTCATCAAAAATTGTTAATAGAAATCCATCTGGTCCATTTACAACTTCTACACTACAACAAGTTGCTTCAAGTAGATTGGGATTTGGTGCTTCTAGAACCATGCAAATTGCACAAAAACTTTATCAAGGAATTGAAATTGAGGGTGATATAGTTGGTTTAATAACCTACATGAGAACTGATGGTACAAACTTATCGGCTGATGCTATTAGTGATTTAAGAAATTTTATTAAAAAAAGTTATGGTAATGAGTACATACCTGAAAAAGCTAATAATTATTCAGGAAAAAAAGCCAAAAATTCTCAAGAGGCACATGAAGCGATAAGGCCGACAGATATTAATAGATCCCCTGAAACTGTTAAAAAATATTTAAGTACTGACCAAAATAAATTGTATAATTTGATATGGAGCAGAGCACTATCCTCTCAAATGGTATCTGCTAAGTTTGATAGAAATACAATAACTATTGAAACCGAGGATAAAAATACCGTTTGTAAAACAAGTGGCTCAGTTTTAAAATTTGATGGTTTTTTAAAAGTTTATAAAAATCCTAATTCAGAAGATGATGATGAAATACTTCCAGAAGTAAAAAAAGGACCCATTAATATAGAGTCATTTTTAGATGAACAACATTTTACACAACCACCTCCAAGATATTCAGAAGCGAGCTTGGTAAAGAAATTAGAGGAACTTGGAATTGGAAGACCCTCTACCTATGCAAGTATTATATCTACAATTTCTAACCGTGGATACGCTGAGATAACTAATAAAAGATTTTTTCCAACCGATCGTGGAAAATTAATTTCTGCTTTTTTAGAAAAATTATTTTCTAAATATGTTGATTATAATTTTACTGCAGGATTAGAAGATCAATTAGATGAAATTACAACTGGAAAAGAAAGTTGGATAAAAGTTTTAGAATTATTTTGGAAAGATTTTAATAATAATGTATCAGAAGTAAAAGAGAAAAGAACTAGAGAAGTTTTGGATTTACTAAATGAAAGTTTGGGTGCGTTAATTTTTGACAAAGATGACAGTGGTAATGTTGTCAGAAAGTGCCAATTGTGCGATACAGGTTCGTTAAGTTTAAAAAATAGTTTTAGGGGTGGCGCATTTATTGGTTGCTCTAATTATCCAGAATGTAAATTTACTAGACCTTTGTCAAAAGCTAAGGCTGCTGCACAGGCTCAATTAGCTGAACCAAAATTTTTAGGCAAACATGATAATGGAAACGATATCTTTCTTAAAAATGGAAGATTTGGACCTTATTTACAATATGAAAAAGTTTTAGAAAGCATTGAAAAAGAAAATAAGAAAAAAAAGAAAAAAACAAAAAAAGCTAAAAAAGATGTAAATGAATTGTTAAAAAATGTCTCCATTCCAAAAGGAATTGGATTAGACAGTATTGATATTGATAAAGCGAGATTTTTGTGTTCACTGCCAAAATCTTTAGGCATTAATCCCGACAATCAAAAAGAGATTTCTCTAAACACAGGAAGATTTGGCCCTTATTTAAAGTGTGAAAATAAGTCCGCTAGACTAGAAAATGTTGAGGAGATTTTTTCAATAGGCTTGAACAGAGCAATTACATTAATAGCTGATGCTAAACCAGGAAGAATGTCATCCTCTATTATAAAAGATCTTGGCGAACATCCTGAAGACAAAAAGCCTGTAAGAATCATGAAAGGGCAATATGGTCCTTATATAAAATACAAATCCCTTAATGCAACGATTCCTGAGGAAAAAGACCCTACAGAGCTAAATATGGAAGAGGCTCTTATCCTAATTGAGAAAAGACGTGAATACGATAAAAATAAGAAGACTAAAAAAAAGAAAAAAAAATGAAAATAATAAAAATTTTAATTTTATCAATAATCCTATTTTATACAAATCAGTCGATTGTCTTAGCCCAGGATTGCAGTAAGTTAGATAAATTAAGTAAAGAGTATGCTGAATGTAACGCAAAATTATTAAAAAAAAATGCAGAAGTTTTAAAAAATAAAGCTTCTGATAAAATCGAACAAGGAAAGAAAAAATTTAATAAATCAAAATTAAAAGAGAAACTTATAAAATTCAAAAATAGTAAAAATCATAAAGAATTTATGGATAAAATAAAAGAATGACAATTGATAAAAAAATTGAAGAATTAAATATAGTATTACCTACAGCGAAGGCTCCAGTGGGTTCCTATGTGGCTACAAAAATAGTTGGAAAACTATTATTTATATCAGGACAAATATCTATTAGTGAGAACGGAGAATTAATTAAAGGCAAAATTGGTAAAGAGCTTACAACTGAGGATGGTTATAACGCTGCAAAAAGATGTGGTTTGAGTATTATTTCACAAGTAAAGAATGCATGTAATGGTGATTTATCCAAAATAAAATCATGTATAAAATTAACTGGATTTGTTAATTCTACTGAAGATTTCATAGAACAACCTAAGGTAATAAATGGTGCTTCAGATATTATAGCATCAATATTTGGTGACGCAGGTATGCATACTAGAGCAGCTGTTAGTACTAACAGTCTACCATTAGGAGTATCTGTTGAAGTAGATGCTATATTTGAATTAAATTGATTTATCTACCAACACCATAATAATCAATATTCAATTTTTTCATTCTTGAAGGTGAATACATATTACGCATATCGAATATTTTAAATTTCTGTTTTTTTACTAATTTTTTGAAGTTTAATAATTTAAAATCGTTCCACTCAGTGTGTAATATAACCATATCTGCATTTAAACAAGCAAAAGAAATTGTACTGCAGTAATTAACATTCTTTAAATTTTTAAAATCTGCTTTAACTCCTGATGGATCATAATATTTGATTTTACTATTTTTTTTATTTAGATATTTAATCATTGGTATACTTGTTGCTTCACGCATATCATCTGTATTTGGTTTAAATGTTACACCTAAAAAAGTTATAATTTTATTTTTTAAATTACCACCAAGAATTTTTACAACTCTATTAATTAGTAAAGTTTTTCGATTATCATTTGAATTAACTACACTTTTAATTATGGTTAAATCAGTTTTAAATTGATTTCCAGTATCAATCAATGCACGAGTATCCTTTGGAAAACAAGATCCACCATAGGCTGGACCTGCTCTCAAAAACCTATCACCTATTCTTTCATCTGAACCCATACCTTGAGATACATCTTTGATATCAACACCTGTTTTTTCACACAAATTAGCTATTTCATTAATAAATGAAATCTTTGTTGCTAGAAAAGCATTAGAAGCGTATTTTATAAGCTCTGCACCTCTTCTTGAAGTATTAAAGTATCTACTTTTTTTTTTAATAATTGGTAAATAAAGAGATTTTAATATTCTGTTAGCTTTATTACTGTCTGTTCCAACAATAACTCTGTCAGGATAAATGAAATCTCTTATTGCTTCTCCCTCTCTTAAAAATTCAGGATTTGATACAACATCAACTAATTTCTTTTTCTTTAAATTAGTTAAAATCTTCTCAATTTTATCTCCTGTTGATACGGGTACTGTGGATTTGGTAATTATTATTTTATATTTTTTTTTAATTATTTTTTTTAAATCTTTGGCTACACTATAAACATATTTCAAATCAGCTGAATTAGCATTTTTTTTAGTGGGTGTCCCAACACAGATAAAAATTATATCTGAATTTATCACCGCTTTTTTTAAATCTGACGTAAAAATTAATCGCTTTTGTTTATAATTTCTTTTTAAAATCTCTTCAAGACCTGGTTCAAAAATAGGGATAATACCTTTATTTAATAAATCAATTTTTTTCTGGTCTTTATCTACACAATAAACTGTATTTCCTATATCAGAAAAACATACTCCACTGACAAGACCAACGTAACCAGTACCTATCATGCAAAGTTTCATAGTTTACTTATTTCAATATTAGACTTTATAAATCCATTCATTGTACCGCAATCCAAATATTTACCTGTAAAATTATGAGCAATAAATCTTTCATTTTCATTAATTAAAGATTGTATTGCATCTGTTATATGAATTTCACCACCTTTACCAGGTTTCTGGTTTGATAATTTATTAAAAATTTTCTTTGGTAAAATATATCTACCAATAACCGCTTTATTTGACGGCGCATTTTTTATAGATGGTTTTTCTACCACTTCTTTGATAATAAAATTATTTTTAGATACTTTTTTACTTAAATTATAAATACCCCACCTGGATACTGTTTTTTTTTCAACTTTCATGCTCGCCATGACAGATGATTTGTGTTTCATGTGAGCAGCAATCATAGATTTTGAACAATTATGTTTCATAATCAAATCATCAGGTAACAACATTAAAAAATATTTATCTTTAATAAATTTTTTAGTTTTGAGAACAGCGTCACCTGTTCCCTTAGGTTTATTTTGATAAACAAACTTTATCATTTTTTTGTATTTAAGAATTTTTTTGTACTCCTCAATAACTTTTGTATCTTTTTTTTTTTTGATAATATTTTTATAGAATTTATCGCTATAAAAATATTTTTTAATCATCATTTTCTTTTTAGAAATAATAAAAATTATTTCTTTTATGCCAGCATCAATACATTCTTCTAATATATATTCGATACCAGGTTTACCATTTATTGGTAATAACTCTTTTGCAAAAACACTTGTCAAAGGTAATAATCTGGTCCCTAGACCAGCTAATGGAATTATAGCTTGTTTAATCATTTAAATGTTTTACTTATTTAATACTTTTATACAAATGAAAATTTTATTAAATAAGACATCATTGACAAAATCATTAGAGCCTTTTAATGACATTGGGTTTGTTCCTACTATGGGCTCTATACATAAAGGTCATTTGTCACTTATTAATAAATCGAATCAGGTTTGCAACAAAACAATTGTTAGTATTTTTGTAAATCCAAAACAGTTCAATAACAAAAAAGATTTTAAAACTTACCCTAAAAATATGAAGAAAGACTTGCAATTATTGAATAAAACAAAACAAGTTGACTTTATCTATATTCCAAAATTTAAAGATATCTTTAACAACAATAAGAAACCTAAAATTAAAATTAATAAAAAGGATAAGATTCTATGTGCTAAATTTAGAAAGGGTCATTTTGAAGGTGTTTTAGATGTAATGGAGAGGTTAACAAATATAGTAAAACCAAATAAAATTTTTATGGGTGAAAAGGATTTTCAGCAATTATTTTTAGTTAAAAAATTTTTAAAAAATAAATATGGTACAGAAATTATAGGATGCAAAACTATCCGTGAAAAAAATAAAGTTGCTTTATCCTCGAGAAATTATTTACTATCTAAAGAAAATCTTGCTTTAGCAAGTGTTATAATAAGAAAATTAATTAATTTAAAAAAAAATATTAAATTAAAAAAAAATAAAAATACATACTTAAAAACGGTGAAAAATGATCTTGAGAAAAAATTTAATATTAATATTGAGTACTTAGAATTAAGGAATATATACAACCTAAAATTATCTAGTGTTATAAATAAATCTAGGTTATTTGTAGCGTATTATTTAGATGGCGTAAGATTAATAGATAATTTATAAAAAATAAGCTCCTACTCCTAGAAAAGATACAAAACCAATTACGTCTGTTATTGTGGTAACAAATACACTTGATGCTATTGCTGGATCAATATTCATTTTTTTAAGAGTGAAAGGAACTAATATTCCAAACAAACCTGCAATAATCATTGTCAATACCATCGAAATAGCAATAATTAATGAGAGAAGATTATCTTGAAACCATATTTGAACAATCAAAGCACTTATTACTGCAAAAATAACTCCATTTAAAATACCAATAGAAAATTCTTTAAAAACATTTGATGAGAAATTGTTTTTAGTTAGGTCATTAGTTGCAATAGTTCGAACAGTGACAGCTAATGTTTGCATTCCAGCATTTCCACCCATAGATGCTACAATAGGCATTAAAAAAGCTAGAACCACCATTTGTTCTATTGTTGCACCAAATAAACTAATGCACCAAGTTGCTAGGAATGCTGTAAATAAATTAAGAAGTAACCAATTAAATCTTCTCTTGGTTTTTGTTATTACCCCATCAGTGATTTCCTCATCACCAACCCCCGCTAAACGTAAAGCATCTTCTTCAGCTTCTTCTTTTAATACTGTTAGAACATCATCATTCATGATCATACCAACAAGCTTGTTGTTTTTATCAACAACTGCTGCTGAATTTAAATTGTAATTTTCAAATAAATTAGCAACCTCCTCCCTATCCATATCAACTGGAACTAATAATTGAGACTCTGACATTACGGTTGACATTTTGGTATCTCTTGGTGATGTTAATACCTTAGAAGACGGAACAGTACCAACTGGATTAAAGTCTTCATTAACTATAAATATTTCTAAAAATTCCTCAGGAAGATCCTTGTTTTCTCTCAAATAATCAATTGTTTGTCCGACAGACCAGTTACTAGGTATAGCAGTAAATTCTCTTTGCATTAATCTAGCAGCCGTATCTTCTGGATAACTCAAACTCTCCAATAAAGCAAAACGATCTTTAGGTGGTAAAGAACTAAGAATATTATTTTTATTCTCTTCAGGAACATTTTCTAAAATAGATATTGCATCATCAGAATCTAAATTTTTAATAATACTTACAATTGAGTCAGAAGATAAATTAGTAATAATTTCTGTTTGTATAGATTCGTTTAACTCAACAAATACTTCCGGATCTATATTAAAGTTATTTAGTTTAATTAAACTTTCTCTATCATTTTGGCTTAGGTGTTCAATTATATCTGCCGCATCAGCTGGGTGCATTTCGCTGAAAGAATTAGTAATAAATTGAGCGTCATTGTTAGCTATTTTTGAGGTAACAACTCTGATGTACTCTTTATTAAATTCAAAATTTGCTTTTTTATCTTTAGTTTTTTTTGTTAAAGACATAGATTTACCTATAATTTAGATTTGCACTATTAATACATAATAAAGATAATACAATTTATAAATGAATATAGAGATCAAAAAGTCAGTAAAACCGGTAAATTATATTGATGCCATAAATATTATGGAAGAAAGATTAGAGCAAATATTTAACAATAAAGAGAAAGAACTGATTTGGACCTTAGAACATGAGGAAATTTACACTGCTGGAACTAGTTACAACGAAATAGATATTATTGACAAATCGATCAAAATTATTGAAACAAACAGGGGTGGAAAAATTACTTGTCATGGTCCTGGGCAATTAATCTTTTACTTTGTTTTAGACTTAAGAAACAAAAAAGATATTAGAAAATTTATTAATTCAATTGAGAATTCAATTATAGAAACTTTAAAAACTTTTGATATAGAAACTTTTTCCGATAAAGACAACATTGGGATCTGGTATAATGAAAACGGTAAAGTAAAAAAAGTTGCGGCAATTGGAGTAAGAGTGAAAAAATGGATTGCTTATCACGGTTTCGCTATAAATATAAAAAATAATTTAGATCAATATAAAAAAATTGTACCTTGTGGGATAAAAGATAAAGGAATTACGAATCTAGTTAAAATTAAAAAAAAAGATTATTCAAAATTGGGAGATTTATTAATAGAAAAATTCATTTTAAATCTAAGAAACTAAGTCTCTTAGTTTTCAATAAATTCTTAAAATAATCAGGTAATAGAGCGGTATAAGTGTGTTTAACATTATTAATAATAAATTTTATTTGATATGAGTGAAGCATCAAATTTTTATTAAGGCCTCTTGTAGAATTTGATAATTTATATTTAATATCTCCAAAAATCGGTTGACCCAATGCATACAGTTGTTTTCTTAATTGATGCTTACGACCAGTTATTGGTTTTAGTTCGACTAAACTTGCCTCTGAATTTTTATCGATTACTTTGTATAGTGTTTTAGCCTTTTCTACAATTTTTTTTTCTCCATCATATCTTATTAAATCATTATTCCATTCACCCGAATCTTTAACAAGTTCTCCATGGCAAATTGCTAAATAAGTTTTGTGAACTTTTCTTAGTCGAAATAAAGATGTTAATAATTGTGCGCTTTCTCTATTTTTTGCCATAATAAATACTCCAGATGTATCTTTATCTAAACGGTGAACTGAAAAAGGTTTTGTGCCTTGGAAGATTTCACTTCTAGAAAAAATATCGACAAGGTTTTTTTTTGATTTAGTTCCACCTTGAACTGATATTCCAGAACTTTTATTTAATACTATAAAATTTTCATTATTATCTATTATTTGATCTTCATTTGATTTTATCACTTCTTTAGATGGTTTAAATTTAATTTTTTTTTGTACAATCGTCTCTTTGAATTCGATATTAAATAAATCAATATTATCTTTTGTGCTAATTTTTTGTGAACTTTTAATTTTTTTTTTATTTAATTTGATTTTACCCGAGCGTAAATATTTTTCTATTAATCCTTGGGGTATCTTTCCAAATTTCAACCTGATCCATCGATCAATACGCATATCATTACACGTTGAATCAACGATGTAAGACTTTTTCATAACTTTAGATTTATGCTGATGCTTGTTTTTCTACAGCCTTTGGTGCTTCTTTAGTTGTATCTTTTTTTGGTTTATCTACTCTTTTTGCTTCTACATCTCTATCAACTAATTCAATTATTGCCATTGGTGCATTATCACCATATCTAAATCCAGCCTTAATAATTCTAGTATATCCACCTTTTCTGTTCTCGTATCTTTTAGAAAGTGTTTTTTTAACTTTATTAGCAGACTTAATATCTTGAAGTTGCGTAACTAACATTTTAGTTGTTTGTAAAGTTTCCTTCTTCCCTAAAGTAATAATTTTATCTGCTTGAGGTTTTAAAAACTTAGCTTTTGGTAATGTAGTTTTAATTTGCTCATATTTTATTAAAGAGTTAAGCATATTCTTTAATAAAGCTTTTCTATGCTCAGAAGTTCTATTTAACTTCTTATTAGCCATTCCGTGTCTCATTAGATGGCTTCCTCTAATTTTTTAGACATTTCTGCAATATTGTCTGGTGGCCAGTTAGGTATTTCCATACCTAAATATAATGACATACCAGTTAGAACTTCTTTAATTTCATTTAAAGATTTTCTTCCAAAATTTGGAGTCCTCAGCATTTCACCCTCGGATTTTTGTACCAAATCTCCAATGTAGATAATATTATCATTTTTTAAACAATTCATAGATCTAACAGACAGTTCTAGCTCATCTACTTTTCTTAACAAATTTTTATTGAACTCAGGTTCTGTTGAAACTTCTTTCACTGGAGCTTCAACTGGTTCATCAAAGTTGATAAACATTTTTAGTTGATCTTGAAAAATTCTTGCTGAATAGGCAACAGCATCTTCAGCTGATATAGATCCGTTAGTTTCAACTTCCATAATTAGTTTGTCGTAATCCAGGGCTTTTCCTTCTCTAGCGGTGCTTACAGAAAATGAAACCTTTTTTACTGGACTGTAAAGGGAATCGATAGCAATTAATCCTAACGGTGGCTCCTCTGGCTTGTTAAGATCAGCTGGCACATAACCTTTTCCAGTACTAACATTCATTTCCATATGAAAAGAAGTCTTTTCGTCTAGATTACAAATTACTAATTCTGGATTTAATATTTCAACATCAGTAACAGGTGCAATATCAGAAGCTTTGATTTCACCTGGCCCCTTAGCATCTAAAATTAATTTTTTTGTACCCTCTGAATTACATTTTAACGCCAAAGATTTAACGTTTAAAACAATATCTGTTACATCTTCTCTAACACCTTTAATTGATGTAAATTCATGCAGAACACCATCTATTTGTATCGATGTAACTGCCGCTCCTCTTATTGAAGAAAGTAAAATTCTTCTAAGTGAATTTCCCAAAGTTAGGCCATAGCCTTTTTCTAATGGTTCAGCAACTATTTTTGCATGAGTTAAGTCATCACTTATTTGCACATCAAGTTTTGATGGCTTAATTAATGACTTCCAATTTTTTACATTAACATTTTCGACTTCCATTAAACTCTCCTTTTCTTTGGTGGCCTAGTCCCATTATGAGGCATGGGTGTAGTGTCTTTAATAGACAAAATTTTAAATCCTCTTGCTTGTAAAGCTCTCAAAGCAGTTTCTCTTCCTGATCCTGGCCCTTTTACCTCAACAGATAAAGTTTTCATTCCATATTCTAGCGCTTTTGATGCAGCGGAGTCTGCAGCAATCTGTGCAGCATATGGAGTAGATTTTCTTGATCCCTTAAAACCTTTTTGACCAGCTGAAGCCCAAGATATTACATTACCATTTGTATCAGCAATTGAAATTATTGTGTTATTAAAAGTTGATTGCACATATGCAATTCCATTTAGAATATTTTTTTTAACTTTCTTCTTTTTTGAATAAGAACTTTTTGCACTTTTTTTAGAAGATTTCTCTACCTTCTGATCGTTATTTTCAATTTTATCAGATTTTGCCATGACTATTTTTTAGTTGGTGTTAATTTTTTTCCAGCAATTGCTATTGCTTTTCCTTTTCTTGTTCTTGCATTACATCTAGTTCTTTGACCTCTAACTGGTAATTTTTTTCTATGTCTGGTTCCCCTATAACAAGCTAGATCGATGAGTCTTTTTATACTCAGTGAATAATCTCTTCTTAGATCTCCTTCTACTTTAAAATTTTGGTCAATATACTCGCGTATTTTTAATATCTCATCGTCAGTAAGATCGTTAACTCTTTTGGCTTTTGGAATTTCAAGTGATGAACAAATCTGATTGGAAAACTTATCTCCGATTCCATAGATATATGTAAGTCCAATGTGAACAAGTTTATTCTGTGGAATATTTATACCTGCGATACGAGCCATAAGTTTTGTGATAAATTGTGCCTTTTATATAAGAAGATTAATCAAAGTCAACGCCTTAAACATTGATAAAAGTGTCGATTTTATTGGTTATTTGTTCAATTTCATCACTTCCATCAATTTCATGGAAATTAGAATTTTTAGAATAGAAATCTAAAACTGGTTTAGTTGTCTCCATATAAGTGTCATATCTTTTTAAAATTGTATCCAATTCATCATCTGATCTTTTTTCTAGGATTTTTCTTTTCTGTATTCTTTTAATTATTGTCTCTTTATTAACATTGAGAAAAAAAACAAAATCTATCTTCTGGTTTGAGGTATCAAGTAATAAGTCTAGATTTTTTGCCTGATTTATAGATCGAGGATAGCCATCAAATATTAATTTGTTTTTTTTTTGGGGATCGAATATTTGTTTTTCTAAAAGTTGATTAACAATATCGTCACTGACAAATCTCCCATCATTCATAACATCAATAATTTTTTTACCAATATCTGAATTATTTTTTATTTCCTCTCTCAAGATATCTCCTGTTGAAATTTGAAAATTATTAAGTTTTTTTACTAAATATTTAGCTTGAGTTCCTTTACCAGCACCCGGAGGTCCAAATAAAATTATATTCACCTATCTACCAAATTTAGTTTTTTTAATTAATTGTTCGTACTGTGAACTCATCAATCTAGTTTGGATCTGTGTCACTGTGTCTATTGCAACTACTACAACAATTAATATTGAAGCGCCGCCTAAATAAAATGGAATAGGATAATTTGCAATTAAAAATTCAGGCATTAAACATACTAAAGTTAAATATAAAGCACCAATAGTAGTAAGTTTAGTAGAAATATTTTCAATGTACATTGCGGTACTTTCCCCTGGTCTTATCCCTGGTACAAAGCCACCATATTTTCTTAAATTTTCTGCCGTCTCTGTTGGGTTGAATGTAATAGATGTGTAAAAAAAAGTAAAAAATATTATCCCTGATGCATATAGTAGCATGTAAAGAGGTTGGCCTTGAGTAAAAAATGAACTTAAATTTAAAAATATTTCATTATCTGAAAAAGAAAAATTTGAAAAAGTAACTGGTAATAATAAAAGTGCTGAAGCAAATATAGCAGGTATTACTCCTGCTTGATTTATTTTTAAAGGTAAATGTGATGACTCACCACCATACATTTTATTTCCCATTTGTCTTTTTGGGTAATTGATAAGAATTTTTCTAAGTGCTCTTTCCATAAACACAACAAACAATATTGTCAAAATTAGTAAAACAAAAATAGCTAGGATCATAATTGTTGATACAGCCCCTGTTCTTCCAAGCTCAAATGTCGTTACTAAAGCCCTAGGTATTTCTGCAACAATCCCAGCAAAAATTATTAAAGATATACCATTACCAATTCCTCTTTGTGTAATTTGTTCGCCTAACCACATAAGAAATATTGTGCCTGCTACAATAGTTGTTACTGTTGTGATTTTAAAGAAAGCTCCAGGATTAATGACTAAGTCTGCAGAAGATTCTAAACCGACTGATAATCCATAACCTTGTACCGTTGCTAACAAAACAGTTCCGTATCTTGTTATTTGAGTAATTTTTGCTCTACCACTTTCTCCTTGCGCTTTCAGATTTTTAAAATAGTCAGATACACCTGTTAAAAGCTGAACAATAATAGCTGATGAAATATAAGGCATTATGCCAAGTGCAAATATAGCCATTCGGCTAACAGCACCTCCAGCAAATACATTGAACATTCCAAGTAATCCTTTTTGGTTACCATCCATCATTATTTTTAATTGTTCTGGATCTATACCAGGAAGAGGCACAAAGGTTCCAAATCGATATACAGCGAGAATAAAAATAGTAAATATTATTCTATTTCTTAAATCAGTTGTTGATGATGAGTCGCTCATATCAATTAACTATTTTTTTAGTTGAATAGATCCACCAATTTTTTCAAGTTTTTCTATTGCGGACTTTGAAGCTAAATTTGCTTCAATATTAATTTTATCTTTAATTTCGCCTGTACCTAAAATTTTGAGTTTTTTTGAATTCTTGCTTATTATTTTTAACTTTTTCAACAAATCAGAATTAAGTACCTCATTAGGACTAATATTTTTCTTATCAATAAATGATTGAATTTTTTCTAAATTTATAATTGCTACTTCATCTTTTGAAATAGGATTAAATCCTCTTTTTGGCAATCTTCGATATAATGGCATTTGACCACCTTCAAAACTTTTAATAGCTACTCCAGATCTAGATTTTTGACCTTTCACACCTCTTCCAGATGTTTTTCCTTTTCCAGAGCCAATACCTCTACCGACTCTAATTTTGGATTTATTTATTTTTACTCTATTATTTAAACTAATCATTACCCTCTTTTTTCAACTATTTCTGAAATTTTTTTATTTCTTATTACAGATATTTGTTTTGGTGAGCTTTGTTTTAATAAAGCTTTCATTGTAGCTCTAATAACGTTGTGTGCATTAGAAGTACCCATTGATTTAGCCACAATATCTTTTACACCTAAAACTTCACATACTGCTCTAACTGGTCCACCAGCAATAATACCTGTTCCTTTAGATGCTGCTCTTAAAACAATTCTACCAGAACCATCTTTAGCTTTTACATCGTGGTGTATAGTTCTCCCTTCTCTTAGAGGAATATGAGTAAGTTTTCTTCTAGCCATTTCATTAGCTTTTTTTATAGCATCTGGAACTTGTTTTGCTTTAGCATGAGCTATTCCAATTTTTCCAGCTTGATTTCCAACTACAACTAGCGCTGAAAAACCAAATCTTCTTCCACCCTTCACAACTTTGGTAATTCTATTTATGTGAACTAATTTTTCTAATATATCATCGTTTTTTTTATCTTTAAAATTTTCCATATTAAAATTCCATTCCATTTTCTCTTAAAGTTTCAGCAAAAGCTTTTACTCTTCCATGATATTTATAAGAACCTCTATCAAAGTAGATTTTGGTTATATTTTTTTCATGTGCTTTTTTTGCTAATTTTTGTGCCACCAATTTAGATAATTCAGTTTTATTCACTTTTTCATTTGTTTTAAGATCTTTTTCTACTGAGGAGGCAGACAATAATGTAACCTTTTTAATATCATCAATTATTTGAGCAGAAATATTTTTTGCTGATCTTGATATGCTCAATCTAAATCTGTCATTAGAGGCAACTCTCTTGACTTTATTACTTACTCTAAATCTTTTTCTAATACTTTTGTTTAGTTTCATTACTTTTTCTTTCCCTCTTTTTTAAGAACATACTGTCCTTTTTCTCTGATTCCCTTACCCTTATAAGGTTCTATTTTTCTTAATGTTTTAATTTTTGATGCAACAGCACCAACAAGCTGTTTATCTGAGCCTGTAATTTTTAAAGTTGTTTGTTTTTCAACTGCAATTTTAATTCCTTCGGGTATGTCGAAATCAATATCATGGCTATAACCAAGCTGTAAATTCAATTGATTACCCTTAAGAGCAGCTCTATATCCTACACCAACTAATTCTAAGATTTTTTCATAACCAGCACTAGAGCCTATAACAGCATTATTAATTAAACTTCTGTTCATACCCCAGAGTCTTTTTGAATTTTGATCAATTTTTTTAGGTTTGATTGATATTTCTTTTCCCTCTTTTATGTCTAAATTAAACATATCAAGATCAATATTTATTGATTTTTTTCCTAATGGACCCTCAATATTGATAATATTACCAGCTAGAGCAACTTTTACTTTTTCAGGGATTGATATATTTATTTTACCTATTTTAGACATTAAAAAACCTTACAAATTATTTCTCCACCAACTTTTTGCTTTCTAGCCTCTATATCTGTCATAATACCTTTTGGTGTGGAGATTATAGCAATACCAAGTCCATTATTAATTTTCGGTAGACCACTTGCACTTGAAAAAATCCTTCTTCCAGGTTTTGAAACTCTTTCAAAAGCACTTATAACTGGATTTCCAGAGTGATATTTTAATTCTAAAGATAAAGTAGGTTTTTTATCTTCAGCATTTATTTTGAAATCTTTTATAAATCCCTCATTTTTTAATATATCGGCAAGTTTTGTTTTAAAATTAGAAGAAGGCAATTCTACTTTTTTATGATTTCTAGCTTGAGCATTTTTTACTCTTGCAATCATATCTCCTATTGGGTCACTTAAGCTCATAATAATCCTTTCTACCAGCTAGATTTAACTAGCCCTGGTATCTTTCCTTGTAATCCTAATTGTCTCAAAGCAATTCTTGAAATTTTTAATTTTCTATAAACTCCATGCGGTCTTCCTGTTATTTCACATCTATTCATGACTCTGGTTTTTGCTGAATTTCTTGGTAATTTCGACAATTTTTGTTGTGCCTTAAATCTCTCTTCAAGTGTGATTTTCTTATCCATCACTATTTTCTTCAAAGCTGCTCTTTTTTTGTAAAGCCTATCAGATAATTTAATTCTACTTTTATTTTTATTAACAGCACTCAATTTAGCCATGTTTAATTATCTCCTTTTTTTATAAATGGAAAATTCATTTTTTCTAATAATGCAAAACTGTGTTCCTTGTTAATTGCTTTAATTACAATTATAATATCGAGTCCTCTCACCTTATCAGCCCTGTCAAAGCTAACTTCAGGAAAAATTATGTGTTCTTTGATACCAAAAGTGTAATTTCCAAATTTGTCGAACCCTTTGGGAGATAATCCTCTAAAATCTTTAATTCTAGGTAAAGCAATATTAACTAATCTATCTAAAAATTCATACATTTTATTCTTTCTTAGTGTAACTTTTAAACCAGCATTTGATCCTTTTCTTGTCTTAAAATTAGCAACAGACTTTTTAAACTTTGTTATTACCGGTTTTTGTCCAGTAATCTTAGCCATATCTTCTTCACAAGATTTTAGAATTTTTGCATCTGAAGCATCTATTCCAAGACCCATATTTAAAACAATTTTTTCTATTTTTGGTGTCATATAAATATTTTTAAATCCAAATTGATCTTTCAATGCTGGCTGAATTTCTTTATTGAATATTTCTTTTAATCTAGGAGTCATTATTTTTTAGCCTCTTTTTTTTTAGCAGCTTTTTCATCAATTAATTTTAAGTTGGACAAATGAATAAAGCTCTCTTTTGGAAAAATACCACCTTTTTTCTCTTTGGTTGTCTTGACATGTTTTTTTACCATATTAATTTCTTTTACTTTTGCTCTATTATTTGCTCTATCAATTTCTATAACCTCGCCCTCTTTTTTTTTATCTTTACCTGTCAAAACTCTCACTTTTAAACCCTTTTTAATCATCTTATAAAACCTCCGGGGCTAATGAGATAATCTTCATTTGACCTCTGCTTCTTAATTCTCTTGTGACAGGACCAAAAATTCTAGTACCAACTGGTTCACCTTTGTCATCTACTAAAACTGCTGCATTATTATCAAATTTTACTTTTGAACCATCATTTCTATGTATCCCTTTTTTTACTCTAACAACTACTGCCTTATGAACTGTACCTTTTTTTACTTTACCTTTAGGAATGGCGTCCTTAACAGATATTACAATAGTATCTCCAATACTTGCATATCTTCTTTTAGATCCTCCAAGAACTTTAATACACTCAATTCTTTTTGCACCAGTATTATCAGCTACTTGTAATTCTGTTTGTACACCAATCATTATTTTGTATTCTCCATTACTTGAAATTTTTTATTTTTTGAGAAAGGCTTACTTTCAACTATTGATACTTTATCACCAGTTTTAAATTTATTATTTTCGTCATGAGCATTATAGTTTTTTCTAACCCTAATCACTTTTTTAAGCACAGGATGTGAATACTTTCTCTCAACCATAACAGTAATAGTTTTGTTTGGTTTATCACTTATAACTACACCTGTTAATATTTTTTTAGGCATTTATTTTTCCCTTTAATATAGTTTTTAATCTTGCTATTGTTTTTCTTGTTTCTCCAATTTTAGCTGGGTTTGTTATTTGTGAATTCATTTTTTGAAATCTAAAATTAAAAAGATCTTTTTTAAATTTTTCAATATTTTTCAAAACTTCGTCTTTTGATAATTTTTTTATTTCTTGTTTTTTCATTATACAAATCTCTTTATAGTTTTTGTTTTGATGGGTAATTTTGCTGAAGCTTTATATAGAGCTTCTTTTGCTATTTGTTCTGAAACACCATCAACCTCAAATAAAATTCTTCCTGGTTTAACTCTACAAGCAAAAAACTCTGGTGATCCTTTTCCTTTGCCCATTCTAACTTCAATCGGTTTCTTGGAAACAGGTATGTTAGGAAAAATTCTAGTCCAAACTCTACCTTGTCTTTTCATGTGTCTTGTTAGAGCCACTCTAGCAGCTTCAATTTGTTTCCCAGTCACTCTTTCTGGTTGCAAAGCTTTCAATGCATAGGCTCCATAATTGATAGTACTTGCTCTTGTAGCAGTACCATGAATTCTACCTTTGTGCGCTTTTCTCCATTTAGTTCTTACTGGTTGTAACATTACTGTTTACCCTCTTGTGGTGTTGCTTTATTTGTTTCTTGACTAAATTCTCTAGCAAAAACTTCACCTTTATAAATCCAAACTTTAATTCCAATAATACCGTACGTAGTTAGTGCTTCAGCTTCAGCATAATCAATATCTGCTCTTAATGTGTGCGAAGGTATACTTCCATCTCTTAACCACTCAGTCCTAGCGATTTCATTTCCACCTAATCTTCCACTAACAGAAACTTTGATGCCTTTTGCACCTAGTCTAATACAAGATTGCATTGCTCTTTTCATAGCTCTTCTGTAGGAAATTCTTTTAACTAGTTGCTGTGCAATATTTTCTGCTACTAGATAAGCATTAGTCTCGGGTTTTTTTACTTCTTTAATATTTAAATTTACTTCATTAGTAGTAAATTTTGATAGATTGTTTTTTATTTTATCAATGTCACTCCCCTTTTTGCCGATAACAAAACCTGGTCTTGAAGTATAGATTGTCACATAACACTTGTTAGATGTTCGTTCAATCATAACTTTAGATACGCCAGAATTAATAACATTTTTCTTAATATATTCACGGATTTTAAAATCTTCAATCAAGTAGTTACCAAAATCTTTTTTCTTAGCATACCAAACAGAGTCCCAACCTCTATTCATACCTAACCTAAAACCTACAGGATTAACTTTTTGTCCCATGCTTCTCCATTTGTTTTGTTTCTGATAAAATTATTGTAACCGTCGACCAAGGTTTTAAAATAGGCGCAGCTCTCCCTTTTGCACGTGGTCTAAATCTTTTCATAAATATTTTTTTTCCACAATATGCCTCTTTCACAACTAAATTATCAATGTCATACTGAAAATTATTTTCAGCATTTGCAACTGCTGAACTAATAGTCTTTCTAATATCTCTTGTAATTCTTTTTTCAGAAAATTGTAAATCTCTAATTGCTACATCAACTTTTTTTCCAACAATACTTTTTAGTATTGGATTAAGTTTTCTGACACTTGATCTCACACCATTATTGATAGACTTTACAGTCTTGTCATTATTTTTATCAATTTTCTTTTTTTTACCCATAATTATTTCTTCTCTACACTAGCAGGTTTAGCTTTCTTATCTGCTGGGGTATGACCAAAAAAAGTTCTTGTCGGTGCAAATTCACCCAGCTTATGTCCAACCATGTCTTCTGATACTGTGATTGGTATAAATTTTTTTCCATTATAAATTTGAAAACTAACTCCAACAAAATCAGGTAAAATAGTTGATTTTCTAGACCATGTTTTAATAGGAATTTTTTTTGGGTCATCTTTATATTTATCAACTTTTTTCATTAAACTTTCTTCTACAAAAGGTCCTTTCCAAACTGCTCTAGCCATTACTTGGTATCCTTCCTTTTGTTTCTTCTTTTAACTATAAATTTATCAGTTCTCTTATTGTCTCTTGTTTTTAATCCTTTAGCTGATTGACCTGTAGGGGAAACAGGATGTCTACCGCCAGCAGATTTGCCTTCACCACCTCCATGAGGGTGATCTACAGGGTTTTTAACAACACCTCTTGTATGTGGTCTTCTCCCCAACCATCTTGATCTACCAGCTTTTCCAATTTTAATATTTTTTTGATCCGGATTACTTAAAATTCCTATTGTAGCTAAGGATCTTGAATCGATTTTTCTAACTTCACCTGATGCAAGTTTAATTAAACTGTAATTTCCATCTAAACCACTAATTGTTACAGAAGAACCTGCTGATCTAGCAATTTTTCCACCGCCACCTGGCTGAATCTCAACATTATGAATATTAATACCAACCGGTATGTCTTGTAATGGCATGCAGTTACCAATTTTTATCTCTTTTTTGGATCCACTTTCAATTTTGTCACCTACTTTAATTTTTTGAGGTGCAAGAAAGTATGCGTGAGTTCCGTCTTCAAACTTAACCAACATAATATAGCATGATCTATTTGGATCGTATTCTATTCTTTCAACAGTAGCTTCCATATCAAATTTATTTCTATAAAAGTCAACATGTCTGTACATTTTTTTGTGACCACCAGCTCTGTTTATTGAAGTAATATGACCATTATTATTTCTACCTTTCATGGCATTTTTAGGAGATACGAGCGACTTGAAAGGTTTACCTTTCCATAGTCCGGTTCTATCAACTAAAATAGTCCCTCTAGTAGATTTTGTGTACGGTTTAAATGTTTTTAATGCCATTTATTAAATTCCTGAAGTTAGATCGATACTCTGACCTTTTTTAAGAGTAATTATTGCTTTTTTATAACCTGAAACTTTTACTTTTTTTCCTCTAGTAAACTTAGTTCTGTTCTGCTTATTTATAATATTAATTTTTGTAACATTTACTTTAAAAATTTTTTCAATATTTTTTTTAAGATTTTTTTTGTTAGCACCATCAGGTACTTTGAATGTAATCTTATTAAGCTCAGACAAATTTGTTGATTTCTCTGTAACAACTGGTGAAAGAATTTTGTCGTATAAATGTATTTTATCCATTTTAAGAATATCTCTTTTCTAGTTCTTTTACTGAACTTTCCGTAAATACAACTTTTTTAAATTTAATAATGTCGTAGGCACTAAAATGGTTAACATCTGTAACTTTAACATTTGGGATATTTCTTGCAGATTTTTCAATTTTTTCCTTAGAATTTTTATCTAGTATTAATAGTGAATTTGAAATTTCTAGTTTATTAATTATTGAGCTCATTTCTTTAGTTTTTTTAATTTCAGAACTAAAGTCATTTAAAATTAACAAATTCTTATTATTATTTTTTTCTGTAATTAGGGATGCAACACTCAATTTTTTTTCATTTTTATTTAATTTTCTTTTTTTGTAGGCTAGTTCACCTTTTGGTCCGTGTGCTATACCACCACCAACAAAAATTGGAGCTTTTCTACTTGCGTGTCTAGCTCCACCCGTACCTTTTTGTGCATAGATTTTAGAAGTTGGACCTCTAACTTCATTTTGCTGCTTTGTTTTTGCATGTCTGCCTTTATAATTCGCATTTGTTTTATAAAGTACACTGCTAACAAGTTTATTGTTAATTTTTGCTGAGAAAATTTTATCTAGTACCTCAATACTATCTTTTTTTCCATCAATACTAATTTTATCTAATTTCATTATTTTTTCTTTTTATCAGGTGTTTTTTTTGCTTGCTCAGCAGCGGCTAGTTTTTCAGTTATAGTCATTTTACCAATATTTTTTACTGAACTTTTAACCAATACCTCTGAATTTTTTGAACCTGGAATTGATCCTTTTAAATAAAGTAGTTCGTTTTCTAAATCTGTTTTAATAATTTCAATATTTTGCATAGTTCTTAATTTATCTCCCATATGACCAGCCATTTTCTTACCTTTGAAAACTTTTCCTGGATCTTGGCTATGACCTGTTGAACCATGTGCTCTGTGAGAGATAGATACTCCATGACTAGCTCTTAAACCACCAAAATTGTGTCTTTTCATAGCACCTGCAAAACCTTTACCAATAGTTTTTGATCTTGTGTCTACAAATTTAGTATCCTTGAAAATTTCCAAACCAAACTCATTGCCTTCTTTGTATACAGAGGTGTCATTTACCCTAAATTCTTTCAATTTCTTCTTTGCTTCAGTATTTTTTTTAGCAAAAAAACCTTTCATAGCTTTTGTTAGCTTCGAATTTTTAATCTTTCCATAGCCAAGCTGCACTGCTTTATATCCTCGGTTTTCTTCTTCAATAACTTGAATTACTCTTGCTTTCTCTACTTTCAAAACAGTAACTGGCACTATCTGACCAGATTTATAAAATTCTCTAGTCATTCCAATTTTTTTACCTATTAAAGCTATTTCACTCATAATTAAATTTTTATTTCCACATCTACACCAGAAGCTAAGTCTAACTTCATTAATGCTTCTACTGTTTGTGGTGTTGGTTCAATAATATCTATTAATCTTTTATGTGTTCTTGACTCAAATTGTTCTCTACTTTTTTTGTCGATATGAGGAGATCTTAGTACAGTGTATCTCTCTATCCTTGTTGGTAGAGGAATTGGTCCCTTAATTGTAGCGCCAGTTCTTTTTACTGTGTTAACTATTTCCTCAGTTGATGCATCTAACACTTTGTTATCGTAGGCTCTAAGTTTTATTCTAATATTCTGTTTTTCCATAATTACCCTGCAATTTTTTTAGTTACTTCGTCCTGTACATTTTGTGGGACTTTAGAATAATGATCAAAAAACATAGAATATTGGGCTCTACCTTGTGACATTGATCTTAAATTATTAATGTATCCAAACATATTTGCTAAAGGTACCATTGCTGTAATTACAGTTGCGTTACCTCTTTGCTCTTGCGTGCTAATCTGGCCTCTTCTACTGTTTAGATCTCCTATGACATCACCCATATAGTCTTCCGGTGTTACTACTTCAACTCTCATAACTGGTTCTAATAGCTTTAAACCACCTTTTGTGCACGCCTCTTTGAAACAAGCTCTACTAGCTAATTCAAAAGCTAATACACTTGAGTCAACGTCGTGATGAAGTCCATCTAAAATAGTTACCTTGTAATCTATCATTGGGAAACCAGCTAAAATTCCACCATCTGATATAGTTTCAATTCCTTTTTCTACACCAGGTATGAATTCTTTAGGAATTGCTCCACCTTTGATTTTACTTTCAACTTCTCTTCCTTTGCCAGCTTCTTGTGGCTCAACTAATAATTTAACTTTAGCAAATTGTCCTGCACCACCACTTTGTTTTTTGTGTGTATATTCAACCTCAGAAGCAGCTTCAATTGTTTCTCTATATGCAACTTGAGGAGCGCCAACATTAGCTTCAACTTTAAATTCTCTTTTCATTCTATCAACAATAATGTCTAAGTGTAGCTCGCCCATACCTTTAATGATCGTTTGGCCAGACTCTTCATCAGAAGTTACTCTAAATGATGGATCCTCTTTTGCTAATCTACCTAAAGCTTCACCCATTTTTTCTTGGTCAGCTTTTGTTTTTGGCTCTACTGCAATTTCGATAACTGGATCAGGAAATTCCATAGGTTCAAGTAAAACAGAATTTTCCTCATCACATAAAGTATGGCCAGTAATGGTATTTTTTAATCCAGCTAAAGCAACTATATCACCAGCATTGGCCTCTTTAATATCTTCTCTTGAGTTAGCATGCATTAAAAGCATCCTCCCAACTCTTTCCTCTTTTTCTTTTGATGAGTTAAATACAGCAGTTCCAGTTTTTACTGTTCCTGAATAAATTCTTATAAAAGTTAAAGAACCAACAAATGGATCGTTAGCAACTTTAAAAGCTAGAGCTGAAAATGGTACATTGTCATCAAATTTCATTTCCATTTCATCTTCAGACCCTAATTTAGTTCCTTTTATAGAACCAATGTCAACAGGACTTGGTAAGTAATGAACAACAGCATCAAGTAAAGGCTGTACACCTTTGTTTTTAAATGCTGAACCAGTTAAAACTGGTACAAAACTAAAATTTAAGGTTCCACTTCTTATACATTTAATTAAATCTTCCTCTTTGATTTCATCTCCATTTAAATAAGCTTCCATAAGCTTTTCATCTTGCTCAACAGCTGTTTCAACTAATTCTGTTCTATATTTTTCTGAAATTTCTTTTAAATCATCTGGGATATCTTTATATTCCCATTCTGCTCCCAGAGCTTCGTTTTTCCATACTTGTGCTTTCATTTTTACTAAATCAACAACACCTGTTAAAGAAGCCTCTGCACCAATAGGAACCTGAAGCACTAAAGGTTTTGCGCCTAATCTATCTTTAATCATATCTACACATCTAAAGAAATCAGCACCAGTTCTGTCTAATTTGTTAACGAAACAAATTCGAGGAACTTTGTATTTATCTGCTTGTCTCCATACAGTTTCTGATTGTGGCTCTACACCTGCTACACCATCAAATACTGCAACAGCTCCATCTAAAACTTTAAGTGATCTTTCAACTTCGATTGTAAAATCTACGTGACCTGGAGTATCGATTATATTAATTCTATGATCATTCCAAAAACATGTAGTTGCTGCTGATGTAATTGTAATTCCTCTCTCTTGCTCTTGCTCCATCCAATCCATGGTTGCAGCTCCATCATGAACTTCGCCGATTTTATGGCTTTTACCTGTGTAATATAAAACTCTTTCAGTGGTGGTTGTCTTACCAGCATCTATGTGGGCCATGATCCCAATATTTCTATATTTATCTAAAGTATGAGTTCTAGCCATAATTTTTTACCATCTGAAATGTGCAAAAGCCTTATTTGACTCTGCCATCTTATGAACATCCTCTCTTTTTTTAACTGCAGCTCCTTTTTTTTCATATGCATCAAAAAGTTCATTAAAAATTTTATCTGACATATGTTTATCTTTTCTTTTTCTTGCTGAATCTACTAACCATCTAATTGCTAAAGCTTGTGCTCTTTTACTTTTTACCTCTACCGGGACTTGATAAGTTGCACCACCAACCCTTCTTGATCTAACCTCTACAGTTGGTTTAATGTTATTGATAGCTTCATTAAAAATATTAATTGGCTCATCTTTAGTTTTTGTTTTAATTTTATCTATTGCATCATAAACAATTTTAGCAGCAACACCTCTTTTGCCATCGTACATAATATTGTTTATTAATTTTGGAATTATTGTCGAATTAAATTTGGGATCTGGAACAACGTTTTTTTTAGGTTGAGTTTTTTTTCTAGACATTACTTGCCTTTTTTTGTTCCGTACAAAGATCTTCTTTGTTTTCTGTTAGCAACACCTTGTGTATCAAGATTACCTCTAAGGATATGATATCTGACTCCTGGTAAATCTTTTACCCTTCCACCTCTAATTAGAACTACAGAATGTTCTTGTAAATTATGACCTTCACCTGGAATATAAGCTGTTACTTCAAAACCATTTGATAGTCTTACTCTTGCAACTTTTCTTAAAGCTGAATTAGGTTTCTTTGGAGTAGTTGTATAAACTTTAACACAAACACCTCTCTTCAAAGGTTGTTTTTGTAAAGCAGGAACTTTGTTCCTCGATACTTGTTTGGCTCTTTTTTTTCTTAACAATTGGTTAATTGTTGGCATAAATTTTTAAAAAATTAATTAATATATTTTTAGATGAAAATAACTGACAGGTTATTTTGTGGCAGCGTTTAGTACTGTTAGAAGCACTACATTCCAACCAAAAACATCGCAAAATTACTTATTAATTGACTATTGTCAAACTAAAAGTTCAAGTATTAAGCGATTTTTTTACTGATTTGCTTGTGTTTTAGGAGTTTCTGGGCTCTCTATTTTTTCTTGCTCAGATAAGAACTCATTATCATCCTTGAGAGCTTTTTTGTTCCAATTATTTTTAATATTTCCAGTTCCAGCAGGTACCAATCTACCAACGATAACGTTCTCTTTAAGACCGTTTAATGGATCAACTTTACCTTTAATAGCTGCATCAGTTAATACTCTTGTGGTTTCTTGGAAAGATGCTGCAGAGATAAATGACTCAGTTTGTAATGATGCTTTTGTAATACCCATCAATACTCTTTCTCCAACTGCAGGATCTTTGCCCTCTGCAACTAATTTTTCATTGGTATTTTCAAATTTAATACGATCCACAACTTCACCAGGTAAATAAGAAGAGTCACCAGAAACTTTTACTTCAACCTTCTTTAACATTTGTCTTAAAATAGTTTCAATGTGTTTGTCATTAATGATTACTCCTTGCAATCTATAAACTTCTTGAACTTGATTAACAAAATATTCAGTCAATTCTTTAATTCCTAAAATTCTTAATATGTCATGTGGTAAAGGCTGACCATCAAGAAGATATTCACCTTTTTGAATTTTCTCACCAGGATTAAAGTTAATATGTTTTCCTTTTGGTATCAAATAATTTGAAGGTTCAGAACCATCCTCTGGAACAATTGAAACTCTTTGCTTTCCTCTAACCTCTTTACCAAAAACAACTTGACCATCATTTTCCGCAATAATCGCACTGTCTTTCGCTTTTCTTGCTTCAAATAATTCAGCAACTCTTGGTAAACCACCAGTAATATCTTTTGTTTTGGTTGTCTCTTTAGGTAATCTTGCAATAACATCACCTGCGAATACTTTTTGACCATCTTTAACTGACAAAATTGAATCTGGAACTAAATAATATCTAGCTTCATTATCATCTGCTTTCTTAATTACATTTCCTTTTTCATCTCTCAAAGTAATTCTTGGTTTTAAATCTGTACTTTTTGATTGACCTCTCCAGTCAATTACAGATTTAGAGGATATACCTGTAGCATCATCTGTAGTTTCTTGAATAGAAACACCATCAATTAAATCGACGAAGGTAGCTTCACCACTTTTCTCGGCTATTACCGGAGTTGTGTATGGATCCCACTCACAAATTTTAGTATTTGCTTTAACTTTATCTCCATTATTAAAAAATAATTTTGAACCATAAGCGACTTTATAAACCGCTATTTGA
>CACIYQ010000008.1 GCA_902590915.1 uncultured Pelagibacteraceae bacterium
TATATCAAATTATTTGAAGCTTATTTTTTAAAAAGTTTTTCTAGCAGACTAGCTGAGTACACAAATCCAGAAATAGAGGTAAAAGATAAAAAAGTTTTAAATAAAAACTATACAATAGTAAATAGCTTATTGATCGCTACATCTGAGAGACCTGAGGTTAAAATTGATTGGAGAGTATACACAAAAGACCCTGACAACCCATTAATCAGAGATTTAATTATTGAAGGATTAAGTTTAGCAAGAACACAAAAAGAGGAATTTTCATCAATCCTGAACTCTAACGATGGAAATATAGAAGCTCTTTTTAAAACTCTTGAAGAGTTTTCTCAAAATTAGTACAGATTTTGGTGGGCCCGCCAGGACTCGAACCTGGGACCAATACATTATGAGAGTTCTGAGAGAACTTAAATCAACGTTGCAGTAGTTTATTTATTTGAATTTTAAGTATTTTGGACTCAATCTCGTACTCACTGCGGATAAGGAATTAAGAAAATTTGAATGTACTATTAATTAATACGAAGCTGGACGTTTAATCATTTTGAAATCTAGAATTGGATTAGTATAAGACATGTTTTTTTTAGGTGGATCATCAACAAGATTTTCTACGTCAAAATAGAAATCATACTCTACATCATTTTTCTTATTTAAAAGCTTATTTGAAATATTTTTGAAATCTGCGGGCTTCAAAATAACATTAAAATCTATATAAATTTGATCATCATAATATTTCTGTGAATTACCTTCATCATAACTTACATTCATTACGCCTAAAGTATCAGTTTCAAGTATCTCACTCCATTCTTTAAATTTATTATATGAAGGAGTTTTCATCTCATAAAGCCAAATCATAAAATTTTCTAATCTAAGATTATCAAGCGCTTTTAAAAGCTTATGATCAAAATGAAAGACTTCCGCTTCTCTAACACGAAGATGCTTGCCTGTAATTCTAATGAAATTTAATTTTGATGTCTGATAATCCTCGTACAAATAATACTGATGCACTGCTGTTAAATTTATAGGATCGGGATTTTTCTTATCTAGTTCAGTTGTTAATATCTTACTTATTTCTGCTTGATTAGAGTCTTCTAAAAAATGAGTTCCAAAAGTTATTATTTGATTTTGCATTAATGGAGCATTCTAAACATATAGATTAAACACCCTGTGTCTGTCAGATTATTATTTATTTGCATAAATTAATTGGAGGCTTTCATCCATCTTGGTTTAACAAATCTTCCATAAAGTTTCTTATATAACTTACCCTTATATAGAATCAAAATATCATCACTTTTTTTGCTTGGCAAATAATCTATAATTTTTGCTTTATTTGATAAGAAAGAATAATCTAGTTTCATTAATTAAGCCTTTTACAAAAATAAATTAAACACTCAGTGTCTGTAAGTTTAACGTCTATCTTAAGATCTTTATTATTAAATTTTTTTGTAAACCTAGTTATAAATTCATCTACTTCAGCTAATCGAGTATTCCATTTCAAACGAGCAAGTATCATTTCTTTAAAGTCTCTAACGTTCCATACAATTTAAACTGTCTATAGGCCTCATATGCCATCCAATTAATACTAAAAAATACACACAGAATAAAAAATAACATTGAGGAGAAAATGTTTATATAGAAAAATGAAATCATCAAAGTCATTCCGAGACACCCTAAAGATATAAAGAATGTCATAATTTGAGTAGATATGCTTTCCCCACCTTCTTTGCTTGCCATCCAATGAATTGGTCCCGTTGCTACACCATAACACCAAAGCATGACTACAAATAAGTCAGATTCTTTTTGAACATTAATTAGACCAAAATAAAAAACATAAAGTATCCAAGCCGAAAAAACTGCTAGCAAAAGAAGGTTTCCTAAATACATAAATATAAAGCCAAATATTTTTTGTTTTTTTTTAATTAATCCAAAACCAAGCATTTGAAGTCCAGTTGATGGTAGCATTAAAATTGCTAAACCAAATGCACTGAAAAAAAGAGAGAAAATTCCTGCTCCAATTAAATACCAATAATCTCCAATCACAATTAACCATATCAATGCGACGATACCCCCAAAGGTATTCACAAACATTAAAGGTACACCAATTATTAATATTAATTTTTCAAACACTTACAAACCAAGTTTTTCTAATCCTTTTGTGAAATTTGTAGCTTTAGCACTCCAAAAAGAGGTAACAGTTTGTTTAAAGAAGCCTTTTATTTGAAAGAAAGTTACATAACCATTTTCACAATCCATAACAAATTTTACTGGAAAAGAAATTGCAAAAACTCTGTTTGAAGGATCATTTACTCTGTGGAAAGTTCCGCATCCACATTCAAATGTAACTTTGTCATTATATTTTAGAGAAGTAAGCTTATTAGGAGATTGCAATTTTGCCTCTGAAATAGCTTTTATAATTTCGTCAACATTTTTTAATATTTTCATATTTAAATATTATTAAAGTAACAAAATCATTCTCCACAGACCAGTACATTTCTAAAAAAAACTCGACTCAATCTGGACTCAGTAAAAAAATTAATTTGAGGTTTTTTGCTTAAATTTTGTAAAACTAAGTTTTCTAAACGTTGATTTTACTGGATTTGGTGGGCCCGCCAGGACTCGAACCTGGGACCAATACATTATGAGTGTACTGCTCTAACCAACTGAGCTACAGGCCCTAAACTTTAAGTTAGTTATATCATTTTTTTTAAGTTATCAATTAAAGTTATTTTATTATGGTGGGCCGTGTTGGTTACGCTCCAACTACCCCTGCAATGTCAATGCAGTACTCTACTATTGAGCTAACGGCCCATACTAACTTTCTAGGAAACTTTTAAGTTGTTTTGATCTACTAGGATGTTTTAATTTTCTTAAAGCTTTAGCTTCAATTTGTCTAATTCTCTCTCTTGTTACTGAAAACTGTAATCCAACTTCCTCTAGAGTATGATCAGTATTCATACCTACTCCAAATCTCATTCTTAAAACTCTTTCTTCTCTTGGCGTCAAAGTAGATAAAATTTTAGTAGTTGCTTCACCAAGATTTGATTTGATTGCTTGTTCTAATGGTGCCAATGCTTTTGTATCTTCAATAAAATCTCCTAAACTACTGTCCTCTTCATCGCCAACTGGTTTTTCTAATGAAACTGGTTCTTTTGAAATTTTTAAAACCTTTCTAACTTTATCAAGTGGCATTCTGAGTTTTTGAGCTAACTCCTCGGGTGTTGCCTCTCTTCCAAATTCACTTAAAATTAATCTTTGAGTTCTAACAATTTTATTGATTGTTTCAATCATATGAACAGGAATACGAATTGTTCTTGCTTGATCCGCAATAGATCTTGTGATTGCTTGCCTAATCCACCATGTTGCATAAGTCGAAAACTTATATCCTCTTCTATACTCAAATTTGTCTACCGCTTTCATCAGTCCAATATTTCCCTCTTGAATTAAATCTAAAAACTGAAGGCCTCTGTTAGTATATTTTTTCGCAATTGAAATAACTAATCTAAGGTTCGCCTCAACCATTTCTTTTTTTGCAATTCTTGACTCTTTTTCACCTTTCTGAACTCTACTTACTAGTTTTTTAAAATCTGTTACTGATATTCCAAGCTTGTTACTAATCTCAATTAATCTTTCTCTAATATTTTTAAATTCCTCTTTATTTTTTGTAAAAAATTGTTTCCAAACATTATTTGTATCTAAGAATTGTTTTAAATTTGGGTTAATTTCATTACCAATATAAAATTTAATAAATTCTTTTCTTGGGACTTTGTGATCCATTGCAAGTCTTAAAAGATTACCTTCAAGTGAAATGATTTTTTTATTTTCAATATAATGTTTTTGAACAAGCTCCTCTAATACTGATGGTGATAGTTGAAGAGATTTAATGTTTTCTAAAATATCATTGACAATTTTATCATGACCTTTTTCTTTTGCAGGGGAAAAATTTTGTGAATTTAAAATACAATCTAATTTTTCTTTTTGATATTTTATTAGTTTTGTATATTCTTTAGTTAGTGTATGGACAGTTTTTAAAACTTTTGGCTTAATCTCCGTTTCCATTGCTGCTAGAGTAGGATTAAAATCTTCTTCCTCATCGGAAGTATCTTCCTCTTTATCGGTCTCACCTGCATTTTTTTGCTTTGCACTTGGACCTGTTGACTCGTCTTCCATATAGTTCGTATCAATATCTATGATTTCTCTTACTAAAATTTCATCTTTTTGTAATTTTTCATTCCATTCAAAAAATTGTTGAGCAGTTATTGGGCTTTGTGAAAGAGCGATTAACATCACATCTTTTCCTGCCTCTATTCTTTTAGCAATTGCAATTTCACCTTCCCTTGAAAGAAGTTCCACGCCGCCCATCTCACGTAAGTACATCCTGATAGGATCATCACTTTTTTCAATTGTTTTGCCTTCTTCTTTATTTAAATTTTCTTTTTTTCTTAGAACTTTAAAATCAGATTTTTTTTCTACTAAAGAAACATTTTCATCTAAGATGTGTATAAACGCTTGAGCCAGGTTATCGTTTGATAAGTTTCTTTTTCCAAGCGATTTACTTAATTCCTCATATGTTATGAAACCTCTATGGGTTCCACGACCCATTAATCTAGCAAATGATTTTGTTATAATTCTTTCCACAGCAATAAAAGTTTGGAAGTTCTATATAATGTCAAATCTGGAAAAATCCATGAATAAATTGGCTGGATTAATTGAGATTCTGCTTTTTTTTTAGCTCTTTTAGCTCATTAAATGTGGTCTCACTCAAATCAACTGAGAACTTCGATTCTAATTCTTGGATTCTGAACTCAAGATCATAATTTATTAAATCTCTGGAGATATCTTCTAGTAACTCGATTATTTTTTGATCATCATCAGCTTGATTTTTAAGAATATGTTTAATGGGAGCAAATTTGTTTATTTTTTCTAACAATTGATTATCTAGCTTTAAATCATCAATTGAAAATTTCTCTCCAAATTTAAGCTTTGAAATTATTAGATCAAATATTTTTTTATTAATCTCTGTAAATAACTTAATATTTTCAATTAAATGGATATTTGCTTGTAACAAATTCAAATTATTCATGACTAAATATAATAAAGAAAACTCTTTAAGCTCCACCCCAGATAGTGTTTCACTTTCGTTAAAATGCTTCTTGGTTTTTTCTAGTGATTTAGTTCTTTTAACAAAAAACTTTTTCCTATTTTGATTGGAATGTGGAGTTAATTCTGCAATTTTTTCTAAAAAATATTCTAATACATATTTTTTTATGAAGTCATCTTTAATTGTATTAGCAATATTTCTCAATTTTTTTTCAAAAATTGCTAATGATGAAGGATTATTTTCCGTTTGTTTTTTATAATGACTAAAAATAAATTGATGAATAGATAATTTGGTTTGTTTGGTAAAATCAATGAAATTAGCTTTACCATTTTTATTTACATAACTGTCTGGGTCTTCCTTATTAGGTAAAAACAAAAAAGAAATTTGTTTTTCGGGTTTTAATTCTCTAATCGAGTTTTCCGCTGCTCTCAATGCCGCTTTATAACCACTCTCATCACCATCAAAACAAATAATAATATCATCAAAAAACTGATTTAGAGTTAAAATTTGTTTATCTGTTAAAGAAGTTCCAAGATTTGCAACTGCATTTTCAATCCCGTTCTTACTTAAACCAACAACATCCATATATCCCTCGACCAAATAAATATGATCTATCTTATTATAAAGTTTTCGAGCTAAATCTAAATTATATAAATTAGATCCTTTTTTAAAAAAATATGTTTCTGGTGAATTTATATATTTTGCTAAATAGTCTAGATTTTCTATAATACGCCCCCCTAAGGCTATAGGTTGGCCTGAGATGTTATTGATTGGAAAAATTAATCGTCCTCTAAATCTTTCAACATAAGTTTTTTTTTTTTCATCTAAGTAAAATAAACCTGTTTCAACTAAAGTTTGCACACTATAATTGTCTTTTAATTTATCAAAGAAATTTGGATTTTTTTTTATATATCCAATTTTAAATTTTTTAACTTCCTCTTTGGTTAAAGATCTTTTTTTTAAATAATCTCGAGCAACAGAATGACTTTCATTTTTTAATAATTCTTCATGATAAAAATCTACATATTGGCTAAAGATTGATTGATACTCTCTCCATTTTTTTTCTCTTTCTTCGTCTTGTTTTGAAAACATATAAGGCTGCATTCCCGCTAAACGTGCTAAATGTTTTACAGCTTCACCAAATTTAAGATTTTGAATTTTCATTACAAAATCAAAAATATTTCCATGTTCTGAGGTTGCAAAACAATGATAAAACTCTTTTTCGTCATTTACTGTAAACGAGGGTGTTTTTTCGTTTTTAAATGGAGACAAACCAACAAACTCTTTTCCTCTCTTTTTTAAAGGAACAGTTTTTGAAACAACCGTTGATACTTTCAACCTTGTCTTAATTTCATCAAGGTATTCTTTTGGATATTTCATTATTTGTTTAATAAATCTTTAATCATCGGGCCTGCCTTGGCAAAATCAATTTCATCTGAATGGTTTTTTTTTAACTCCCCCATTACTTTTCCCATATCCCCAATTGAACTAGCTCCTAATTTGGCAATTATATCTGCACAGATTTTTTTAGTTTCCTCTTCTCCAAGTTGCTTTGGTAGAAATCCAGTTAAGATATCATATTCATTTTGTTCCACTTCTAACAAATCTGTTCGATTATTTTTTTTATAGATATCAATCGATTCGGCTCTTTGTTTAACCATTTTTTTTAAAAGTTTTTTAATATCTTCGTCATCTGTATCTTTTTTATTAGGTCCAGATCGGTTAACGATATCCAGATCTTTAATAGATGACAATATTAACCTATAGGTTGATATTTTATTTTTATCTTTTGATTTAAGAGCGGTTTTATATTCGTTTTCAATAGTATCTTTTAAGGGCATAATTTTTTTAATTTACTGTAAAGAATTAATTCTTCAAAAGAAAAATTGTTTTTTTACAATTTTATAATACATCTCTGTTGCGATAATAAAGCAATTATTGTATTAACCTTTAACTTATGAGTTGTAATTGATCAAAAAAGCAAAAAAAACAAACTCAAAAACTTCACAAATTAGTACGGGCGTTTTAGTTCTTGAAAACAAAAAGGTTTTTAAGGGGATTGGGATTGGCTATCAAGGAGAAGCAACTGGAGAGGTTTGCTTTAATACCTCTTTAACAGGTTACCAAGAAATAATTTCAGATCCTTCTTATGCAGGTCAGATTATAAATTTTACTTTTCCACATATTGGAAATGTTGGAACCAACAAAGAAGATATTGAGTCTGATAAAATCTGGACAAAAGGAGTGATCTTTAATTCAGAAATAACCTCTCCTTCAAATTATAGAGCATTTTTTCATTTAGATGCTTGGCTTAAAAAAAATAAAATTGTAGGAATTACAGGCTTAGATACTCGAAATTTAACAAATTATATTAGGGACAAAGGGGCCCCTAAGGGTACGATTGCATATTCAAAAAGTAAAAAGTTTAATATAAGCAAATTAACTAATTCTACCATTAAATGGAGTGGCTTAAAAAATCTTGATCTTGCAGAAACTGTTACAACTCCAAATACCTATATTTGGAAAGGGCTCCAAACTTGGAAAAAGGAAATAGGATATAAAAAAAATATAAAAAACCTTTTTCATGTGGTTGCTATTGATTACGGAATAAAAAAAAATATTTTAAGATATTTCTCAGACTTTAAATGTAAAGTAACTGTTGTTTCTTGCAAAACTAGCGCAGAGAAAATATTAGAACATAAACCAAATGGAATATTTTTGTCTAATGGCCCTGGTGATCCAGCAGCTACAGGAAAATACGCAATAAAAATACTCAATCAGTTAATAAAAAAAAATTTACCTATCTTTGGGATTTGCTTGGGCCACCAAATTTTAGCTTTAGCTTTAGGTGGAAAAACAAAAAAAATGAAGTTGGGACATAGAGGAGCTAATCATCCAGTAAAAAATTTAGTCCATGATAAAGTGGAAATTACCAGTCAAAATCATGGTTTTATGGTGGTTGAAGAAAATTTACCAAAAAAAATTGAGATCACTCACAAATCTCTTTTTGATAACACTATTGAAGGAATAAGACTTAAAAACAAACCCATATTTTCAGTACAATATCATCCAGAGTCAAACCCTGGTCCTCAAGATAGTGTCTATTTATTTCAGGAATTTATTAACAACATGAAAAAAAATGCCAAAAAGAAAAGATATTAAAAAAATATTAGTTGTGGGTGCTGGGCCTATTATCATTGGTCAAGCATGTGAGTTTGATTACTCAGGTACACAGGCTTGTAAGGCATTAAAAGATGAAGGTTATAAAGTAATATTAATCAACTCAAATCCTGCAACCATTATGACGGATCCAGACGTTGCAGATAAAACTTATATTGAGCCAATAACTTTAGAGGTGCTTCAAAAAATTCTGATAAAAGAAAAGCCTAACGCTATTCTTCCTACAATGGGTGGTCAGACAGCACTTAATCTTGCAATGGAAGCAGAAAAAAAGGGAATTTTAAAAAAGCATAAAATTGAACTCATAGGGGCAAATTCTAAAGCAATTGCTAATGCAGAAGATAGAAAAAAATTTAGAAAAAATATGATCGATATAGGTTTAGATTTACCTAAATCTGAGATTGTCAACAATATCAATCAAGCCTCAAAAGTTTTAAAAAAAATTGGTCTCCCTGCAATTATAAGACCTGCATTTACACTTGGGGGTCTTGGAGGTGGTATTGCTAAAAATAAAAAAGATTACTTAAAAATAATTAAAAGTGGAATTCAGGAGTCTCCTGTTAGCCAAGTATTGGTTGAAGAATGCTTGGAAGGCTGGAAAGAATTTGAGATGGAAGTGGTAAGAGATAAAAAAGATAACTGTATCATTATCTGTTCTATTGAAAATGTTGATCCTATGGGAATTCATACAGGAGATTCCGTCACCGTTGCGCCTGCACTAACACTTACTGACAAAGAATATCAAGTAATGAGAAATGCCTCTATTGCATGTTTAAAAAAAATCGGAGTGGAAACAGGTGGATCTAATGTTCAATTTGCAATCAATCCAAAAAATGGTCGAATGGTTGTAATAGAAATGAACCCAAGGGTTTCAAGATCATCCGCACTTGCATCAAAAGCAACTGGTTTTCCAATTGCAAAAGTTGCAGCAAAACTTGCTGTTGGTTACACATTAGATGAATTAAAAAATGAAATTACAAAAGTTACCCCAGCATCCTTTGAACCTAGCATTGATTATGTAGTTACAAAAATTCCAAGGTTTACTTTTGAAAAATTTTCAACCTCACCTGTAACTTTAGGCACCTCAATGAAATCAGTTGGAGAAGCAATGGCAATTGGTAGAAATTTCAAAGAGTCGCTTCAAAAAGCATTGATTTCTCTCGAAACAGGTTTTTCAGGATTAGATAGAGTGCTTGATATGAATAAAAAACAAATTGAAAAAAAACTTAAAGAAAATGTTCCAAATAAACTTCTTGTGGTTGCTGAAGCGTTAAGAAAGAAAATTAATTTAAAAAGAATATCCAGATTATCTAAAATTGATCCATGGTTTTTAGAGCAAATTAAAGAAATCGTAGACTCAGAGAATGTGATCAAAAAGAAAGGCTTACCAAAGGATTTTGCAGAATTTAATAGAATAAAATCAATTGGCTTTTCTGATAAAAAACTTTCTGAATTGACCAAAACCTCTGTGGATATCGTTAGAAGAAAAAGAACGGCACTTAAAATTTTACCTGTTTTCAAAAAAATTGATACTTGTGCAGCTGAATTTAAATCCTTCACCCCTTATATGTACTCAACGTATCAGAGAAATTTTTCTGTAAATTCAGAGTGTGAGTCTGATCCCTCCAGCAGGAAAAAAATTATTATTTTAGGAGGCGGACCTAATAGAATTGGGCAAGGTATAGAATTTGATTATTGCTGTTGTCAGGCAAGTTTTTCTTTAAAGGAAGCTGGTTTTGAAACAGTTATGGTTAATTGTAATCCAGAAACTGTCTCTACTGACTATGATACTAGTGACAGACTTTATTTTGAACCCCTTAGAGAAGAATACGTTTTTAACATAATCAAAAAAGAACAAGAAAAAGGTAATCTTGTTGGAATTATCGCTCAGTTTGGTGGACAAACACCAATTAAACTTGCAAAATTTTTACATGATCACAAACTTCCAATTCTCGGAACACAGTATACTTCTATAGATTTAGCTGAGGACAGGGATCGATTTAGAAATTTGTTAAATAATCTAAAATTAAAACAAGCTGAAAGTGGAATTGCAAAAACATTTAAACAAGCAATACAAATCTCAGAAAAAATTGGCTTACCTTTAATGGTGAGACCTTCTTATGTGTTAGGTGGAAGAGCTATGGAAATTGTTTACGAAAAAAGCCAACTTAAAAATTTTGTGGAAGAGGCTTTTAAGGCTGCTGAGGAAAATTCAATTTTAATCGATAAATTTATTGATCATGCAATGGAAGTTGATGTTGATGCCATCTCAGATGGAAAACAAGTTCATGTTGCAGGGATCATGCAACATATCGAGGAAGCTGGTATTCACTCTGGGGACTCTGCATGTAGTTTACCCCCTGTATCTATAAAACCGTTTTTGATAAAAGAAATTGAAAACCAAACTAAGAAATTGGCATTAGCTCTAAAAGTTAAAGGTTTCATGAATATTCAATACGCAATTAAAAAAGATGAAATTTACGTAATTGAATTAAATCCTAGAGCAAGTAGAACTGTACCATTTGTATCTAAAGCAAAAGGATTACCCCTTGCAAAAATTGCATCACGTGTGATGGCTGGTGAAAAATTATCTAAATTTAATTTAAAAGATAAGTCTAAAGGAATGTATGCAGTTAAAGAAGCTGTCTTCCCCTTTAATAAATTTCCAAATAGTGATCTTCTTCTAGGTCCTGAAATGAAATCAACTGGAGAAGTAATGGGATTTGATAAAAATTTCGGTATGGCTTTTGCAAAAAGCCAAATAGCCTCTGCTAACTCTTTACCTAAAAATGGATTAGCATTTATCTCTTTAAAAGATAGTCATAAAGACGAAGGAATAGGTTTAGCAAAAGAATTAATTAATCTAAATTTTACACTTTGTGCAACTCGAGGAACAGCTGAATACATTAAAAAACATGGGATGAAATGCAGAATTATTAATAAAGTCAGTAGTGGCTCTCCACATATAGTGGATGTATTAGACTCTAAAAAAATTGCTCTTGTTATTAATACCGGTGGTGGAAACACCGAGCACAGATTAAATGATGCTATAGCCCTTAGAAGAGGAACACTTAAAAACAAAGTTCCCTATTGTACCAATATGTCAACAGCGCTGGCATGTTTAGAGGCAATCAAATCACTCAAAACAAAAAAATTAGAAGTTACTTCTCTTCAAGATATATAAAAATTTAGACATCAACTATTAGTGTATCTTTAGATCCTCCACCTTGAGAACTATTCACAATTGTACTTCCTTTTCTAAGTGCAACTCTCGTTAATCCTCCTGTGCTTACATATGTAGTTTTTCCACTAAGAACAAAAGGTCTTAAATCTAGATGCCTAGGCTCAATATCATTTTCGGTAATTGTTGGTGCTGTTGAAAGAGTCTCAAGAGGTTGTGCAATATATTCTCTTGGGTTTTTTTTAATTTTGGCAATTACTTCATCTCTTTCTTTTTTATCTGCTTTAGGCCCTATCATTATTCCATAACCACCAGAAGCATTAGCAGGTTTAACAACTAATTTAGAGATATTTTCAATCACGTAGTTTCTTTCATATTTATTGTGACAAAGGTATGTTTCTACCTGGTTTAAGATTGGCTGTTCACCAAGATAATAAACAATCATTTTATTAACATAAGAGTAAACTACTTTGTCATCAGCAACTCCTGTACCTATAGCATTAATTATACCAACGTTTCCTTTTCGCCAGCTCTTAAATAATCCTGATACCCCTATTAGTGAACCTTTGAAAAATACTTTTGGATCTAAAAAATTATCATCAAGACGTCTGTATATACAATCAACCTTAAGAGGACCTTTGACGGTCTTCATATATACAATATCGTCCTCAACGAATAAATCTTTTCCTTCAACTAATGCAATACCCATCTGGTCAGCCAAAAAAGAGTGCTCAAAATAAGCTGAATTATATATACCAGGTGTCAAAACTACCATATGTGGATTAGCAGTTTTTTTTGGAATACATTCGACCATACAATTGAATAATTTGTTTGTGTATTGATGAATTGATGCAACTTTATATCTTGTAAATAATTCAGGAAATACATCTCTCATTACCATTCTATTTTCAAGCATATAAGATACACCCGAGGGTACTCTTAAATTGTCTTCTAAAACTAAATAATCACCATTTGTATTCCTTATTAAATCAACTCCAGAGATATTTGACCAAGCTTTGTGTTTAGGAGAAAACCCTTCGCATTCTTTTACATAATAGGGAGAATTAAAAATAATTTCTCTTGGTACAATTTTATCTTTAAATATTTTTTTTTGATTATAAACATCATCAATAAATAAATTTAAAGCTTTTACACGCTGCTTTAAACCTTTTGAGACTTTGTTCCATTGTGTTTTTGGAATTATTCTTGGAATTATATCAAGTGGCCATTTTTTCTCTTCTGCTCTATTATTTGCAGCATAAACTCTGAAGTTAATACCTCTCGCACTAATCGTACTTTGACAATTTTTTTCAATTTCTTGAAGCTTTTTTTTGCCATATCTCTCTAATATTGATGAGATAATTGTTGCATGCTTTCGAAGTTTGTTATCTCTAGTAAAATAACCATCGTAAGCATGACTTGAATTATAGTTTTTCCAAAGCTTTGAGACCATAACAGCACAGTGTTTAATACTTGAATAAAATTAGCAAATGCATATTAGATATATCTGATATGCTTTTAATTGATTATGAAAAAATGTAATAATTAACTAATTTTTTTAAGCTATGACATATTGTATTGGAATTAAAACAAACGAAGGTCTTGTTTTTGCTTCAGATTCAAGAACAAATGCTGGTTTAGATAATGTAAATATTTACTCTAAAATGATGACTCACGATGTGGGCGATCGAACCATTGTAATTGTAACATCAGGAAATTTAGGAACATCTCAAGCAGTTTTTAAATCAATTGAAAAAGATCTAAAAAGTTCATCGGGTATAATAAATTTGAACACTTGTAGTGATTTTGAACAAATAGCATCATATGTTGGTTCACTAAATATTGAACACTCAGCGCCTCAAGGAATAAATACTGATAACGTTTTGTTAGGTTCTACTTTTATTGTTGGAGGACAGATAAAAGGTAAGCAACATGAATTGTATTTAGTTTATCCTCAAGGTAATTATATAAGACCCGCAGATAGTAAACCATACCTTGTGATTGGAGAGGTAAAATATGGGAAACCAATTCTTGATAGAGTTATAAAACCAACTGTTTCAATTGGTGATGCATCACGTTGTGCTCTTATTTCAATGGACTCTACTTTAAAAAGTGATCTTACTGTTGGACCCCCAATTGATTTTGCGGTTCTTAAAAAAGATGCTGATAAGCTATCTACTCTTGAGTGTTTAAATGTTACAGACGAGAATTATTCAAAGGTTTGTAATCAATGGTCAGAGGGAATTTTTAAAGTTTTTGATTCTTTTCCAAGATTTGATTGGGAAAAATAAAATTATTCAACTTTCCAATCAGTTTCAAAAGTAACATAGTTTACTTGCAAACATCGTCTCTCTTTTAAAATTTTCTTTTTTTCCATTCCATGCCAGGTGTTTGGACCACTAGTAAAAAGATACCCATAATTATTTTTATAAGGTAAAGTTTTAACTTTCTCTAACTTTTCGTTATAAAAATCTGTACCTAGATCCTCGGACTCATTAGTATTATTTACAAATATCAATCCGGACATTAATTTTTCTTTTATGTCACAATGAGGTTTTAACCAAAATCCCTCTCTGTCACAAATAACTTCAACTCTTACATATGAATTTGATAAGTCTCTACCAATCATTTCAGAAATTATTTTATGTGTTTCTTTAGATTGCAATTCATTAATAAATTTGACTAGATGTGGAAACTGCGTGGAATTTTCCTTTGATACAAAACATCTAAATTTTATTGCTTTACCTCCTGAAGCAATACCTTCTCGAAATTCTGCACCACCACCATCAATTGCTCTTGTCCCATCATATGTAAGATTAAGTTTTGTCAAATCTGGAATATCTGCCTTAATTATTTCTTCAATTGAACCTTTGCTTAGCGCATCACTATATTCCCAATGATCGAAAGGAATTTCGTGTTTTGTTGAATTATTTTTTATAGAATTTAAAAATGACATTAAGATTGAATTTTTTCTCTTATAAGATTTGCTACTCTATTAGTTTCAGTTAGCTTTTCATAGTTCCAAATTTCAACTTCTTCTCCCAAGTTTCTTGTTATATTTAACTCTCTAAATAAATTTAGAAATCTTTGAAATCTTTTATCATTTTTTTTTGGTAAAATATTTGCAACATATACAGGCTTACCAGTCAAAGCAGCTTCAGAAATCATTGAGCTTGAGTCACAAGTAACCACTATATTTTCTGATATTGCAAGTGCTGACAAGTATGCTTTTTTATCTACATCCATTATTATAGTGTGATTTTCACCAAAAAATTCCTTAGCGTAATGAATTGTGCTTGATGGTGTTCTCATTGAAGGAATAACTACAAGTTGGAAATCGTGTTTTTTTAATAATTTATAAAAAATTGTAAAAATATGTTTCATATTTTTTGTTGAATAATCATAATATTTTGTCGGTCCTCCCAAAATTAAAGCCCATACTTTTCTGTTATCTTTTTTAATAAAAGAGTTTAAATATTCTTTATTTTCTGAAATCTCTTCCTCTGTTAAGTAATGAATTGCTCCTTTTGTACTAATTACATTTTCGCCTTCTATTGCATCGTGTTCTGGCGCAACAATAAAATCAAAATGCTTAAAGTCGACTTTTGGATCTTGAATATGAATATTAAAAATTTTTTTATTAGAAATACTTTTTAAGTGAATTGAAGGAATTACACTTTTTCTTCCACAGGAAATTATTAAATCAAAATCTGTTTGATCTATTTTTTTATAAACGGTTTGTGAAATTGGAGAAAATCTTGGTGGAATAATTTTCCAAATATTGTTTGTTTCAACCTTGCAGTGAATAAAATCAATATCAAGGGCTTTAGCCAAACCTTCCACTTGGCTGATCATTCCGTGCATACCTTGTGTTAATAATAAACCTTTTAATTTAGACATTTATCACTATATAGCTTTCATATGAGTCAAAATCCAACTAAACACACAAAAGTGTTAATAATTGGATCCGGTCCTGCTGGATATACTGCTGCAGTTTATGCTGCTCGTGCAATGTTAAATCCTATTCTAGTTTATGGAGCTGAACCTGGTGGACAATTAACAACCACAACTGATGTTGAAAATTATCCAGGATTTGCAGACGTGATCCAAGGTCCTTGGTTAATGGATCAAATGAAAGATCAAGCTAAAGCAGTCGGTACAGAAATGATTGAGGATCACATTGCGTCTGTGAATTTAAAATCAGAACCTTTTGAAGCAGTTGGAGACAGTGGACAAAAATTTACTGCTGACAGCATAATTATTTCAACAGGTGCTCAAGCAAGATGGTTAAATATTAAATCAGAACAAGAATTTAGAGGCTTTGGAGTATCGGCTTGTGCAACATGTGATGGTTTCTTTTTCAAAGATAAAGAAGTTGCTGTAGTTGGTGGAGGTAATGCTGCTGTAGAAGAAGCAATGTTTCTAACAAAATTTGCATCTAAAGTTAAATTGATCCACAGACGTGATAGTTTGCGAGCTGAAAAAATGCTTCAGAAAAAATTGATGGATAACAAAAAAATAGAAATTATTTGGGACTCTGTTGTAGAAGATGTAATTGGTGACAAAGAGCCCAAAAATGTAAAAGGAATAAAAATTAAAAATGTTAAAACTAACAACGTTGAAGAACTAAAACTTGATGGAGTGTTTATTGCTATTGGTCATGACCCAGCTACCTCTTTGTTCAAAGAACAATTAGATATGGATAACGAAGGTTATTTAATTACAAAACCAGACTCAACTGAGACTAATGTACCAGGTGTTTATGCTGCTGGAGATGTTAAGGACAAAACATTTAGGCAAGCAGTTACAGCTGCTGGAATGGGATGTATGGCAGCTTTAGAGGCTGAAAAACATCTTTCAAATAATTAGATGTCAGAAAAAGTATTACTCACTGGCATTAGTGGGTTTGTTGCGAAACATGTTGCTATTGAATTACTAAATTCAGGTTACGAAGTTTTGGGCACTGTTAGAAATTCAAATTCAATTGAACAAACAAAAAAAACATTAGAAGAAAATAATGTAGCAATTAATAATTTATCTTTTATAGAATTAGATTTATTAAAAGATGAAGGCTGGAATGAAGCTGCAGATGGCTGCAAATATATAATTCATGTAGCCTCTCCTTTCCCTCTAAAAGTTTCAAATGACAGGGAATCGCTTACTCCAGCTGCAAAAGATGGAACTTTAAGAGTTTTAAATGCTGGAATAAATGCAGGAGTTGAACATTTTGTTAAAACCTCTTCCATAGTATGTATGTTCAGAAAACCAAACAGGTCAAACCCTTATACATTTGGTGAAAATGACTGGACTGATCTAGACTGGGATAAAACCACTGATTATTTTGTATCCAAAACAAGAGCTGAAAAAGCTGCGTGGGATCTTATGGAAAGCAAAGGTCTTAAAAATAGTCTTACGTGCATCAATCCTGGCTTTGTTTTAGGAGATTTTTTGAACGAAAAAAATTGTACTTCAATGGAATATATCAAGCAATTGCTTCAAGGAAAATTTCCAGCCGCACCAAAGTTTTCAGTAATGATATCTCACGTAAAAGATATTGCAAAAGCACATGTTCTTTCTTTGACTAATAAAAGAGCAGGGGGCAGAAGATTGATTGTAGGATCTGAAGTAAGAAGTATTCTTGAATTATCACAAATAATGGCAAAAAATATTCCAAGTCATGCAAAAAAACTTCCTAAAAAAGAGTTGCCGAATTTCATGGTTAAACTTCTAAGTTATATAGATACAAGTGCCAAAAATATGGTTCCTGATCTTGGGCTAAAAATGCAAACAGACCAAAGATACGCAGAAGAGATTCTTCAAATGAAATTCATAGCATCTGAAATTGCAGTTGTTGATGCTGCAAAATCAGTAATAAGACTAAACTTGGCCTGAAGTTCTAGAGTTATATAATTATAAAATGTTTCATATTTATTTAATATTTAAATATTAATGTCATCATCTCATGATTAAGATCTGTGTTTTAATTTTCTGGTTTATTTTTCAGTGTAATTTTCTATTCGCAGATCATGGACCTAATAGACTTTGGGAAAGGAAAATTGAACCTTACTTTACCGTCCACGAAGATAATTATATGGGACCTTTTAAGGTCAACGTTCATAGTTTTGGTAAAAAAAATGCATATGAAGTTGGGGAAATTAAAAAAAAAAATTATGATAAATATTTTGATGATAAATATAATCTTGCCACAATAGTAAAAAAAGATGGAAAAGTAATTTACGCAAGATTTAATAAGCAAAAAAAAATAGACGCCAACACACTGATTCAAGGCATGTCTATGTCAAAAACTGCTTTATCTGCTGTAGTTGCAAGTTTAAAATGCAGTGGTTTAATAGAAACTTTAGACGACAAAGTTTCTAAGTATTCACCAACTTTAGCTAATACACCATATAAAAATGTAACCATAAAAAATATTCTACAAATGAATAGTGGAGTTACTCCTTTTAAAGAAAAACATAAAAAAAAAATGAACAGGATGGCAGTGGGAACGAGAGATTATGAGGAGAAAAGTAGTGTTTTAAATGCTTTATTATTATTAAATGAAAATATAAGAGAACAAGGAAAATTAAGTAATTACCATACTGGAGATACATTTGCATTATCATTACTTATTTCTGACATTACAAATAAGCCTGCAAGTCAAATTTTTTATGAAAACATTTTTTTGAAATGGAATAAAAATAATGGATTGATGCATTGGATTTCAGATAAAGATGGAATAACTGTTTCGCAAGCACACCTAACCATGTCGCCATATGATTGGTCAAATTTTGGAGAGTTTATTTTAGATCAAATATCCTCAAAGACATGCATTGGAAATTTCTTTTTGGAAGGACTGGAAAATGGAGTTGAAACAATTAGAGAAAATGTAAAATACGGTTATCTTTTTTGGATATATAATGTTAAAAAAAAACCTACTATTGTTATGACTGGTCATGGGGGTTTTTTTAATGTACTAAACCAAAAAACCAACTCTGTTTTAACAATTCTTTCAGTAGATCCAAGATATAAAAAAGGAAACTTATTTAATAATATATCTCAAATTTCAGGAAAAATTAAATAGTTTCTAAATTAGCTATTTCATTTGACTCGAAAATTATTTGATCATTTCTTTTATTAGCAATTTTTATCATAGCTTTTGCAACTTTTTCTGAATTGATCGGTCTCATTTTTTTAAGTGGCCCAAGTAATAAAGGTGACAATAATCTAAAAGTCAGAATGCCTATTTTTTCACCTACTCTATTCTCTTTTCTATCTCCCATTAAAAAAGAAGGTCTTAATATTCCTAAATTAGAAAAGTTTAATTTTTTCAATTCTTCTTCAACTAAACCTTTGAACTTTACGTAATCTCCTAAATTTTTTGGATTTGCGTATATTGAAGAGATAAAAATAAATGAATTTACTGAATTACTTTTTGCAACTTGAGCTATTTTTTTTGGTATTTCAAGTTCTACTTTTTGATATTCTTTTTTGTCAGGTGAATTTTTCCTTGTTGTACCAATACAAAAAAAACAATCATCTCCTGTAATATCTTTTTTATAATCATCTAAATTATTGAAATCAGTTTTAATTATTTCAACTTTGGGCTCATTAATGATTAGTTCTGAGCGTACAAATAACTTTATTTTATTGTAATTATCATTTTTTATTAATTGATTAAGAAGATGTCCACCAATTAACCCTGATGAACCAAAAACAAGGGCTGTTTTCATTAACTCAAGCTTTTACAAAAAGAAGAAATTTTTTCTAATGCTTTTTTGAGATTATTCATTGAAGTTGCATAAGAAATTCTGAAAAATCCCTCAAGCCCAAATGCAGAACCCTGAACAACAGCGATACCGTTGTTCTCTAAAAGAGATTGAACAAAATCTGAGTCTGATTTAATTTCTTTTCCATTGGTATCTTTTTTTCCCATTAAACCTTTACAGCTAGGGAAAACATAAAAAGCACCATCAGGATTTAAGCACTCGATGCCATCGATATCATTTAATGCTTTAACGACAAAATCTCTTCTTTCTTGAAAAGAATCTGCTCTTTTTTTAATAAAATCTTGTGTTCCACTTAATGCCTCTACTGATGCGGCTTGACTAATTGATGATGGATTAGTTGTTGATTGTGACTGGATTTTTGCAATGGCTTTAATAATTTCTTTTGGACCTGCCGCATAACCTATTCTCCAACCAGTCATTGAGTAAGCTTTGCTTACACCATTCATTGTAAGAACTCTTTCTTTTAAACCTTCAATTTGAGCAATAGTAAAAAATTTAAATCCTTCATAAGTTACATGTTCATAGATATCATCACTTAAAATATATACGTGAGGATGCTTTTCCAGAACTTTTGCGATTTCTCTAATATCTTTTTCTGAATAACATGCTCCTGTTGGATTAGAAGGAGAGTTTAAAATAATCCATTTTGTTTTTGGAGTTATAAATTTCTCTAAATCTGATGGGTTTATTTTAAAGCCTTGTTTTTCATTACACTCCATTACAACTGGCTTGCCTCCCGCTAATAAAACAATATCTGGGTAAGAAACCCAATAAGGAGCTGGAACTATAACTTCATCACCTTCATTTAATGTAGCCATCATAGCATTGTAAATAACATGCTTTCCACCTGCACCAACAGTAATTTGGTCTATTGTATAATCTAGATTATTTTCTTTTTTAAATTTTTCGACTATTGCTTTTTTTAGAGCTACAGTTCCATCAACAGCAGTGTACTTAGTGTCTCCATCATTTATTGCTTTAATAGCTGCCTGCTTAATATTTTCTGGTGTATCAAAATCTGGTTCACCTGCCCCTAAACCGATAACATCTTTTCCTGCTGCTTTTAATTCTCTAGCTTTTTGAGTTACAGCAATTGTGGGCGAAGGTTTAATCTTCTTTAAACTGTCTGATATTATGCTCATTGAAATATAAATAAATTCTAATACCTTGTTTAATATATGGAAAATACATATCAAGATTTAATTACAGATATCCAAAGCAAAAATCCTCAAATCGGTGGAAAACTTGAAGGTGGAAAAAAATTTAAAATTAAATCTGACTTCAAACCTGCAGGTGACCAACCTGAGGCTATAAAAAAATTAGTCAATGGTGCTAACAAAGACCAATTTAATCAAGTTTTACTTGGTGTTACAGGTTCAGGTAAAACTTTTACAATGGCAAAAGTTATTGAGGCAACTAACAGGCCAGCCCTAATTCTTGCTCCAAATAAAACTCTTGCTGCTCAGCTTTATGGTGAAATGAAAACTTTCTTTCCAGACAATGCAGTGGAATATTTTGTATCCTATTACGATTATTACACCCCAGAAGCTTATGTGCCAAGATCAGACACCTACATTGAAAAAGAAGCATCAATTAACGAACAAATAGACCGTATGAGGCACTCAGCTACCAGGTCTCTTCTTGAAAGAGATGATGTGCTTATAGTTGCTAGTGTATCTTGTATTTATGGATTGGGATCTGTTGAAGCTTATAGTAAAATGACTTTAACTCTTCAAAAGAATAACGATTATAATCGTGAGGAACTGATTAAGTCCTTGGTCGCTCTTCAATATAAACGAAACGATCAAAACTTTGTTAGAGGCACGTTTAGAGCTCGAGGGGAATATTTAGAAATTTTTCCATCTCATCTTGAGGATAGAGCTTGGAGATTAAGTTTATTTGGAGACAAACTTGAACAAATTGAGGAGTTTGATCCTTTAACAGGAGACCAAATAAGAGATCTAAGCTTAGTTAAAGTATATGCAAACAGTCATTACATCACCCCTAAACCAACAATAGAACAAGCAGTCATCAATATTAAAAAAGAATTAGAAATCACTTTAAAAAAACATAGAGCAGATAATAAGTTGCTAGAAGCTCAAAGATTGGAGGAAAGAACTAAATTTGATCTTGAGATGATTGAAGCAACAGGCTCATGTGCTGGGATTGAAAATTATTCTAGATTTTTATCAGGAAGAAAACCAGGAGAACCACCTCCTACTCTTTTTGAATATTTTCCCGATAATACCCTTATTTTTGTTGATGAGTGCCACGTAACTGTTCCGCAACTTAATGGAATGTATAAAGGAGATAGATCAAGAAAAAGTACATTAGCTGAGTATGGATTTAGACTTCCCTCTTGCATGGATAATCGACCATTAAAATTTGAAGAATGGGATTTGATGAGAACTCAGACTGTATTTGTATCTGCAACTCCTGGTCCTTGGGAATTAGAACAAACTAAAGGTAAATTTATAGATCAAGTAATAAGACCAACTGGTTTGATAGATCCACCTGTAGAAATAAGACCTGCCAAAACTCAAGTGGATGATTTAATGCATGAATGTAGAAAAGTTATTGAGAATGGTCATAGAGTACTTGTTACGACATTAACTAAAAAAATGGCAGAGGATTTAACTGAATATTTACACGAAAATGGAATTAAAGTTAGATACCTTCACTCTGATATAGATACTTTAGAAAGAATAGAAATTATGCGTGACTTGAGAATGGGTGTATTCGACGTTCTTGTTGGAATTAACCTTTTAAGAGAAGGTTTGGATATCCCTGAGTGTGCACTTGTTGGTATATTGGATGCTGATAAAGAAGGGTTTCTTAGATCAGAAACTTCCTTAATTCAAACAATTGGAAGAGCCGCAAGAAATGTTGATGGAAAAGTAATTTTGTATGCTGACAAAGAAACTAAAAGTATAAAAAAAGCAATAGCAGAAACTGATAGAAGAAGACAAATTCAATTAGCCTACAATAAAAAACATAAAATTGACGCGAAGTCTGTAAAGAAAGAAATTAGTGATATTCTTGAGAGTGTTTATGAAAAGGATTATGTTAAAATCAGTGATGGATCAAATATTGGTGGTAACTTAAAGAAACACTTAAAAGGTCTAGATAAGAAAATGAAAGAGTCTGCTGCAAACCTTGAATTTGAAGAGGCTGCTAAAATAAGAGATGAAATTAGAAAATTAGAAAGTACTGAACTTGAAATTACTCTTAACCCAAAAATTAGACAGTATGATGTAAAAAATAAGCTTTATCCAAAAGGTAGATCGACAATGGGTATGCCAGGAACTAAGGTCACAAAAAAAAGAGATAAAAAATGGAAGCACGGAAAATAATCATTACGGGTGGAGCTACCAGAATTGGTGCTGCAATTGCAAAACAATTATCTGGTACTAATAAAGAAATACTAATTCACTTTAATAAATCAAAATCAAAAGCTGAAAAACTCAAAAAAGATCTAGAGTTAAATGGTACTAAAGTTTACCTTGTCAAAGGTGATTTGAGCAAAGAAAATGATGTAAGTAAAATTGTTAAATATGCAAAATCAAAATTAAAATATTTTGATTGTTTAATAAACAATGCTTCATTGTTTGAAAATGATAAACTTGAAAGTTTTACAACAGACAGCTGGGATAAACATTTAAAAACTAATTTGAGAACTCCTGCTCTATTATCAAAAGAATTTGCTAAAAATGTTAAGGGAAAAAACAACAACATAATAAACATAATTGATCAGAGAGTTTTTAAACTAACTCCATACTTTTTTTCATATACCATAAGTAAAACTGGTCTTTATACTCTCACAAAAACAAGTGCTATGAGTTTGGCACCCAATATAAGAGTTAACGGAATTGCTCCAGGACCAACAATCAAAAACCAAAGGCAATCTGAAAAACATTTTAGGAAACAATATTTAGCAACCCCTTTAAAAAGACAAGTTAATGTAGAACAAATCTGTAATGCAGTTGACTTTTTTATCAAAAATATATCTATTACAGGTCAAGTTTTAGCAATTGATAGTGGACAGAATCTAAACTGGCAAACACCTGATATAATGGGCAAAGAATGAAAAAAAATAATCTGAACATCGTTAAAATAGATAAAAATAAAACTTTATTTAATTATGAAAAGAAAATTTTAATCAAAGAATTAATTTTAGATTTAAAACTTGGTTATTACGACTTTGAAAAAGAAAATTCACAAAAAGTTAAATTTAATCTCGAAGTTGATTATGAGGATAAAAAACCAACAAGTGATGAGGATATTAAATCAATAGTTAATTATGGAAGAATAGTTAAACTAATAAAAAAACTTACAAAAAATAAACATTATAATTTTCTAGAGACACTAGCTGAAGATGTCTTTGATGTTCTATTCAAAGATAAAAGAATTGGAAAAATTATGCTCCAAATCGAAAAACTAGAAATTTTAAAAGACTGCACATCTGTTGGTATTCAAGTTACCAAAAAAAGAAGTCATGATAAGCTCTGATCTAGGTAAAGAAGTAATTAAAAAAGAACTCCCTTTAGTTCCTAAGCTTCCTGGTGTCTATAGGATGCTGAACTCTAAAGATGAAATTCTTTATGTAGGAAAAGCAAGGAATTTACCCAATAGATTGAAAAGTTATGTTTCTGAAAAAAATCACATCATTAGAACTGAAAGAATGTTATCTCAAACAAGAAAATTGGAGATAACTACTACTTCTAACGAAAGTGAAGCCTTATTACTTGAAGCAAATTTAATTAAAAAATTTAAACCAAAATTTAACATTCTTCTAAGAGATGATAAATCGTTCCCTTTCATATTTATTGGCAACCAAGATCAATGGCCTCAGATAAAAAGACATAGGGGGAAAAAAACTAAAGAGGGCTTTTATTTTGGTCCGTTTGCGTCAGCTGGATCTGCCAATTGGACAATCAAAATGATTCAAAAAATTTTCCACTTAAGAGTTTGTGATGACACTGTGTTTAAAAAAAGAGAAAGGCCTTGTATATTATATCAAATCAAACGTTGTTCGGGTCCATGTGTTGGTTATGTCACCAAAGAGGACTATCAACAAACTGTTGATGATGCGATTGAATTTGTCTCTGGAAAATCTAGAAGGATTCAAAAAAATCTTTCTAATCAAATGGAAAAAGCAAGTGAAGAACTTGACTTTGAAAAAGCAGTAATTCTAAGAGATAGAATAAAAGCATTAAATATAATTCAGTCATCTCAAAGAATAAATGAAGCAAACTTAGTTGAAGCAGATGTTATTGCTGGATACAAAGAGTCTGGTAAAGCCTGTATCCAAGTTTTTTTTTATAGATCAAAACAAAATTGGGGCAATCAAGCTTTCTTTCCAAAACATGATCCAGATGAAAAACTTGGAGAAATTATAAATTCATTCGTTTCACAATTTTATGAAAATAAGAGTGTTCCCTCATCGATAATTTTATCTGAAGAAATTAAAGAAAAAGTTCTAATTGAAAAAACTCTGTCAAATAAGGAAGGTAAACAAATTACTATTTCTGTTGCAAAACAAGGTTCTAAATTAAAAGTAATCAATCAAGCCATTAAAAATGCAAAAGATAGTTTAAATAGAAAACTTTATGAAAGTCAAAACAATAGAGAGTTATTTGATGCTGTAGCTAGTAAATTCAATTTAGAAACAAACATTAATTTAATTGAGGTTTATGACAACAGTCACATACAGGGTACTAATAGTGTTGGAGCATTAATTGCCTATGGGGATGAGGGTTTTATCAAAAAAAGGTATAGAAAATTTAATATTAAACACAAAAAAAATGAACAAGATGATTATGGTATGATGCGAGAAGTTTTAAATAGAAGATTCAAAAGAGCGGTTCAAGAAAAGGATAATTATTTAACTTTTCCTGACTTAGTTTTAGTTGATGGTGGAAAAGGTCAATATTCAGTTGCAAGAGAAAGCCTAAATGAACTTGGTCTTCACGACATTCCTATCGTTGCGATTGCAAAAGGTAAACTGAGAAATAGTGGTAACGAAACCTTTTTTCATAATGGAAAAGAGTTTAAGTTTTTAAGAAATGATCCAACATTATTTTTTCTTCAAAGAATAAGAGATGAATCGCACCGATTTGCAATAAGTGCTCATAGAGCAAAAAGAAAAAAAGGAATAAGCAAATCTCTACTTGACCAAATTGATGGGATTGGGTCTATAAGAAAAAGGGCATTATTAAACCATTTTGGATCAGCAAGATCAGTAGAGTCTGCAAGTTTAGATGAAATAAAATCTGTTGAAGGTGTTGAGGAAAAAGTGGCAAAAAAGATATATAACTTCTTTCACGAATAATTATGCTTAAAAAAATTCCTAATATATTAACAATAGGACGAATAATTATTGTTCCTTTTTTTGTATTGGCATTTTACTTGCCTGGATTTTATGGAGATTTGACTGCATTAATATTATTTGTTGTTGCATCATTTACTGATTTTCTTGATGGAATGCTTGCAAGAATGATGGGTGAAGAGTCAAAACTGGGAGAATTGTTAGATCCAATAGCTGATAAGATAATCGTTGCGACAGCTTTAATTCTTTTAGTAATGGATGGTACTATAAGAAATTATGAAGTAATTGCTGCAATTATTATTCTTACAAGAGAAATATTGATTTCAGGACTTAGAGAATTTTTAGCAAAGGGAAAAATTAAACTTCCTGTTTCTAGTCTTGCTAAATTAAAAACAGTTTTACAGATGGTTTCAATCGCTCTCCTTCTATCAGGAGATACAGGAAATAAGATTATTAACTTCCAAGATTATAATGCCCAAACTATTGGTATTATTCTTTTATGGCTATCTGCAGCATTAACACTTTTTACTGGATATGATTATATGCGTAAAGGCATTGACCACGCTATGTCTGAAGACAATAAAGATTAAGCTGCTTTTTTCTTTCTTACTAAAGTTTGATAACTTTCATTTAAATCAATTATAGTATCACAAACTTTAAACTGATTTTCTGCAATGCATGAAACTGGTGTTACTTCCGCGGCAGTGCCTGTTAAAAAACATCCAACAAAGTTTGATAACTCCTCTGGTTTTATTTTTCTCTCGTGAACTTTAATATTTTTTGATTTTGCAATTCCAATTACTGTCCTTCTTGTAATCCCATCTAAAAAAGAGTCTGGGATTGGAGTGTGAAGTTCACCATTTTTATCTTTGAAAAAAACATTGGCACCAGTTGCTTCAGCTACATTTCCTTCATGATCTAACATTAATGAGTCTGTATAACCTTGTTTTTCTGCTTCATGTTTTGATAGTGTGCAAATCATATAAAGACCAGATGCTTTAGTATCCCAAGGGATTGTATTAGGCGCAGGTCTTCTCCAGTTAGAAATATTTAATTTTATACCCTCGACTTTTAATTTTGGATCAAAATATGAACCCCACTCCCAGGTTGCAATTGCTACATGAATTTTTGTTTGTTGTGCAGAAATAGCCATCATCTCGCTGCCTCTCCATGCAACTGGTCTTACGTATCCATTTTCAACATTTTGTGAAGCAATAATTTTATTTGAAGCAATATTAATTTGTTCTTCTGAATAAGGGATATCAAAACCCATCCTCTTAGCAGAATGAAAGAATCTTGAAGTGTGTTCTTCTAATTTAAAAATTGATCCGTCATAAACTCTTTCTCCCTCAAAAACACAACTCGCATAATGTAAACCATGGCTTAAAACGTGAAGTTTGACGTCTCCCCAATCTACAAGCTCATCGTTGTACCATATTTTTCCAGATCTTTTGTCGTAAGGTATCATGATTGAAAATATTTAATTATATCTGAAAAATATCTTTGTATCTTTAATATGTCAATATAACTTACCCATAATGAAAGAACTTTTATATTTAAAAGATGATCAGCTTAAAGATTTGATAGAAAAACTTTTTGTGAGCTATAGAGAAACTTTCTCTGACTCTAAAAAGATATTAGATAAATACTCTATTGGTTTAGCGCACCATAAAGTAATCCACTTATTGTCCATGTATCAGGGTATTTCGATATCTGAGCTATTAAAAAGACTAAAAGTCACAAAGCAAAGTCTTAATAGGGTTTTAAAAGATTTAATAAAATTAGACATTATTACGTTTAAAAAAGATGAGCAAGATACCCGAGTTAAGCATGTATTTTTGAATGATAAAGGGGAAAAGATATTTAATGAGGTTTTTGATCAGCAAAAAAAAAGAATTTACAACGCATTACTAAACTCAAGTTCAGAGGAAGTAATAAATTTTGATAATGTTTTGAGTAAAATTATAAATGGATAAATTTCAAGCTCATATTTTGCTAGTTGATGACGATGAAGGAATTAGATCTTTAGTAAAAAAATATTTAAATGAAAATAATTTTTTAGTTACGACAGCAGATAGTGCTGAAAATGCGTCAGAGAAAGTAAAAATAATCAAATTTGATTTAATTATCCTAGATATAATGATGTCAGGTAAAAGTGGTTTAGATTTTATTAATGACCATAAAAAAGATTTGGACACACCAATTATACTTTTGACAGCCAAGGGTGAGGCGAGTGAAAGAGTTGAGGGACTTGAATTGGGAGCAGACGATTATTTAGCTAAGCCCTTCGAGCCAAAAGAACTAATTTTAAGAATTAAAAATATTTTAACTAAAACTATTAAAACTGATCAAAAAAGAATAATCAAATTTGAAAATGTGAAAATTGATTTGAACAAATTGCTGATTATAAAAAACAAAAAAGAATTCAAAATAAATAATACTGAAAAAATAATTTTAGAAAAAATGATCAATAATCCAGGTAATACATTTTCTAGAGAGGCTATTGGTAAATTAATAAGTTTAGATAAGGAAAGATCGATCGATGTAATCATAACTCGATTAAGGAAAAAAATTGAAATTGATCCAAAAAATCCAAAATTTTTACAGACCATCAGAGGAGCAGGATATGTTCTTTGGATTGAATAATTTTTTAAGAAAAGTTTTACCTAAAAGATTGTTTTACAGAGCGCTTTTAATTGTTGCGGTCCCTGTTATTGTTCTTCAACTGGTAATCACTATTGTATTTTTTGACAGCCTATGGATTAAAACTAACAAAGGAATGACAAGAACGTTAGTGAATGAAATAAATGCATTTATTGAAGCGTATGAAAGTGAGAAAAATGACAAGCAAGAGATAAATAATCTGTTCTCATTATTTTTAGATTTAAATATTGAACTTAAAATAAATGAAGACTTAAAAGTTCAACAAAGTGAAAGATGGTTCAGTCCAATTGATAGAACCTTAAGAAGAGAATTAAAGTCAAAATTTTCATCCAAAAATTATTGGTTTGATACAACAAATTATAAAGAGCTAATTGATTTAAGAATTAAGTATAAGGATGGATATTTTAAATTTTTGGTGCCCAAAGATCGTGTTGCAAGTTCATCAGCAAGAATTTTTGCACTGTGGATAACTGTACCTGCAATTGTAATGGTCATCATATCTCTTATATTTTTAAAAAATCAAACACGACCTATTACAAATCTTGCTCGTGCTGCAGAAAGATTTGGTAAAGGAGAAGAAATTGAGGAATACAAGCCTTCTGGAGCTCTTGAAATAAGACAGGCTGGTCATGAATTTGAAAAAATGAGAAAAAGAATTGAGAGACATCTCAATCAAAGAACAGAAATGCTATCAGGAATAAGTCACGATTTAAGAACTCCTTTAACTAGGATGAAGTTACAACTTGCATTTATTAAAGATAAAGACTCAGTCGAAAAATTAACTGAGGATATAAATGAAATGGAAAAAATGCTTAATGAATATCTTCAATTTACGAGCTTATCGTATGTTGAAAAAGATGAGATGTTTAATCTTTCTGAACTAATTGATGAAGTGATTAAAAAATATGGTAACGATAATATTTCAAGCAATTTAATACGTAGAATTTATATTAATGGTAGGAAAAATTTAATCAGCAGATGTCTTAACAATCTAATTGATAACGCTCTAAAGTATGCCACTAAAGTTGAATTAAGTCTTAATAAAAAAAATACAAATCTATTTATTATTATTGATGATGATGGTCCAGGTATTGCCAAAAATGAGTATGATAATGTATTTAAACCATTCTATAAAATTGACAAAGGAAGAGCTGATTCTAAATCCAGTGTTGGTCTTGGTTTATCAATCGCATCAGATATTGTTAAATCTCACGGAGGAAATATTAAACTTGAAAAATCTAAAATGAATGGGTTAAGAGTTAAGATTTTTTTGCCCGTTTAGTTTTGGTTTTCTTTTTGGCTTCAAACTGTTTAATTTTTATTTCTAAGTTCTCAACTCGTTTTGAAAGAACATCGAATTCGTCCTTGCTGGTTAATTTCATTTTAAAAACAAACTCGTCTCTTTTAGATTTAAAAATATTTAGAATTTCAGCCGACAAATCTTTTGAGGAAACCAACCCTTGCTCAATCAATTTTGCAAACTTATCAATTATAAATTTAGAATTTTTCATATTTAAGATATACATTATAAGTATAAATTAAAATGTTCATCAATAATTTTGACCCAGTTGCAATTGAAATTTTTTCCTTAGAAATCAGATGGTATTCGTTATCTTATATTGTTGGTATTTTGTTTGGATGGTTTGTTGCAAAAAAAATTTTTATTAAAAATGAGGATATCAGTAAAAAATTTGACGATTACATCACTTATTTAATCATTGGAATTATTTTAGGTGGAAGAATTGGTTACATATTATTCTATAATCTAGAATATTATTTAAATAATTTGTTGGATATTTTTAAGATTTGGGAGGGCGGCATGTCTTTTCATGGCGGATTAATCGGAATTATAATTGCGAGTATAATTTTTGGAAAGAAAAATAATCAAAATCCTTTTTTATATATGGATGTTGTAGCATTAGTTGCTCCAATTGGAATTTTTTTTGGAAGACTATCAAACTTTATAAATTCAGAGTTATATGGAAAAGTAACTAATGTGCCATGGTCAGTAACTTTTGTTCAAGTAGATAACTTGCCAAGACATCCTACCCAAATATACGAAGCTCTACTAGAGGGAATAATTTTAATACTAATTTTAATTAATTTTAAAAATAAAAATTTTTTGCTTAAGCCGGGTTTAATATCAAGCCTATTTTTAATTTTTTACTCAATATTTAGATTTTCTATTGAATTTTTAAGAGTTCCAGACGAGCAGTTAGGTTATTTATTATTTAATTTAACTATGGGGCAAATTTTAAGTGTAATCCTAACATTGGCTGGGTTGGTCCTATTTTATTTTAAAAATGAAGATAAACAAATCAACTAACTTATCTTTAGACCAATTTATTAATTGGGCACTTTACGACAAAGACTCAGGTTATTACATGAAGCAAAATCCCTTTGGCAAGGAGGGTGATTTTATTACAGCTCCAAATATCTCAAGACTTTTTTCAGAAATTATAACTATTTGGTTAGTTACTTTTCTTAAGAGTTTGGGCTCACCAAATAAATTTAATTTAATTGAGCTAGGTGCTGGAAATGGTGAAATGATGAAGGTGGTTTATCAAACATTAAAGAACTTTCCAGAACACTTTAGCTCTTGTAATTTTATGATATACGAAAAAAGTAAATATCTCATTGATCAACAGAAAATGAACCTTGGGTCTGAGAAAATTACTTGGATCCAAGATTTAAAACAAAATTATTCAGAACCTACTATTTTTTTAGCAAATGAATTTTTTGATGCTTTGCCAATTAAACAGTTTTTTAAAAGACAAGATGACTGGTATGAAAAATTTGTAGATCTTTCAAATCCTGAAGAGGCAAAATTTAATGAAGTCAAAACAAATATTAAATTGATTGAGGAAAAATTAAATTTAGAGATTTCAAAAGGACAAGATATAATTGAATATTCTCCTGATGCTTTAGAATATTTAAATATTATAGGCAATATAATTGAAAAAAGTGAAGGTGGAATACTTGTTATAGACTATGGTTATTTAAATTCTAAAATGCAAGATACCCTTCAAGCAGTTAATAATCATAAATATTCAAATATTTTAGAAAATATTGGTGATTCTGACATTACGTACAACATCAACTTTAATTTATTTCAAAAATTTATAGATCAATTTAAAAATTTAGACTCAGTAGTTACAACTCAAAAAAAATTCTTAACTAGAATGGGAATTCTTCAAAGAGCTGAAATTATAAGTAAGGATATAGCTTTTTCTAAAAAAACAGACTTATTTTACAGAATAAGAAGACTAATAGATGAAAAACAGATGGGCGAATTGTTTAAAGTTATGCTTGTAAAATCTAAAAATAATAAATTTCAAACAGGATTTCAAAGTGATTAAATCTAAAAAACTTTCAAATATTAAGAATTTGAAACACGGCTTCTTTAATAGCAAGGGTGGTATATCTAAAAATATTTATAAAAGTTTAAACTGTGGACCAGGATCAAGAGATAAACCAGGTAATGTAAGAAAAAATTTAGAATTAGTAAGAAAAAAAATCAATCATTCAGCTGGGGATATTTTTTTACTTAATCAAATTCACAGCAATAAATTCATTTATATTGACGAAAAATATCATTTTAAAACAAAGCCAAAAGCAGATGCGGTGATTACTAATCAGAAAAACTTACCAATTGCTGTTTTAACAGCAGACTGTGTGCCAATTTTGATTTGTGATCAGCAAAAAAAAATAATTGGAGCAATCCATGCGGGCTGGAAAGGAGCATATAAGGGAATAGTCGATAAAGTGATCAAATTTATGATTAAGAAAGGATCTAAGCCACAAAATATTACTGCCGTAATAGGCCCTTCTATCTCAATTGATAATTATGAAGTTCAAAATGAATTTAAAAATAAATTTTTAAAAAAAGATAGACGAAACAAAATTTTTTTTAGAATAAAGCGTAAAAAGTTATATTTTGATTTATCAAACTACGTAAAATCTACACTTTTAAAGAATAATATAAAAAAAATAGAAAATATTAAAATCGATACATTTGATGTTAAAAATAAATTCTTTAGTGCTAGAAGATCTTTAAGCTTAAAACATGATGATTATGGTAGAAATATTTCAATAATTATGCTTAATTAAGTTTTTTCTAATGAAATTATTATCTGGAACTAGCAATAAGCCTCTCAGCAAGGACATTGCAAGATTTTTAAAATCTAAACTAGTTAATTCAAGTATCAAGAATTTTGCAGATGGTGAAATATATGTTGAATTAAATGAAAATATAAGAGGAAATAGTATTTTCATAATTCAGTCTATCTCATCTCCTGCTAATGATAATCTAATGGAACTTTTGTTGTGTATAGATGCTCTAAAAAGATCCTCTGCTAAAAATATAACAGCAGTTATTCCATATTTTGGTTATGCAAGACAAGATAGAAAAGTTGTTCCAAGAACATCTATCTCAGCAAAACTTGTATCAAATTTAATAACAAAAGCTGGCGCAGACAGAGTTGTGACAGTTGATTTGCATGCAGGTCAAATTCAAGGGTTTTTTGATATACCGGTAGACAACTTATTTTCTACACCCATTTTTGCAAGACATGTAAAAAAAAACATCAAAAGTAAAAATATTGTATGTATTGCACCTGATGTAGGTGGTACTGAAAGAGCAAGAGCACTTGGAAAGATTTTGAATGTTGGTCTTGCAATCGTTGATAAAAGAAGACCAAAACCTGGTCAATCCCAAGTGATGAATGTAATCGGAGAAGTAAAAGATAAAACTTGTGTAATAGTGGACGACATCATTGACTCTGGTGGAACTATAGTCAATGCGGCTAAAGCATTAAAGGATCGGGGTGCAAAAGAAGTTTACGTTTATATCACCCACGGTGTTTTAACAGGTGAGGCTGTAAAAAAAATTAAAAATTCGGTAATTAAAAAATTAGTAATCACAGATACAATTGACAATAAAGACAAAACGAAGAGTGCAAAAAACATAGAAGTTCTATCTATTTCAGCCTTGATGGGAGAAGCTATTAAAAGAATATCAAACTCAACCTCCGTTTCCGATTTATTTAAATAATTACCTTGAGTTATTAAAGATCTTGAGCTAAAAACCCTTGTTTTTATGAATTCATTAGACGCCAATATAAGAGACACTAAAACCAAAGGTGAGCTTAATTCCCTTAGAGATAATGGAAATGTGCCTGCTATAATTTATGGTGGAGAGGCTCAAAATGAGAAAGTAGCAATCTCAAAAAAATTATTAAAATCATTAATTGAAAAAGAAAATTTTCTATCAAACATAATTTCTTTAAACGTTAATGGAAAAACACAAAATGTTCTTCCTAAAGAAATAAAATACGACATTATAACTGATGAACCTATTCATGTAGATTTTTTAAGAGTAGTGCCAGGTGTTAAAATTAAAATTGAAGTTCCAGTAAAATTTATTAATCACGAAAGCTCACCAGGACTTAAAAGAGGCGGGGTATTAAATATAGTAAGAAGAAAAGTTGAATTAAAATGTCCAAGTGAAAAAATTCCTGAAAATCTTGTAATAGATTTAGATGGAATTGATATTGGAGAGAGTTTTAAAATTTCATCTATAACTTTAGATGAAGAGGTAGTGCCCACAATTCAAGGAAGAGACTTTGTAATTGCAACTTTAGCAGCTCCAACAGTAATGAAAGAACCTGAAAAACCTGCAGAGGCTGAGGCAGCTGAAGGTGAAGAAGGAGCAGCAGGAGCTGAGGCAGCCCCAGCAGATGGTGATAAACCTGCTGCTGAAGGTGCTAAAAAAGAAGGTGAAGATAAAAAACCTTCTGAAGAAAAAAAATAATTATCAAAATTGAAATTTACTTCCCACTAGAATTCATTATATGCTTTTATTTGTAGGTTTAGGTAACCCAACTCCAGATAGTGAAAATAATAGACATAATGTTGGTTTTAAAATAATCGACTCAATAAATAAAAAATTTAGCTTATCAAAACAGAAACCAAAATTTAAAGGATTACTCACCACTGGTAATGTTGCAGATCAAAAAATTTATGCCATTAAGCCCCTAACTTTTATGAATAATTCTGGAATATGTATTCGAGAACTCATAGAATATTTTAAAATTGATGCTGAGGACGTAATCGTTTTCCATGATGATTTGGACGTAGAATTTGGAAAAATCAAAGCAAAATTTGGGGGATCCAGTGCAGGCCATAATGGTATTGCCTCAATAGATAAATTTATTGGCAAAGATTATTCCAGAGTGAGAGTGGGAATTGGAAAACCAAAAGATAATATGGAAATAAGTGACTATGTTTTGCAAAATTTTGATGATGATGAAATGACAGGATTGGAAAAGATTACCAATGACATTACAGACTCTATTTCAATATTGGTTGATAAAAAATTAGATTTATTTTCAAGTACAGTAAATAATAAATAATGAGTTTTAAGTGTGGAATTGTTGGTTTGCCCAATGTTGGTAAATCTACTTTGTTTAATGCACTTACAAATTCTAGTAAGGCTCAGGCTGCAAACTTCCCTTTTTGTACAATAGACCCTAATGTAGGAGTCGTTCCAGTTCCAGACGAGCGACTTGAAAAATTATCCAAAGTTTCTAACTCAAAAAAAACAATTAATACGACAATTTCATTTGTTGATATTGCCGGACTTGTGAAAGGTGCCTCAAAAGGTGAGGGTTTAGGGAATAAATTTCTTTCACATATAAGAGAGGTAGATGCTGTAATTCATATGACTAGATGCTTCGACTCTGATGATATTCAGAATGTTAATCCAACAGTAGATCCCATTAGAGATTTAGAGATTATTGAAACAGAAATGATGCTTGCAGATTTAGAGTCTATTCAAAAAAGATTAGAAAAAAACAATAAGAAAAATATAGAGGAAGAGCAGCTCAAAATTTTAGAGATTGCTTTAGATTGTATCAATAATGATAAAGATATAACGGTTCTTAAGTCCCAGTTTGAAACTAAACAACTAAACCAAAGTGGATTATTATCCATAAAACCTAAGATATTTGTATGTAATGTTGATGAACAGAGTGTGAAAGAGGGAAATATTTATACAAATGCCTTCATTGAGAAATATGGTGAAGAAAACACTTTAATAGTTTCAGCTGATATTGAAAATCAAATTAATGAATTAGAAAATGAAGAAAAAAAAAATTATATGGATATGATCGGATTAAAAGATACAGGATTGAGTATGTTGATCCAGAAAGGATACAAAATTCTAGAACTTGATACATATTTTACTTCTGGTCCTGAAGAAACAAGAGCTTGGACAATCCAAAAAAACTGTACAGCTCCAAAAGCTGCTGGTGAAATTCACACAGATTTTGAAAAAGGATTTATAAGAGCTGAAACAATTTCCTATGAAGATTTTGTTGCTAATGATGGTTGGGTGAATTCTAAGAATAACGGTAAAATGAGATTAGAAGGTAAGGATTATATTGTAAAAGATGGTGATGTCTTAAACTTCAGATTCAACACGTGACCAAATTCTCTTCATACTGAAATAAACAAGTATTGTTAAAATTATCAAATACACGATAGCCTTGAATCCCATTTGGTGTCTAGCTTCTAAACTAGGTTCAGCAGCCCACATCAAAAATGTTGTTACATCTTTTGACATTTGCTCAATAGAAGCGTTTGTACCATCAGAATATTCAATAATTCCATCTGACAAAGGTGCCGACATTTTAATTTTATTACCGTACATATATTTATTGTAATGAACTCCATCGTCTAAAGTCATTCCACTTGGAGCCTCCTCATAACCTTGTAATAAAGAATATATATAGTCTACTCCCCCTCCTCTAGCTTTAACTAATACTGACATATCTGGGGGATATGCTCCTCCATTAGCAGCTTCAGCAGCTTTAACATTTTCATATGGCATGACAAATTTATCAGATAGTTTTCCTGGCCGAGTAAACATTTCTCCATCTGAGTTTGGTCCATCTGTTACCTCAAATGAAGCAGCAATTGCTTTTGCTTGAGCCACAGAAAACTCGGGTCCACCTTTTTCTGATAAATTTCTATAGCTTAAGTACTTCATTGAGTGGCACGCTGCACAAACTTCCGTATAAACTTGATATCCTCTTTGAAGTGAGGCCCTATCAAACTTTCCAAATAATCCTTTAAAACTCCAATCAGTTTTTAAGTACTCAACTTTTTCTGCAGAGAATGCTGAATAACTATTTAGGGATAACAGTATTATTATTGAAAAAAGTTTAAAAATTTTTTTCACTATTCTAGTTTACTTTCCTTTTTTTTAGCCATAGCCATATTGGGTGACCCTCCAAGCACAGGTTCCGTAATACTTAATGGTAAAGGAATGGTTCGCTCTTTTAATCCTAGCACTGGTAAAATAACTAAAAAATGAAGGAAATAATAAGCAGTTGCAACTCTTGCAATTAATAAATATAGCCCTTCAGCAGGCATTGCACCCATGTAACCTAAGATTAAAACATCAGCTACTAGTATCCAGTAAAATTGTTTATAGAGCGGTCTAAATACTGCTGATCTTATTTTTGAAGTATCTAGCCAAGGTAAAACTGCTAAAATTAAAATTGCTGATAGCATAGCAACTACTCCAAGTAACTTATCCGGGACTGATCTTAAAATTGCGTAAAATGGTAAGAGATACCATTCAGGTACAATATGTGCTGGGGTTACTAATGGATTGGCCTCTATATAATTATCTGCATGTCCTAAAATATTAGGCGCATAGAATACGAAAAAAGCAAACACAATCATAAACATCAATAATGCAAATCCGTCTTTAATTACTATGTAAGGATGAAAAGGAACTGTATCCTTTGACGGTTTTTTAATATCTATACCAACAGGATTATTGTTACCAGGAACATGTAATGCCCAAATGTGTAAAACCACTAATCCCAGTATTAAAAAAGGTATCAGATAATGAAGCGTAAAAAATCTTGTTAAGGTAGGATTGTCTACAGAATATCCTCCCCACAACCAAGTCACTATACCTTCGCCAACTAATGGGATTGCACTAAATAAGTTTGTTATCACAGTTGCACCCCAGAAACTCATTTGACCCCAAGGCAAAACATAACCCATGAAAGCTGCAGCCATCATCAATAAATAAATAATTATTCCAATTATCCATATGATCTCTCTAGGAGATTTGTATGACCCATAAAACAATGACCTAAAAATATGAATATAAACTGCTAGGAAAAACATAGAAGCACCGTTTGCGTGAATATATCGAATTAACCAACCATAGTTAACGTCTCTCATTATGTGCTCCACACTTTCGAATGCCATATCAGCGTGAGCGATATAGTGCATTGCTAAAGTTAATCCTGTAACAATTTGAGTTATCAAGCAAAAAGTTAATATTCCACCAAAGGTCCACCAATAATTCAAATTTTTTGGAGTCGGATAATCAGTTAGATGATTTGCTAAAGTTAATAATGGCAATCTATCATTAAACCATTTTCCAGCTTTTGATTTAGGTGTGTATTCGTGATCACTCATATAGTTTATCCAATTTTAATTGTGTTAGTGTTAACAAATTCATATTTTGGAATTTCCATGTTCCATGGTGCTGGACCTTTTCTAATTCTTCCAGATGTATCATAGTGTGAACCATGACAAGGACAAAACCATCCATTATAATCTCCTTTATCATTTAAAGGAACACATCCAAGGTGAGTGCATACACCAAGCATTACTAACCATTCAGGATTTTTTGCTCTATCTTCATCTTTTTCTGGGTGTATTAAATCCTCCATTTTAACAGATCTTGCTTCAGCTATTTCTTCCTGAGTTCGTCTTCTTATAAAAACTGGTTTTCCTCTCCAAAGCACAGTTATTGTATTGCCTGGTGTTAAAGAGCTAATATCGACTTCTGTACTTGCCAATGCTTTTACTGATGCATCAGGATTCATTTGGTCTACAAGCGGCCAAACTACTGCAGCTGCTCCAACTGCTCCAACAGCATATGAAGCTGTAAATAAGAAATCTCTTCTTTTTGGTTTTTTGTCTGACACGATTAGTAACTGTTTATATTGTCTGTTTTCGATTTAAATTACTTAATATACGAATTCATATAATATAAAATATTATTTTTACTACTGATAGAATGACACATAATTCAACCATTTCGGGCCTTAGAATTGCTTTATATGAGCCAGATATTCCTCAAAATACAGCAGCAATAATAAGAACTTGCGCTTGTTTGGGCGCGAAATTGGAAATTATAGAGCCCTGTGGTTTCCTATTGTCTGATAAAAGGTTCAAAAGAGTTGTCATGGACTACATGGATCTTAATCAAATCGATTTTTATCAAAGCTCTGAAAAATTTTTTGAGAAAAAACAGAATCAGAGAATTGTTTTAATGACAACTAAGGGATCCATATCTTATACTAAGTTTAAGTTTAAATCAGATGACACAATATTATTTGGGCGAGAAAGCGCAGGTGTTCCTGAAAAGGTTCATAAACTAATCAAAGATAGATTAAAGATTCCAATGAATAATAAGGCTAGATCACTTAATATTGCTTCCTCTGTTGCTATTGTCTTAGCAGAAAGTTTAAGGCAGATTAAATTGATTTAAAATGGATATAGATATTAAAAAAGATCTATCAAGTAATTGGTTCAAACTTTTACAGAATGCAATTTGTGATGACATCATCAAGCTTGAGAAGAATAAATTAAAATTCAAGTCTAACTCTTGGAAAAGAAATACCAAAAAAGATGAAGGGGGTGGAGAATACAGAATTCTTAAAAATGGAAAAATTTTTGAAAAAGTGGGCGTCAATTTTTCAAGAGTATATGGAAAATTTCCTAAGAAATTCCAAAAAAATATTCCAGGTGCTGAGAAAAATCCAAGTTTCTGGGCTTCAGGGATATCTGTAGTTATGCATATGCAAAACCCTCATATCCCTGCTATGCATTTTAATACAAGATATATTTGTACACAAAAAAATTGGTTTGGTGGAGGAATGGATGTTACGCCAGCTATAAAAGATATAAATGAAAAAAATAATTTTCATAAAACGTTAAAGCTTATGTGTGACCAACATAATAAAAATTATTATTCCAAATATAAAAAATGGTGTGATGAATATTTTTATTTACCCCATAGACATGAAGCAAGAGGGATTGGTGGTATTTTCTTTGATTATAAAAATGAAAACTTTGAAAATGATTTTAAATTTGTAAGGGATGTTGGGGTAACATTTCAGATGTTATTTAATGATATTATAAGAAAAAAAGTTTCAAAAAAATGGACTTTAAAAGATAAAGAGAAACAGTATATTAAAAGAGGTCGTTACGCAGAATTCAACTTATTATATGATCGAGGGACGAAATTTGGTCTTCAAACAGGTGGGAATGTTGAAGGGATACTAATGTCGTTACCTCCAATTGTAAAATGGAAATAAGAAATGGATAAAGAACCAATTACACTGAATGGTCTTAATAAATTAAAAGAGGAATTAGTTTATTTAAAAGAAAAAAAAAGACCTCAAATAGTAGCTGCAATTGCTGAGGCTCGGTCTCATGGAGATTTAAAAGAAAATGCTGAATATCATGCTGCAAAGGAAGAACAATCTCACAGTGAGGGGAGAATAACAGAAATCAACGACATAATTGCTAGAGCAAATGTAATTGATGTAACTAAATTAAATAATGAGGGAAAAGTTATTTTTGGTTCTACAGTTTATTTAGAAGATTTAGATACAGGGGAAAAAATAAATTACAAAATTGTTGGTAAAGATGAAGCTGATTTAAAACAAAAATTAATTTTTTTTCAATCTCCAATCGGCAAAGGGTTAATTGGGAAAAATAAAAGTGATTTAGTTGAAATTACCACTCCATCAGGAGTCAAAAATTTTGAGATTAAAGACGTAAAATATATTTAACCTTTAGCAATTTTTTGAACTTGTTTATCTGAGATTTGAAAACCGTTTTG
>CACIYQ010000009.1 GCA_902590915.1 uncultured Pelagibacteraceae bacterium
GTTTTATTAAATTAGCAAATTCAAAAAAAAATTTGTATATGATAATTGACTCAAATTTAGAAATTGAAAAAAACAAAAAATTAATCTTAGATAAAATAAAAAATTTAATTTAATATATGGTGTCTTCATCACAACAAAGTTTATTTGGGCATTATGAAATTTTTGACACATTTAAAAATTTATATTTAAGCAAAAAGTTTCCAAATAAAATAATTTTGTCAGGTGAAAAGGGTATAGGCAAGTGTACTTTAGCTTATCATTTAATCAATTATACTTTATCCTCAAATGAAGATCATAGTTATGATACGAAAAATTATAAAATTAATAGCGAAAACAAATCTTTTAAATTAATTGAGAATAAATCTAATCCTAATTTATACCTCATTGATGTTGAGGAAGGAAAAAAAAATATTGATATTAATCAAATCAGAGATCTAATTTCCAATTTAAACAAATCATCATTTAACGAAGATCCAAGGTTTGTTTTGATTGATAATATTAATTTACTTAACCTTAATTCAATCAACGCATTACTTAAAGTAATTGAAGAACCAAATGATAATATAAACTTTATTTTAATAAATAGTAATAAAAGAGTACTTCCTACTTTGAAATCAAGATGTATAAATTTTAAAATCTCTCTTTCTCACAAACAGACTATTGAAATAGCTAATAAGATCATAAATCAAGATATTTATGACATATTTAATGAAGAATTAATTAATTATTATACCACGCCTGGAAAATTATTAAAAATTTTAAAAGTTTCTGAAGAATTTGAAATAGATGTAAAAAATCTGTCATTAAAAAATTTTTTATCATTGATAATTAAAAATAAGCTTTACAAAAAAGATAAAATCTTGATTGAATTGACCTACTCATTTATTGAAAATTACTTTAGGAGTAAAGTTAATATCTATAATGTTGAAATATTAAACTTTTATAACCTTTTTTTAAAAAAAATTATAAATACCAAAATTTATAATTTAGATGAAGAAACGCTTTTTATGGAATTTGAAGATAGAATGTTAAATGGGTAAAAATTTTTACATCACAACACCAATATACTACCCCTCTGCAAGGCCACACATGGGTCATGCTTATTCAAGTATTATTGCTGATTTTTTTTCACGATTTAAAACTATTGATGGTTACAAAGTTTATTTCCTAACTGGAACTGACGAACATGGACTTAAAATACAAAGATCAGCAGAGAAAAAAGGTCTAGATCCACTCATATTCTGTGATCAAATTAGTAAAACCTTTAGAGATTTATCCAAAATTTTAAATTTAACTAATACAGATTTTATACGAACTACTGAAGAGCGACATAAAAAAACAGTTCAACATTTATGGATAGAACTAGAAAAGAATGATGATATTTATCTTTCCAAATATTCAGGATGGTACTCTGTTTCAGATGAAGCTTTTTATAATGAAGATGAAATAGAAGAAGTAGAAGGTAAAAAAATTTCAATTAGTTCTAAATCACCTGTTGAATGGATAGAGGAGGAGTCATATTTTTTTAGACTTTCTAAATGGGAAAAGCCCTTATTAGATTTTTATAAAAAAAACCCTAATTTTATTTCACCTGGTTCAAGAAAAAACGAGATAATAAGTTTTGTTAAAAGTGGACTCAAAGATCTTTCAGTAAGTAGAAAATCTTTTTCATGGGGCATTAAAGTGCCTGGGAATGATAACCATGTTATCTATGTTTGGCTTGATGCACTTACCAACTATATAAGTGCTTTAAATTACCCCAATAAAGAAGATGAATTGTTTAAAAAATTTTGGCCTGCCTCAATACATTTAATTGGTAAAGATATATTAAGATTTCATGCTGTATATTGGCCAGCTTTTTTATTAGCTGCTAAAATTGAATTACCAAAAAAAGTTTATGGTCACGGATGGATACTTTCGGGGGATGAGAAAATGTCTAAATCAAAAGGCAATATTTTAGATCCATTGCAAATTATTGATGAATATGGTCTAGATCCATTAAGATATTATTTAATAAAAGAAGTCTCTTTCGGCAATGATGGAAATATATCCCAAGATAGATTAGAGGACTGTATAAATAGTGATTTAGCAAATAATTATGGAAATTTATGTCAACGTGTTACTGCTTTTGCAATAAAAAATTGTGATGGGAAAATACCAGAAAAAATAAAATTTGAAGAAGATGATTTAAATATTTTAAATAAATTTAGGGACAATTTAGAAAATATTAGATCTAAGATAGACCAACAAAATTTAAATTTTTATATTGACTATATAGTTAATTCACTTTTTGAGGCTAATAAATATTTTAACGACCAAGAGCCATGGAAAAAGAAAGACGATATTATTAGATTAAATACTATCGTATTTACTGCCTTGGAAATTATTAGAAAAATAAGTTTTTTACTCTATCCGATAATCCCAGGATCAGTATTAAAGGCTTTAAAAATATTTAATCTTGGTGAAAATGACATTAAATTAGAAGACATATCTAAAAATGAATTTTTAATTAAAGGAAATAATATTAATAAAATAGACATACTTTTTAAAAAAATAGAAAAAGATAATGATTGATTCACACTGTCATCTTGATCATGAACCATTAATTAGTGATCTTAATAACGTAATACAAAGATCAAAAGATGTTGGCATTAAAAAATTGCTAACCATATCAACATCAATAGATAGTTTTTCTAAGATTAAACAATTGATCTATAAAGACGACATTATTTATGGTACAGTTGGTATTCATCCACATGAAAGTGACAAAAATGTTTTAACCTCCTCTCAATTAGTTCAGAACTTTAAAGAAAATGATAAAATTATTGGCATAGGTGAAACTGGACTAGATTTTTATTATAATAATAGTGATCGTGACAAACAAATATCGAGTTTTAAAGAACACATAGAAGCTTCAATTGAGACCAAGTCACCATTAATTGTTCATTCAAGAAATGCAGAAGATGAAACATATGAAATACTTAATTCATATAAAAATAATGATCTTAAAATTTTAATGCATTGTTTTACAGGATCTATAGAATTTTCAAAAAAGCTCTTACTATTGAACTCGTATTTTTCAGCAAGTGGTATTATTACCTTTAATAACTCCTTAGATTTGCAAGATACCTTTAAGTCATTACCTCTAGAAAAAGTATTGATTGAAACCGACAGTCCCTTTTTAACACCAGTACCAAATAGGGGTAAAAAAAATGAACCGTCATTTATTGATTTTACAGCTGTTAAACTTGCTGAAATTAAAGAAATACCAAAGTCAAAACTAGTTGAAATAACTACAAATAATTTTAATCAACTATTCTTTAAATAATAGTTATGAAATTTATTATATTAGGTTGTGGTAGTTCAATGGGTGTACCAAGACCGGATGGTTTTTATGGTAATTGTGATCCAAATAATAAAAAAAACTATAGAACAAGATGCTCAGCATTGTTTCAAACTTCAGATGAAAATATTTTGATAGATACTTCACCAGACCTTAGACAGCAACTATTGAGACATAAAATTAAAAAGATAAATAAAGTACTTTATTCACATATGCACGGTGATCAAACTCACGGTATTAATGATTTAAGGTCATTTTTTATTAATAGAAGAAAACCAGTTGATGTTTACGCCGATAAATTCACATCTAATTATTTATTGAAAACTTTTTCTTATATATTTAAAAGTTATTCAAGAGAATATCCAGCAACCTTAAAATTAAATAAATTAAAAAAAAATTTCTTCACATTAAATAATAATAGAAAAGTAAAAATTAAATCTATTGAAGTAGAACATGGCAAAGTTAAATCAAATTGCTTTATTTTGGATAAGAAATTAGCTTATATAAGTGATGTAAGTAAAATTTATAATAAAGACTATAAATATTTTAAAAATCTAAAATATTTAGTTATCGACTGTTTATGGTATAATTTTCATCCATCACATTTCAATTTAGAAAACTCACTTTCAATGATTAAAAAATTCAAACCTAAACATGCTATTCTAACAAATTTATCACCAGTATTAGACTACAAAGTTTTAAAAAAGCTTTTACCTAAAAATGTAATTCCAGCTCATGATGGATTAACAATAAAATTATAGTATTGCTTCAATTTTTTTTATTAATTTACCTGACATAGGTTTAGTGAATGACGCGAATGTATCCTCAATTTTACCTTCTTTATTAATTAATATTTTATGAAAATTCCATTTTGGAACAGCAGATTTTCCATAGTTTTTTTTCGCCCATTTAAAAATTTCATGAGCACTATCACCTTTAACTTCAGTAATAGTTGTTAAAGGAAAATTTATATTAAAATTAACCTCACAAAATTCTTTTACTTCGTCGTTATTTTTTTTTTCTTGGTTAAATGAATTTGAAGGAACGCCTAGAACTACTAATCCTTTTGACTTATAATTATCCCATAATTCCTGAAGTTCTTCGTATTGATTTGTAAAACCACAATAACTAGCTGTATTCACTACTAAAACTGCTTTATTTTTGTATTCCTTAAAATCTATTACCTCTCCAGTTATACTTTGTATGTTAAGATCGTAAAAAATTTTCTCATACTCAGCTTTAGCTAGATTATTAAAAAAAAACATTATTATTGTTATAACTGTTAAAAAGTATTTTTTCATATAGTAGAATTAACTTTTAGGTCTATTAGGTGTAAGTAATATCAAAAAGTATCCAAATAAAGTGGATAATAATGACCCAGTTAGGACTCCTATTTTTACCCCATCCATGTACTGTATATTTTCGGCAAAAGCTAAATTTCCAACAAAAAGACTCATTGTGAAACCAATACCGGTTAGTACACCAACGCCATAAAAATTGTACCAGCTAGTATCATTAGGCATTTGTGCTATTTTAGCTTTAATAGATATATAAGAGAAAACAAAAACTCCTAGTTGTTTACCAACGAATAATCCTAATAAAATTCCTAATGGTACTTTGTTTAATAAGGAAGCAAAAGTTAAACCTTCTAGTGATACACCTGCATTAGCGAAAGCAAATAATGGCATTATACCAAAGGCAACATAAGGACTGATGGCATGTTCAATTTTAATTAATAATGAAAAATCTTTTTCTTTTTTTCTATGAGGTATTGTCATAGCTAGTAAAACTCCAGCTATTGTTGCATGAATACCTGAATTATGAGTAAAATCCCAAAGAAACAATCCTACAATCAAGTAGGGTAAAAATTTTTTGATTTTAAATTTATTGATCAATAATAAAATAATAAATGCTACCAGCATTAAGAGTAAATATTTAATACTTAAGTCCCCTGAGTAGAAAAGGGCAATAATAACTATCGCACCTAAGTCATCTATAATAGCTAGAGCTGTTAAAAAAACTTTTAATGATAAAGGTACTCGCTTTCCAAGTAGTGACAAAACACCTAACGAGAAAGCTATGTCTGTAGCTGATGGTATAGCCCATCCTTTTAGAGTTTCACTATCACCAAAATTTATAAATACATAAAATAATGCAGGTACCAACATTCCACCTACAGCTGCAATTATTGGAAGTAAGGCTTGTTTTATGTTCGAAAGTTCTCCCTGTAAAAACTCTCTTTTAATCTCAAGAGTTACAAAGAAGAAAAATATTGCCATTAAAGCATCATTAATCCAATGAATTACAGACAATTTTAATCCAAAATTATTAATACCGATGAATAGATATTTATTTAATGTTGAAAAGTATAAATCTGCTAAGTTTGAATTGCTTATAAATAAAGCAATAATGGCAGCAAATAACAAAACTAATCCACTGGCTGCCTCTAATTTAAAGAACCATCTAAAAGGTTTTGAAATGTAATTGATCATAGAATTATGAAAGGTCCATAATAAATAGTTTAATATCTTTCAATGTTTCATATAGGTTGAAAAGCAACACTTCTAATCCAGGAAATATGTTGATTAATGGTGTTTTAAGAGTGTCTAGTAAAATAATTAGTGCCCCTAATGAAATTATAAATACAATTAAGTATGAAAAAAACTTGCTACTTTGAGTTTTTTTAATTTCCTTAGATTTGTTCTCAGTTTCATTGATGATTGATAATTTAGATTTTGCTTTTTTATTCTCTTCAACTGGTTGTTTTATTAATTGATCTTTAGATTTATCGTCATTTAATTTATCAATATCTTTATTTTGTTGAATAACATTATCTTCATTTATTTGTATAGGTTCTGGTATTGGATCTTCTTTTTTATAAAACCAAACACGATCACAGGAACCACATTGTAAATTACGTCCCTCTGCCGGGATTAAATTTGTATCAATATTGAATTTTTTTTTTTTACAAGGACATTCAATAATCATAAATTCTTATATACCAGATATTTGTAAAAATTCTTTTAATTTTGAAGCTTTAATCGTTGAAAATATCAATAACTATTGTATTAGTAATGCTCTCGGAGTGTAGCGCAGCCTGGTAGCGCATCTGGTTTGGGACCAGAGGGTCGCAGGTTCGAATCCTGCCACTCCGACCATCATTATGAAAAAAGCAATAATTTATATCCCTAACAAAAGCCCGATGCAGTCAGGTCTTGGAAAAACCAATAAATGGATATTAGAATTTAAAACAAAAGACCCAACTAAAAATCCTTTAATGGGATGGGAAAGTTCTTCTGATACATTAACTGAATTAAAATTAGAATTTTCAACTAAAGAACTAGCAATTAATTATGCAAAAAAGAAAAAAATTGTATACGAAATAATTGAACCAAGAAAAAGAAAAACTGTAAAAAAATCATATGCAGACAATTTCTTAAAATAATTATGTTTAGATTTTTTACTGAAAGAAATTGGTATCTGTGGTCTTGGCTTGGTTCTGCTATAATACTTTCATCACTTTGGATTCAAGTTAAAATCGATGTAAAAATAAATGAGTGGTTTGGAGAATTTTATGACATGATTCAAAAAGCACTTGGAGCACCCAATGCTATAACAATTGAGGAATATTGGGCAAGTTTACTTTCATTTATAATTTTAGCAGCTATGTATGTTGGTGTTGCAGTATTAGTTAGTTTTTTTACTTCACATTATTTATTTAGATGGAGAGCTGCTATGGTTGAATGGTACCATTCTGTTTATGACAAAGCTCGAAAAATTGAAGGTGCTGCTCAGAGAGTTCAAGAAGATACAATAAAATTTTCTAGGATTATGGAATCGTTAGGAACAAGTTTAATTGAAGCTTTGATGATTTTAATTGAATTTATGCCAATTTTGTTTGGTTTAAGTATTGGAATTCCAATTTTCTTTTTTGGAGATTGGGATTACGGTTTAATAGTTGGTGCTCTTATTTGGTCAATAGGCGGTACTATTTTTCTTATAATATTAGGTTTAATATTAAGATTAGTTGGAGTTGAATATGACTTGCAAAAAAAAGAGGCAGCTTATAGAAAAATATTAGTAATAGCTGAGGATGATGGAACTGTAAGACCAAAAACTATAGATGAATTGTTCGAGGATGTAAGAAGTATTCATTACTTAAGCTATCTAAGATATCTATATTTTAATATTGGTAGAATTGCTTATTTACAGGCAAATGTTTTGTCTGCTTACGTCTTTTTAGCACCTGCTATAGTAGCAGGTGCAGTTACTTTAGGTGTAATGCAGCAAATAATCAGAGCATTTGGAAGAGTAGAAGGATCAATGCAATATATACTTAAAGCTTGGCCGACTATAATAGAACTTGCTAGTGTTTATAAACGTCTGAGGGAATTTGAAAATAAAATAAAACAAGAAGAATTTGTTGACCAAAAAATTTAATGACAATCGAACGAAAATTTATAGATAAATTCTTAAATGTAACTTCTAAAGCTGCTATTGCTTCATATAACTTTGTAGGAAAAAAAGATAAAATCGCAGCAGATAAAGCAGCTGTTGACTCTATGCGAAATGAGCTAAATAAATTAGACATTAAAGGACAGATAGTTATTGGTGAGGGTGAACTTGACGAAGCTCCGATGTTGTATATTGGTGAAAAAGTTGGTACAACCAAAGGTCCTGAAATAGATATTGCTGTTGATCCTCTTGAGGGGACTAATTTTGTAGCAAATAATTTACCTGGGGCTTTATCTGTAATTGCAGTTGCTGAAAAAAATAATCTTTTTAATGCTCCGGAGACTTATATGGAAAAAATATCAGCAAAGATAGGGGAGAAGGGAGTTATCGATTTAGATTTTTCAGTTAAGAAAAATATTTTTAATTTATCTGAATATTTAAATAAAAAACCTGAAAATATCACGGCGTGCGTTATGGATAGAGCAAGACATAAGGATATAATTAATGAATTAAATAAATTAAAGGTTAATATTAAATTAATTACTGATGGTGATGTATCTGGCGCTTTATTGGTAACTAATGAAAAATACAAAGTTGATATTTTTCTCGGTATAGGAGGAGGTCCCGAAGGTGTCTTAGCCGCAGCTGCTCTCGATACATTTAAATGTTTTTTTCAAGGAAGGTTTTTATTTGACTCAGAAGAAGATAAAATAAGAGCTAATAAAATGGGAATTGATGATCTTTCAAAAAAATATGAACTAAACGAAATTGTGAAAGGAGATTCAATTTTTTGTGCAACAGGCATAACAGCAGGAGATTTAGTTTCAGGTATAAAAATTAAAAATAATGAATTAATTTCTGAAACCTTAATAACGCATAAGAGCTCTGGTATGAAAAAAGTAATTAAAAAAGTTGTAAATAGATAATGTTTAAAATTACAACAAATCTATTAAAGCTTGATTAATATACTTTTTTACAATAAAAAGCAGCATTCGGTCCCTTCGTCTATCGGTTAGGACACGTGGTTTTCATCCTCGAAAGAGGGGTTCGATTCCCCTAGGGACCGCCAAATTTATGCATTATTTTACATATATGCTAAAATCAGTTTCGCCTGGAACCAAAAAAACTTATGTTGGTTATACTAACGATATTAGAAAGCGTTTAATAAAACACAATTCAAATACTGGAGCAAAAAGTACAAAAGGGTATAAATGGGAAGTTATATATTTTAAAAAATTTAAAAATAAACATGAAGCGATGTCTTTTGAATATAAACTTAAAAACAATAGATATTTAAGAAACCAAATATTAAATAAATCATAAGAATGAAAATTTCAGTTCTACTGCCTTATAAAGAAAATTTTTCAAAATCGTACGCAGGTGCTGTTTCTATTTCAATTAGAGATACAGTTAAAGAAAGTAAGTATAGAAATAATATTTACATTTATGGAAACACAAAATTTAAAAAAAAACTTTTAAAAAATTATATAAATATTAAATTTGCTAAAAATTTTCTTCAAAGTTCTTCCAAAAATTATATTTTAAGTTTTTTAAAACAAGAAAGCAAAAATAGATCTTCACTAATTGAAATGCATAATAGACCAACATACGCAAAATTTTTGTCTAATCTAAAGTACGCAAAAAAAGTTCTTTATTTTCACAATGATCCACTTGAAATGAATGGATCGAGAACAATTAATGAGAGGTTATTTCTGGTAAATAAATTAGATAAAATTATTTTCAATAGTAATTGGTCAAAAAGTAGATTTGTTAACAATCTGAGTATAAAAAATAAACTTTCTCCCAAATTAATTGTTATTAAACAATCTACAAATTTACAGAAAATAAATTTAAAGACAAAAAAGAAAATTGTAACTTTTGTTGGTAAACTTAATTCAGCAAAAGGTTATGACATTTTCGGTAAAGCAATAATAATGATTTTAAATAAATACCCAGAATGGAAATCTATAGTTATTGGTGATGAACCAAGAGAAAAAATTTTTTTTAAACACAAGAGACTAAAAATTCTTGGCTTTCAAGCCCATGATAAAGTTTTATCATATTTAAAAAGTGCATCCATATCAGTAACATGCTCTAGGTGGAATGAACCTTTCGGAAGATCTAGTTTGGAAGCTGCTAGCAGAGGGTGTGCAGTTATAATTAGCAATAAGGGAGGACTACCTGAAACTATTACAAATGGTATTATTTTAAAGAGACTTGATGAAAAAAATGTTTTTAAAAGTATAGAGAAATTAATTTTAAACGAAAAATATCGACAAAAATTACAAAAATTATCTCTAAAAAATTTTTATTTAACAAATAAATTTACAAGCACAAAAATTGATCAATATAGAGATTTAATTATTGGTTCAAAAAATTATAAAATAAAAAAAAAACATTTAAATATTTTGCATGTTACAAATTTAAACGAAAGACATAATGGAAGACTTTTTTATAATACCGGAAGGAGGATTAATAATGGTCTTGTCAGATTAAGACATAATGTAATGACAATTAGTGATCGCGACATTGTTAGTAAGAATAGAAAAATATCAGACATAGACGGTTCAAAATCTTTAAATGAAATTTTTATTAAAACTGTAGATACCTTTAATCCAGATTTAATTATTTTAGGTCATGCTGATTTAATAAGAAAAAAATCTATTGAATTTATCAAAAAAAATAATCCAGAAATTAAAATATGCCAGTGGTTTCTTGATAGAATGGACTCTAAATGGATCATTAATAAAAGAAGATTTTTAGACAAAATAGATATTATCGATGCAAGTTTTTGCACAACTGATCCTAAAGTCCTTAATTTTAAGAAAAAATATAAAGTCTTTTATATGCCTAATCCTGTTGATGTTTCATTTGAAAATTTAAAAGCTTATGAAAATAAAAATTCAGAATATGATCTTTTTTTTGCAATGTCGCATGGTGTACACAGGGGTAGGTTGAAAAAGGGCAAATTCGATCAACGGGAAGTTTTTTTAAATAAATTAATTAAATGTAATACCGATAAAAAATTGGATTTTTATGGTTTTGATAATACGGAACCTTTATGGGGGGATGATTTTAAAAAGCAAATTTACAAATCGAAAATGGCACTTAATTTAAGTCAGGGTAAACCTTTAAGATATTATAGCAGTGATAGAATCGCACAATTAATTGGTAATGGTTTACTAACCTTTATTGATGAAAAAACAAAATTGAATGATTTTTTTACTAAGGATGAGGTAATTTTTTATAAAAATGAAAGGGATTTAACGAGTAAAATGGATTTTATGTTAAAAAATGACAAACTGAGAGTATCTATTTCAAAAAAAGGTCGTAGCAAATATCATAAATTTTTTAATTCAAATCTTGTTGCTGAATTTATTATTAATAAAACTTTTAATATAAAAAAAAAATATTACTGGGAGTCAAAACATTAATGTTTTCAATTTTAATTCCTACATTCAATAACCTAGAATATTTAAAACTATGCATATCAAGTTTAGAAAAAAACTCGAAATATACTCATCAGATTATACCTCATGTTAACATTGGTGATGATGGAACTTTGAATTATCTAAAAGAAAAAAATATAGAATATAGTTATACAACATATAATTCAGGTATTTGCAAAGGTATTAACATGGCATCCAAATTGAGTAAATTTGATTACATTTTATATGCACATGATGATTTTTATTTTTGTCCAAACTGGGATGAAATTTTAGTGGATGAGGTAAATAAAATTGGTCACAATAATTTTTATTTATCTGGCACAATGATGAATAATGGACAAATAGCATTTAATTGTGGTGAGAGTCCTAATAACTTTAATGAAAAAAAATTTCTAGAAGAATATGAAAATCATAATTTATATGATTTTCAAGGTACAACATGGGCCCCCATGTTAGTGCATAAAGAATTATGGGAAAAAGTTGGTGGTTTCAGTGAGGAATTTTTTCCAGGCACAGGATCAGATCCTGATTTTAATATGAAGTTATGGAATCAGGGTGTAAGAATTTTCAAAGGTATAAATAATTGTAAGGTTTATCATTTTGGATCAATTGTACTCAGAAAAAAAATTAACAAAATTTATAATAATCCAAATTACGGTAGCAAAGGTGCTAAATTATTTTTACTTAAATGGGGTATTACAATTAAATTCTTTAAAAAATATTATTTACAATCAAACACAAAATATGAAAAAGCGCTCGTAAAACCTGTTTATACCTTATCATTTATTTTAAACTATCTAATCTGTAAGTTAAATTATTTATATTTAAAACTTTTCTATGATAAACAATTACTTAAGAAGAGTTAATAGACCACTATTTAAATTCAAATGAATATTATTAATATAAAATATAATAATCTAAAAAAATATTCACAGTTATTTAAATTAGCAAAACCTTTTCCACACGCAATATTAGATAATTTTTTAGATGAAAATTTTTTTAAAAATTTAAATTTAAATGAAATCATAATAAATAAAAAAAAAGGAAGAATATTCAACACAGATATAGAGAAAAACAAATGGGCAAGTAAAAACGAAATATTATCTAATAATCTTAAGTCAATAATAGATGAACTTAATAAAAAAGATTTTTTGGAAAATTTACATAAATTAACTGGTATTACTGAGCTATTTTCTACTTCAGAAGGTAATACTTCTTTAGCCAATTACCATGAAATGTATGAGTCTGGTTTTTTAGGCACACATATTGATCATTCATCAGAGCCAGTTACAGGTCTTCCGCATGTTTTAAATATAATTTTATATTTATCCAAAAATTGGCAAAAATCCTGGGGAGGTTCCACAATTTTTGCAAACAAATATGGGACGAAAATTGAAAAACTAGTTGACTTTAAACCTAATAGAGCAGTTATTTTTTTGCATAGTCCGTTTACATTTCATGGTGTTACCGAAATAAAAAATAATTTAAATAAGAGATCAACTATTTATGTGGATTATTATTCTGCAAATAAAAGTCCATATGATCATTTGAATTTAAAATTTAAAAATGTTTGGTTCAAGCATCCAACAACATTTATACTACCAAATATAAAAGACTATTTTCCAAAAAAAAATAGAATATATTTAAAAAAAATGATCAAATATAGAATAAAAGCTTTTTTGTGCTAAACAAATTATGAGAAACCTATTTCGTTTGTTTGTCCCACTAATAATAAATCCTTATTATTATATAAAAAAAATTAAAAAAAGTTTAATTAAAAATCATTTCGATTATGAGAATAATTTTTACAATAAAGAGTCTTTTATTTCACTTTCAATTGCAAAGATAATAAAAGATAAAGGGTTCAACAATTGTAATTACTTAGAAATAGGCGTTTGATAATAAGTCATTTAATATAATACCATTACCAAAAAAACAAAAAATAGGTGTTGTTCCTTTTAAAAGTGGCACACATAGAATGAGTAGTGATAAATTTTTTAAAATTAATAAAATTATTTTTTGATGTAGTATTTATTGATGGACTACATAAATATGAACAATGTCAAAGAGATTGTATGAATTCAATGAAATTTTTAAATCAGGGTGGTATTATAATTTTCCACGATAATGTTACCTAGATCCTCTAATGAAGAAAAACAAGATAAATCTGGAGATGTTTGGAAAAATGCTTATGAAATTTCTATGATGAATGATTCCAAATTTGTTATTGTAAATATTGATCAAGGGGTCGGTATATTGAAAGTTAAAAAAAGCGCTAAATATATGAAAATTCCTGAGATAAAAGATAAATCTTTTAAGGATTATATCAATAATTTTAAGCCTAAATTGCCAATTGTTAATTCAGACGAGGCTTTAGATTTCATTTTTAACAAATAAAAATTTTAATCGAATTTCGATCTTTTGTATGAACTAAAACCCATAATTGAGGCGAGTAATCCTTCAATCTTAAAATAGATATATTTAGCCTTTTTTTGATTGATAAATACATTTATTAAGAGTTGTAATAAATTTGTAAAAAAGTTTGGTAGACATCTTTGCAGAGCTATAACATAACCAAAATATTTCTTATGATAATAAAATTTTGACCATTGGCCATGCCATCCAGTTAAATAGTAAGCATAATTTCTTTCATTTTCATTTTTGAAGAAAGCTGAGCCTTTACTCTTTTTTTTATGGTCATGAAATGAATTCATTATAATATATAATTTATAATCATTATTTTTACATTTTGTAAAGTAATCATTATCCTCGTAATAGAGAAATATATTCTTATCAAAACCTTTTATCTTTTTAAAAATTTTAGTCTCAAACAGCATTGCTCCACCCGTGAGTTCCTCCTTTTCAACTATTATTCGATCATATTTTTTTTTTTTATTAAGAATATGATTTGGACTTATTGCTCCAAATTTTTTGATTTTTTTACAATTTCTTAATAACAAGTTCAAAGTTGAACTATAGATTTTAGTATCTGGATTTATAACAAAAAAGTATTTTGTTTTAACTAAATTTGCTGCTTTATTTATTGCATTTCCATATCCAATATTTTTTTCTAGAGTTACCTTTACATTTTTATATTTCTTATTTATTGCATCTTTGAGACTTTTATCTCTTGAGTTTTCAATGATAATTATTTGTATTCTTTTGGAAATATTTTTCACATGTTTTAAAATTAATTTTTTTGATTTATATGAGGGAATAACTATAGTTATATCTTTATTCATTTATATTTTAATTTTATTTAAAGCATTGTTTTTAAAGATGTTAGCTTCTCTAATATATCTTCTAACCATCTGTGATGATTTGTGACCAGTCATTGCCATTATACTTCTCTCATCAGCACCTGACTCTGCAGCAACAGTTGCAAAACCTGATCTTAAACTGTGACCAGCAAAATTTTTATTTTCAATACCTGCTAAGTTCAAATAGTTTTTCATTAGTAAAACTACAGATTGATCCGTTAATCTTTTGTGGGTTAATAACGACCCTTTAGAAAATCTTCTAAAAATTGGTCCAGATTTGATTTTGGAAATATCTAACCATTTTTTAAGATTGACAACTGGGCAATAAGTTTCATTAGAGAAGTAGGGTAGGCCTTTTATCATCCCTTCTCCAAATTGATCAGTTTTTGATCTTTTAATAGTTATTTTGAGGCCCTCAGGTACAAATTCTAAATCTTCATGATCAATTGATATAAGTTCAGTTCGTCTAAATCCACCTCCAAAACCAACTAAGATAATTGACTTGTCTCTGAATTTCTTAATATTCTTAATTTTTTGATTATCTATTACATTAATTATAGATTTTAAATGATTGATTAATATAGGTTTTTTACCTTTTTGAATGCTTCCTTTTATCCTTCTTATCCCCATTAGGTTTTCCACAATAATTGGATGTTTTGTATCTAGATAATACCCTTTAAGTCTATGTATCATACTTATTGATACTAACCTTCTTCTTAATGTGCTGATTTTAGAATTTTTAGAGAGTTGTGTAATGTATAAAGAAACTGTCTTGGGCTCCGCAGGTAAACAATTAAAACCATGCTTAACACAAAAAGCCCCAAAATCTTTAAAGTCTGATTTATATGCTCTTAAGGTGTTATCTGCCTTCGAGCTTTTGAGGTTATTTAAAGTAGCCTCATGAAGTAATTTTACATCTGTTGTCAATTCATTCATAATTACTATTGATAACAATTAATTATCGTTAGTAATATATTAAGTGATTTTAAATGTCAATAGTTTAAAAAATAAAATATGGCCTCGATGAATGGAATTATAGAACCAAATTATTTTCTTATTACCTCAATAGCTTTTGCAGTCTTGAGTGCTATTCAATACAAGAAAGCTGGAAAAACTTTAGAGACAATATATTTGTCAATTCTATTTATTTTTTTTTTAATAAGCTATTTTATACTTATTTTTGGTGATTAGAGTTATCCCCATCATTCACAGGTCATTACCAAAAAATAAAAAAAACAACTAAAAAGTGATAAAAATAAATAATACAGCTGATATAAGAAAGTTAATTTAGTGATGACTCTTAACTACCCAGCTGAAGAAAAACCGCAAGTAACAAATTCAGAGGGCAGAAAGTTTCGCGAGGGGTTGCTGAACGCGCGAGACGGGTGGCGTGGTGATAGCGAGACAACGACGTGCCTACAACTACTATTTTGTGCACTGAAAAGTGCATAAATACTGTTTTTTTTTCACACTAAATATGAATGGAACTAAATTTCAACTAAAAGTTTGGAAATATCTTAAAACTATACCAAGAGGCACTGTTAAAAACTATAAACAGGTAGCGATTGCAATAAAAAGACCTAAATCAGCCCGTGCTGTAGCTAATGCATGTGGAAAAAACCCTTATGCTCCCAAAATACCGTGTCATAGAGTAATTCGGTCTGATGGAGGCCTTGGTGGATACTCAGGCAGAGGTGGAATTAAGACAAAGCTGCGTTTATTGAGATCTGAAAAAGTTGATATTTAGTGGCTTTTTTAACCTATTTTATAGTCAAAAATACTAATAAAATCAACGTTTTTTCAATATTTAAGCTTATTTTAACATGAATAGTAATATTCACCCTTCAGTTGTACTATATATTGAGATATAACAAAATAAAGTGCCTCTATGGCCGCTTAAAACACATATTCTCTAACTGCATTGCTCTACTTTTCAATGATAGTAAGACTATATTTAGTATCAAATTTCATAGAATTTTTTAAAAATTTTTGTTCCCCTACCCACTTATTAAAATAAGAATTTTGAATTTTGTGTTTAATTAACTAAATAAACCATTGATATTAAACACTTTTAAGTATTATAGTTTATTTTCTTTATTAAGATTGCTATATTTGCCTTTATCTATTTAAAATAATAGTTATTAATTGGATGATTTGTATTAATTTATCTATATATAAAATATAAAAAAATAACATAATTACAATTGTTTAAAAGTATATATTGAAGTATTAAATTATATATTAGTAACTATTTATTTACTATTAATTAGAACTAGTAAGTAAATATTCTCTTCTGGAAATGTATAAACCACTGAGAATAATAATAAATAGACCTAAATAAGTCCAATTATCAGGTAATTCATGAAAGAAATAATAACTAATTAGTATGTTGGTAATTATCTCTGTGTAGCCTAAAGGAGCTAATTTGGATGCATCAGCATATTTGAGTGATAATATTAGGAAAAGATGCGCTAGAGCTGCAATAAAGCCGATTAAAGCCATTAAAACCCATTCAGTTAAAGAAGGTGTAACCCATACAGCTGGCACAAATAAGCTAACTATTATTAAACCTACTAAACTAGTAAACAACAACGTTAAAAAAGAATTATCAGAAGTGCTCAATTTCCTAGTTATTATAAAATAGAACCCATAACAAATTCCACAAGTAACTGCGGCTAAAGTTGCTAAGTTTACCTCAATAAAACCAGGTCTAATTACAATCATAGCACCCAAGAAACCAACTAAAACAGCGGACCATCTTCTAATACCAACCTTCTCGTTTAGAAATATTGGAGAAAAAGTAGTACAAGTTATAGGTGCTACAAATGCTAAAGTTAAAGCTTTCGGAAGAGAAATAACAGAAATTGCATAAAAGAAACATAATGTAGAAAAGGATAGCACAAAACCTCTAATCAATTGTAATTTAGGGTTTTTACTCCAAACAAGAGTTTTTCTATAAAAAATTAACATTAAAGACAATGTAAAAAGTGCTGAAAAGAAATATCTCGCCCATACAATCTGAAAAACATCTATTGAAGAACTTAAATGTTTAGCAAACGCGTCCATAACTGGAACAATCATCCAAGCTGAAGCATTTAATATTATAGCTTTCATAAAAAAAGGATATAATTTAATAAAAGTATTTTAAAGTAAAGAATACAACAACTGGTAATGTTATAAACGACATAATTGTTGAAACTACAATCATACTTGCAATGCTATCAACAATTTTTTTAGGTGAATACATTGATCCAATTAAATAAGTTAAAACTGCACTTGGCATAGCGCATTGAATTAAAAATACACCTGCCGCAAAACCAGACAAATTAAACATTTTTATAATACCTAGTCCAATTAATGGACCAATAAAAACTCTACATATAGAAGAAATAAAAGCAGATTTAAAAGAAAAAACTTTTAATCTTGTAAGGGCTATACCTAAAGACATCAATATTAAAAATATTGCTGTGTAAGCAGTAATCATAGTTGTATTCACTAAAAAAACTGGTGTTTGAATTTCATAATATATAAAGATAATTGAAATTATTATTGCATATACAGGTGGGCTTTGAAGTAAAAGCTTTAAACTAAATTTTTTACTAGCCAAAAAAACATTTATTGTAAAATGAAAAAATATAACTAATGAAGAGATAGTAGCTGCAATACCTAATCCTAAATCACCATAAGCAAATAAACAAATTGGTAAACCCATGTTACCGACATTAGGTAAAACAAATGGGGGAAGTTCTCTTATTATTTCTTTATTTAAAAAAATTAAAAAGATTACACCTACTACAGCAAAGGCAAATATTGCAATTAATGAATACCAAAAATATTCAATAAACATTGAGAATGTTACACCAGTGGTAGTAATAGCGTAAAAAACCATCGCAGGGCTTCCAACATTAGCAGCAAAATTTGTGATAAAAGAAGTATCTAATTTAGGATTTTTTTTACCGATAAAGTAACCAATACCCACCATAAAAAAAACAGGAAATAAAACTTCAAAGAGTTTAAAATAAATTTCCATTAACCAAGCACTCTAATAAGTGTTGGCGTTTTTAAAATATTTTTATTTTTTTTAAATATAGATAAACAATTCTTGGAATTTATCTCAGAAGTTTTATGAGTTATTATTACAATTGTTGCTTTATTTGTTTTTTTATCAGGTGTTTGGATAAGTCTTTTTACAGATATTTTATACTTGGCCAAACGATTAGTAATTTGAGATAAAACTCCAGGTCGATCTTTCACTTCAAACCTTAAATATAGTGAATTTGTATAATTATTTGTATTATAATATTTTAGAGCTTTTAATTGTGCAAAAGGTATTCCAAAAGGTTTTTTAATATTACCTCTGAGTATGGACAATAAGTCAGAAAGCAGAGAAGAAGAAGTAGGACCAGGACCTGCACCTTCACCTTGTAAAATACTTTCACCGACTGGTTTTCCTTCAAGAATTACTGCATTCATTACCCCGTTAACATTTCCAATATAAGATTTTTTGTTAACTAAACATGGATGAACTGTTTCAAAAAGTTGATTATTTTTTAGTTCAGTTATTCCAAGAAGTTTTATTCTTAAATCTAATTGATTAGAGATTTTTATATCTTTTAATTCAATTTTTTCTATCCCCTCCATTAAACATTTGTGTTGTGAGATTTTACTATTAAATGCAAGTGCAGATAAAATTCTTACCTTTGCAAAAGCATCAAAACCATTTAAATCTAATTTAGGGTTGCCTGGTTCAGCATAGCCAAGTTTTTGTGCTTTAATAAGAACATCATTAAATTTTTGATTAGAATTTTCCATTTCAGATAAGATATAATTTGAAGTACCATTTAATATTCCATAAATCTTTGAAATCTTGTTTGATGCTAATCCTTCCTTAATTGATCTTAAGATTGGGATACCTCCTGCTACAGAAGCCTCAAATTCTAAATTAACATTATTTTTTTCCGCTAATTTTGCTAGATAATTTCCATGTTTAGAAATTAAAGCTTTATTTGGTGTAATGACGTGAACCTTACTTTTTAAAGCTTTTTCTACAATCTTTTTAGACACACCATCAGATAATCCTATTGCTTCAAATAAAATATCTACTTTATGTTTTTTGAGAATTTCAAGAGGGTTAGTATAAAAAATTTTTTTATTAATTTTAAATTTTCTTTTTTTTTTAATATTTTTTGCTGATATAGCAACTACATTAATTTTTGTTCCTGTTTTTATTTCAATATTTTTTTTTTTAGTATTTAACTCATTAAGTAAAAAAATACCAACCTGTCCTAAACCAACTACTGCAATATTATATTTTTTTTTCATTTACTAATATCAGGATATTTACTTTTTTTTGTATAGTCTTCTATATATAATTTATATTCTTCTAAAGTCATTGACGTTATATCTTTTGATTTTTTTAATATTTTTGAGAGATTTTTTTGCTCATTTTTTTTTTTAATAGTATCTTCAGTCCAATACTGAGAATCTGTATTCAAAGAACAGTTGGAAATAAATAATAGTGCAAAGAAACTAAATATTAATCTCATATTAATCCGGTTGTTTCTGGAAAATTAAATCTATTGTTTAGACTTTGCACTGCTTGCCCTGCTCCACCTTTTATTAAATTATCTATAGCTGAAAGTATAATAATTTTATTATTAAATTTTGACTTGCAAACCGAAATTAGACAATTATTAGTATTAATAACATCATTTGTACTTATGAGAGTATTTGATTTGGAAATCTTCACAAATTTTTCTTGCTTATAAAATTTTGACAATAAACCTAAAACGTTTGACATATTTACATTATTATTCAAATCTAAATATATAGTACTTAGAATTCCTTTAAACATTGGTGACAAATGTGGTGTAAAACTTACTTCAATTTTCTTCTTAGAAAATTTTTTTAACATCTGGTCAATTTCTGAATTATGACGATGTTTTCCAACACCATAAGCACTTAAAGAGTCATATAAATTTTTATTTTTATATTTTTTGTGAACACCTCTTCCTGCACCAGAATAACCTGATTTGGAGTCTATTATAATATTTGAAGCCTTAATTAAATTTTTATTAATCAAGGGTATTAATGGTAAAAGTATAGATGTTGGATAACAACCGGGACTTGAGATTATATTATAATTTTTAAGTTCTTTTCTATTAATTTCAGGAAGTGAATAAATACTTTTTTTTATAAGTTTAATTGCTCGATGCTTCTGCTTGTACCATTTTTTATACTCAGAGGCTTTTTCAAGTCTAAAATCTGCAGCTAAATCAATTAATATATTTTTTTTATTTAAATATTTAGATATATCTTGAGCTTCTCCATTAGGTAAAGCTGTAAAAATAATATCAACATCATCTAATAAATTTTTATTAAATTTTTTTATTTTAGGTAATTTATATTTTGATAATGACTTTTCATAAAATGAAATACTCTTACCTACTGACGAATTACCACATAGATATTTTATGTTTATATATTTGTGCTTAACTAATATCTTAATTAATTGAGTACCAATATATCCAGTTGATCCAGCGACTAACGCATTAAGCATATGCATTTTATATTATAACAGTTAAATATTAAAAAAAAATTATCTTTTAGAAAATTGGAAGCTTCTTCTAGCTTTTCTTCTACCAGGTTTTTTTCTCTCTACTGCTCGAGAGTCTCTTGTGGTAAGTTTTTCAGTTTTCAATGTGCCTTTTAAATTTTCATCAAATAAAACTAATGCTTTAGATATTCCGTGAACCATAGCTCCAGCTTGACCAGTAGGTCCACCACCTTTAACACTACATCTTACATCATAATCTGTAGATTGATTTATAATCTCAAAAGGTCTTGTAATTTGCATTTTATGAGTTTCGTCTGCAAAATAATCACTAAATAATTTTCCATTCACATATATTTTGCCAGATCCTTTTTTTAACCAAACTTTCGCAATAGAAGTTTTTCTTCTACCAGTTGCATATTTACTATCTTTAAAATCTAATTTAAGTTTAGTTGATTTTGAAGATGTTTGAGTATTTTCCATATTAATTTCTTGCTAAATTTTTACTGTTCAATTTATTTAATTCAATAACTTTAGGATTCTGTGCAGAATGTGGGTGATCATTACCTGCATAAATTTTTAATTTAGTTAATTGTTTTCGACCCAAAACGCCACCGGGTAACATTCTTTTAACCGCAAGTTTCAAAGTTTCACCTGGTTTTTTTTCATCTAATCTTTCAGGTGTAGCAATCTTGATGCCACCAGGGTGACCTGTGTGTCTGTAATACTTTTTGTCTTGAAATTTTTTTCCTGTGAATTTTACTTGTTCAATATTTTTAACAACTACAAAATCACCATCATCCATGTGTGGTGTATAAGTTGTTTTATTTTTTCCTCTTATAATATTTGAAACAACTGTAGCTAATCTCCCAACAACTGCATTAGTTGCATCAATTTCATACCAAGATGATGTTATTTGGTCTTTTTTAAGGAATTTTGTCATTGTGCGAGGATTAATACTATTATTAAATTCAATGTCAATTTTATATTTACCTTGAAAATAGGTCTTAATTTGATAAAAAGATTATGCCGATTTGATCCTATTGCGGGCTTTAAACTGCTAAAGAGGAATTTTCATAAAACTATCGGTAGGCATTTGAACTGTATTGTGCGCCTTACATAAAGTTGAAGCACTAAAAAAGGAGTATATTATGAGTAATAAAAGAAACAATCCTGAGACTATTGCGGTCCATGGCGGTGATTACAGAAGTGATCCTGCTACAAATGCTGTAGCTGTGCCTATATATAGAACTACATCTTATGAGTTTAACAGTACAGAACATGCAGCTAATTTGTTTTCACTAAAAGAGTTTGGAAACATTTATACTAGAATAATGAATCCAACAAACGATGTGTTAGAAAAAAGAATTGCTTCCCTTGAAGGTGGATTATCATGTGTTACTGTTTCATCTGGTCAAACAGCTTCAACTTTTGCTGTATTAAATGTTGCTCAAGCTGGTGATAATATTATAAGTTCAACCGATCTATACGGAGGCACTGTATCATTATTTAATAACACACTTAGCAAACTTGGTATTGAAATAAGATATGCGGATCCAAGTGATCCTAAAAATTTTGAAAAATTAATTGACGATAGCACACGTGCTTTTTATGGTGAAACTCTACCTAACCCCTATTTAAGAGTTTTTCCAATTAAGGAAGTTTCGGATATTGGAAGAAAATATAATATTCCTTTAATTATGGACAATACTGCTGCACCTGTAATTTGTAAGCCCATAGAGCATGGTGCTGCTGTAGTTATTCATTCTTTAACAAAATATATTGGCGGACATGGAACAGCAATTGCTGGCAGTATAGTAGATAGTGGTAATTTTGATTGGACAGCTGATGCAAAAAGACAGCCATTATTCAATGAACCAGACGCAAGCTACAATAATGTTATATGGGGCAAAGCTGTACCGGAGATGACAGGAGCTAATGTTCCTTTTTCTGTACGTGCAAGAGTTTGCTTATTGAGAGATCTAGGGTCGGCATGTCCCCCAGATAACGCTTTTGCGATTATACAAGGACTTGAAACTGTGGCTTTAAGAATGAAACAACATTGCGAAAATGCCCAAAAGGCTGTTAATTTTTTAAAAAAACACAAGGAAGTAACTAAAGTAATTTATTCGACTGAACATGATAAGCATATATCGGATAGAGCCAAACAGTACCTTAAAGGTGGAAATGGACCAATGGTTGGAATTGAACTAAAAGGTGGAATAGAAGCTGGAAAAAGATTCATTGAGTCTTTAAAAATGTTTTATCATGTGGCAAATATCGGAGATGCTAGAAGTTTAGCTATTCACCCAGCTAGCACAACACACAGCCAATTAAATGATAAAGAACTTGCTGCATCGGGTGTAACACAAAGTTATGTTAGACTTTGTATAGGTATCGAACATATTGATGATATTATTGAGGATTTAGATCAAGCTTTAAATAAATCCTCAAAAGGCAAACTTAAAGCAGTAAGTTAGGTCTTTTATTTATAAAGAAAAAATAAATAGAGGAAGTTATTAAAAAAATAGAACTTACTTGGTGTACAGCAGCAATATAAATTTGTGCACCAAGTAAAACAGTAAAAATTCCTAGAACAATCTGTAAAAATATAAAAAATCCTAAAATATTAATTGGTCTATATAATTTAATTATTTTATTTTTGTAAACGTTAAACAACATAAACACATAAAATAATCCTATTAAATAAGCAAGATTTCTGTGTATAAACTGAACTAATGAAGGATCACTAAAGGCAGATAATTTAAATAAATTTTCAAAATTATTATCATTTGGAAAATAACTATTACCCATAAGTGGCCATGAATTATAAATTTTTCCAGCATCCATTCCAGATACAAATGCACCAATTACAATTTGTGTTAAAATTAAAAGTAAAAATACAAATGGAATAATTGAATTTATTCTATTTTCAACCTGGTTATTTTTTTTTTGATATTTTAAATAATTCCAAAAAATTAATGATAAAATCAGAAAAGCGATTAATAAATGTATAGATAGTCTAAAGTGACTAACATCTACCCTATCAACTAGACCACTGCTAACCATATACCAACCAATAAATCCTTGGAAACAAATGAGAAAAAAAATGAAATATAAATCTAGTATTTTTGAGACTTTTATTTTAAAGGAAAAATATATAAGTGGAATAAAAAAGCATAAACCTATTAATCTACCTAAAAACCGGTGCACCCACTCCCACCAGAAAATAACTTTAAATTCTTGTAATGTCATGTTGAAATTTTGTAATTTAAACTCAGGTATTTCTTTGTATAAATTAAAGTATAATATCCAATCGTTTTGGTTAAGAGGTGGAAGCAAACCAGAAAATAATTCCCATCGCGTTATTGAAAGACCAGAGTCAGTTAATCTAGTCAAACCACCAACTACGATCATAATTGAAATGATAATAAACATTGTAATTAACCAAAAAGATAATTGATTATTAATTTTTGCATTTTCAGTATACATAAGCGCTTAAATATAATATTTTTTTGATAATCCAAATATATAAATGTCGCCTTTAAAGAGAAAAAAATTAAGTAAAATTAGAATTGAATTAGATAAGCTTGATAATTCTCTTATCAAAATTATAAAGAAAAGAACAAATCTTGTAAAAAAGGTTCTAGATCTAAAAGATAAAAAAAATCAAATTATTGATCAAAAAAGAATAAATATTATATTAAGAAATATCAAAAAAAAATCAGTTAAAAATAATATTGACCCAAAAATAACAAACAGAATATGGAAAAATATGATTTGGGCTTATATAGAATACGAAAAAAAAAACTTTAAAAAAAAATAATTATTTGCTGTGCGGTGGTAACTTCTTTTCTACAAACATTTCATGTTTTCTCGTATCAGGATTATATTTTTTGGCTGAAAGTTTTACCTTAGCCTTTTCACCACCAGCAGGTTTTTTTACATAATAAAAAAAAGAACTATCAGGTTTAGCTTCAGGAACTAGTCGTACTTTAACATGAGTTTTTTTTGCCATATTATTTTAATTCTTTTATAATTTTAGAAATCTTAACTAATTTATTTTTTAAATTTTCAGCTTTTATAGATTTATCTGCAATTTCGTCAAGCTTTAAAGAAACTTGATTATTTAGTATTTTTTTTACACCGTTTATTGTCATACCTTGCTCCTTTAAAAGAAACTTAACTTTCTTTAATAAATTGATTGTTTTTTCATCATAATATCTTCTATTAGAGTTTAGTATTTTAGGTTTAATTTGATTAAATTGCGTTTCCCAAAATCTAATTATATGGGTTGGGCGAGTGCCATTTTTATTTGGTTGAAGTTTTAAAATTTTAGCAACTTCACCAATAGTTTTATATGCACTTTCAGATTTATCCATTTTCTTTCATATTAATAAATTCTTTAAATTCTTTTGACGGCTTAAATAAAACAACTTCCCTACTTGAGATTATTTTTGACTCTTTTGTTTTAGGGTTTCTTCCTATTCTTGATTTTTTTTGTCTTATAGAAAATGTCCCAAATTTTGACAATTTTAGTTTTTTTTCAGATTTGATATTAATTACAATTGTTGATAAGAATTCTTCAATTAAATTTTCTGAGATTTGTTTGGAGAAACCAAGTTGCATATACACTAAATTAACTAAGTCTTTTTTAGTTAAGTTTATTCTCATTTTAAATATTGTGTTTGATCTTTTCTATCAAATTACCTTTTACAATTCTATGACAAACATCTAGTGAATTTGAAAAACCTACATAATCTGTTCCGCCATGACTTTTGACCACTGGTGAGTCTAGCCCAATAAAAATTGCTCCATTGTACAATCTAGGATCTAATCTTTTCTTAAATTTCTTAAGATTTGATATGTTTATTAACGCAGAAATTTTACCCATAATATTTCCAGTCATTGTTTTTTTTAATTCGCCAGTAATAAAATTTGCTGTGCCTTCGGCTGTTTTTAAGGCAACATTTCCTGTGAACCCATCAGAAACAATTACATTAACATCCCCATCCATTAGATGATTTCCCTCAATATAGCCTGCAAAATTATAATTTTTGGAATTTTTTTCATTTAAAATCTGAAAGGTTTCTTTTATTATTTCATTTCCTTTTAATTCTTCAGATCCTATATTTAATAATGCTACGTTAGGTTTTTCATTAGGATATAGTGACGTGTATAAAGCAGCACCCATTATGGAAAAATCAATGAGATTTTTTGAACTACATTCAATATTTGCTCCTAAATCTAATACGACACTCATTCCTCTTTTATTTGGCCAAAGCGCTGACAAAGCCGGTTTATCAATATTTTCGATCATTTTTAAATTAAGTTTAGCGACAACTAATAAGGCTCCTGTATTTCCGGCTGATATAACTATGTCGGCTTTTTTTTCTTTAACACTTTGTATGGCAAGCCACATACTAGTTTCTTTGCCCCTCTTTGCTCCTTCTAAAGGGCTATCTGTGCTTTTTATTACTTTATCAGTGTGAACAATTTCATAAAATTTATCTTCAATTCTATTTTTAATTAATTGAAGAATTTGGTTCTCGTCTCCAAAAATTTTATAGAAAATATTTTTATTTGTTTTATTGTTTAGAATAATTCCATCAATAATTTTTTTTGGAGATCCATCTCCTCCCATTGCATCTACTGCAATTTTTATCAAATCTGACATTATATTGAAATATTATACTATTCTTTTGGGTCTAAAACTTGTCTTCCCTTGTACATACCAGTTTTTAAATCAAGGTGGTGTGATAACCTATATTCACCTGATTTTTTGTCCTCAACTATATTTTTAGTTGAATATTTCATTGTCTGGGCTCTTCTCATTCCTGTTCTAGAAGGTGTTTGTTTTCGTTTTGGTACAGCCATAATTAGGATTTACTTACACCTTTTATATAAGAATTCAAAGTTTTTTTTGATAAATCATTATTAAAATTCTCAAAATAATTAAGCAAATATTCACTATTTTCAAAATCACTCAGAAATATTTGAATTTTTTTTAATTTATCAGATTTCGACAAATCTTCCCAGAAGTGAATTTCTGAAACCATAGAATGGAATAAATTAACATAATCTTTCATTTTTTTATTAATAGATTGATCGCCATAACCAATTTCTCTTATACTTAGTTCAAGTTGTCGAAAATTAAAATCATAAATTTCTTGTAATAAACTCTTATTTTTATCATTTTTATAATTTTTCAAAAAAAAAGAGAAATGAAGTAAAAATAAGGTCAACCTATCTGAGAAATTATCCTTTCTATTTAAATTAATATATAAATCTTTATTTCTAGTGTAATTAATTAAATTGTTATAAACATATAAGTATTTTTCATTCATGCAAAATTTATTATATATAATTTTCTTATCTTTAATAGTTACTAATTGTTCATTTAAACCAGTTGTCAAACATCATGGTGTACCCTTTTTGGAAAAAAAACAAGCTTTATTAATTGTCAATGAGAGCAATAAGAATGATATTAAAAAAATATTAGGATATCCATCAACCAAAAGTAAATTTGATAATGATATTTGGATATATATAGAAAGGAAACAAACCCAATCAAAAATAAGTAATTTAGGAAAAATGAAAATTTTCAAAAATGATGTATTAGTTTTGCAAATTGATAATTATGGTATCCTCAAAAAGAAGAATTTTTATAATAAGAAAGATATGAAAAATATTAAAATTTCGAAAGCATCAACAAAAGATGCGTACAATAGAAATGCTTTTATTTATGATTTTTTATCTAGTATGAGGCAAAAAATGAATGACCCCCTTGGTCAGAGGGCCAAAAAACGTAAAGAAATTACCCAGCGATAACTGCTAATAAAAGTAACGCGACTATATTTGTAATTTTAATCATTGGATTTACAGCTGGACCTGCTGTATCTTTATACGGGTCACCAACAGTATCTCCTGTAACCGCAGCTTTATGCGCTTCAGAACCTTTTCCACCATGATTTCCATCCTCAATATATTTTTTAGCATTATCCCATGCTCCGCCACCTGCTGTCATTGAAACTGCAACAAATAAACCAGTGATGATTACACCTAATAGCATTGCACCAACAGCTGCAAGTGCAGCAACCTGTCCACCTATAGCTAAAATTATAAAATAAAGTACTACTGGGGAAAGCACTGGCAACAAAGATGGAATAATCATTTCTTTAATTGCTGCTACGGTTAATAGGTCGACTAATTTTGCATAATCAGGTTTCTGTTTTCTCTTCATTATACCTGGGAATTTTTTAAACTGTCTTCTTACTTCAACGACTACAGCACCACCTGCTCTACCCACAGCTTGCATACCCATAGAACCAAATAGATAAGGCAACATACCACCAATCAGTAATCCAACTACAACATATGGATTAGATAAATCAAAAGTTACAACAATACCTTCAAGTGCTGATCCAGCTTCTTTTGAAAAATGTTTAATATCCTCTGTGTAAGCAGCAAAAAGAACTAAAGCTCCAAGACCTGCTGATCCAATTGCGTAGCCTTTGGTAACAGCTTTTGTTGTATTTCCAACAGCGTCCAATGCATCTGTTGTTTTTCTAACTTTCTTATCCAAATTAGACATTTCTGCAATGCCACCAGCATTATCAGTAACTGGACCATAAGCATCCAAAGCAACAACCATACCTGCTAATGCAAGCATTGTGGTAACTGCAATTGCAATACCAAACAGACCAGCAATTGAATTAGTAATCAAAATACCAGCTACAATTATTAAAGCTGGAATTGCAGTAGCCTCCATTGACACCGCTAAACCTTGAATTACATTGGTTCCATGACCAGTCGTTGAGGATAAAGCCACAGATTTTACAGGTCTATAATTAGTACCAGTATAATATTCTGTAATCCAAATTAATAACCCTGTAATTACCAAACCAATAACACCACAATAGTACAAATTCATACCATTAAAAGTTTTACCGTTAACTGTATATTCGTTTGAAAAACCTATTACATAATCTGTAACAGGCCATAAAATTATTAAAGATCCAATAGCTGATACAATAAATCCTTTATACAAAGCATTCATAACATTTTTGTTATTGCCAAGTTTAACAAAAAAAGTACCAAGTATTGATGTAAGTAAACATGCTGCACCTATGCTTAAAGGATAAATCATCATTTTCAAATCTCCAATAAAAAATATGGAAGATAAAACCATTGTAGCAACAATGGTTACAGCATATGTTTCAAATAAATCAGCGGCCATTCCAGCACAATCTCCAACATTGTCTCCGACGTTATCAGCAATTACAGCTGGATTTCTTGGATCATCTTCTGGTATACCAGCCTCAACTTTTCCAACAAGATCGGCACCTACGTCAGCACCTTTTGTAAATATTCCACCACCTAATCTTGCAAAAATTGAAATTAACGATGCGCCAAATCCTAATGCAACAAGTGCATTAACAATTTCTCTCTCATCTACTTTAAATTTTAATAATAAATAATAATAAACTGCTATAGACAACAATGCTAGTCCAGCCACTAACATTCCTGTTACAGCACCAGACTTAAAGGCTACAGAAAGTCCCTTTGCTAGACCTTTTCTTGAAGCTTCGGCGGTTCTCACATTAGCTTCAACAGACACAAGCATACCGACGTATCCGGCTATACCTGACAAAGCAGCACCAATTAAATAACCTACACCTACCAAAGGGCTGAAAGCGATGCTAACAATAACTAAAACGACTACACCAACAATTGCAATTGTTTTATATTGTCTTGCCAGATATGCTTTTGCACCAATTTGTATAGCTGATGCAATCTCTTGCATTTTTGAATTACCTGCACTTGAATTAAGAATATTTTTTCCTGTGAAAAATCCATAAACAATAGATAATAAACCTGCACCAATTGTGTATAGTAAAATAGTTTCGACTATAGAGCTCATGAAAACCTTAATGTTGTTGGTTGTTAAATTTTAAGCTGGCACAATACAAAAAAAGCTAAAAAAGACAATAATTAACTTTTAAAATTGATGAATGTATCCTTTGTTTTTAAGCTGTATTTCCTTACCTTTTTCATCAACAATTACTGATTTTTTTTTATTTGAATAAATTTTACCTATTTTAGAAATTCTAATACCTAAACTTTTAGCCGTTTGAGTTATGATTCTTGATTTTTTCTTGCTAGCAGTAAATAAAATTTGATAATCATCACCGTTAGATATTAAATTAATTTTCTTTAATTTTCGCAATTTTATAATTTTTGATAATTTTTCCGAAATTGGTATTTTGCTTAGATTTAATAAAAATGATAATTTTTGATGATTAATCATTTTACCCAGGTCATCAACTAAACCATCTGAAATATCAATAGAAGAATTTGCAAAGTTTAATAATTTTTTTGTTAACTTAAATTGTATATCAGGAAGGTAATATTTTTGAATAAAGTATTGATTTAATTTTTTTGAATTTTTAATTTTATTTTTAAGAATTTGAAGGCCTATAAAACTATCTCCTAAATTTCCAGTAACATATATATCATCATTTAAGCAAACCTTATTTCTATAAACAATTTTTTTTGAAAAACCGAGAGATGTAATTGTAAAACTGAGCTTATTAGAAAATGTAGTATCTCCGCCACATAAAATAATATTATATTTCTTTTGCTCTTCTTTTAATGCTTTTGAAATTAACATTAGATTTTTTTTTGAAAAGGTTACTTTATTTCCTGAACCAGCTATAAAATAATATTTAGGAATTACTCCTTTACAAACTAAATCTGAGATAGAAGATCTCAAAATTTTTTTAATTACTAAATCTGGATATTTAAAGTCAACAAAATGATATCCTAATGTATATGTATCTACAGATATAGCTAATCGGTTTTTATTATCAAAAAAAACATCGTCATTTAGATTAAGTGCGTATTGATTATTTTTTGAAATTTTTGATAAGTAATGTTTGATTAATTCAAATTCATGCATTTTTAGATCTCAATTTTTTTCCTATATTATCTAAAAGTGCATTAAGATATTTGGTTTGAGAATTTTCTAAAAAAAAATTCGATGAATTTAAATACTCTTTTATAATAATATTTATGGATAGTTGCGGTTTATACATAAATTCATAAGTTGCAGCCTTAAGAATTGTTTGAAATACTTTATCAAGATTTTCAAAAACAAAGTCATCACCCAATTTAGTATTTAACTCTTCTAATATAAGATCATTTCTTTCTATAGTGCCTGTTACAATATCTTTAATAAATTTTTTGAAACGATGTTTGGGAAAATATAAAGCATCGTCATCATTATAAAATTTCCCATATAATTTTTGTATAATTATAACCCTTGGATTATTTTTTGGATTAAAATGAGTTCTCATCTTTGAGATAAAACAGAAATTACAGCTTTTGCAGCTTCAGCACCCTTATGTTTTCTAGCTATAGCTTGTTTCATGTTAATACAGGTAATTATACCATTACCGATAGGTTTTTTATTAATTATAGATAAGTCCATAATTGCATTAGTTGATGCTTGTGAAATAAAATCAAAATGAGGGGTTTGACCCTTAATAACACAACCTAATGCCAGGAATCCATCATATTTATTTATATTCTTTGAAATAGTTACTGGTATTTCAAATACACCAGGCACATTAACTATCCTTATCAAATTTGATTTAGGAATTAATTTTAATGCACTTTTCAACAAACCTTCAGAAATATCCTTATAATAATCTGCAATTACTATTAAATATTTCTTTTTCATTAAATTAATTCCTGCTTAATAATCTTTATATCATATCCCTCTAAACCAATAACTTTTTTTGGAGATTTAGTAATAAGTATCATATTTTTTATTTTTAAATCTTTTATTATTTGTGCACCTATACCATAATTTCTAATTAGTTTATCATTACCCTTTTTTTTCAATCCTTTATTTTTATAAACTTTAAGTGTTTGAGAGACAGATCTAAGATTAGAGTCTTTGATAAATACTAAAACACAATTTGGATATTTTTTAAAATAATTTAAAGTTTTATTAAATGCGTTTGGTAATTGTTGTTTTATTAAATAATTTTGAACTACATTTGAGGAAATAACCCTAACTCTAGGTGTAACACCTTTTTTGATTTTGCCCTTGATTAAAGCAAAATGCTCTGCACCATCTAATATGTTTTCATAAATTTTTATCTTGTATTTTTGGTTTTTGACCTCAATAAAACTTTGTTTTTTAAATCTGATTAACTTTTCTTTTTTTAACCTATATGAAATAAGATCTTCGATTTTACCAATTTTAAGATTATGTTTATATGCAAAATTAAAAAGACTATCTCCTTTCGCCATCGTTCCATCTTCATTCATTATCTCACATATAACTGCAGAATTATTTTTTTTAGCTAATTTAGATATATCAACCGATGCCTCGGTATGACCTGCTCTAACTAATACACCTCCGTCTTTTGCAATTATAGGAAATATATGGCCAGGTGAAACGATATCATTTTTTTCTGCATTTTTTCTTGAGGCAATTTTGATTGTTCTCGCTCTGTCTTTAGCGGAAATACCTGTGGTAATACCTTTTTTTGCCTCTATTGAAACAGTGAATGCAGTCTGATTTCTCGATTGGTTTACTGGTGACATTAAAGTTAAATTTAATTTTTTTGCTTGAGAAGTATCTAAAGCAAGACAAATTAGACCTCGTCCATACTTCGCCATAAAATTAATATTTTTTGCATTAGTGTCAGATGTTGAAATTACCAAGTCACCCTCATTTTCTCTTTTTTCATCATCAACAAGAATAAACATACCGCCTTTTTTAGCGATATTAATTATTTGCTCAATTTTAGCAAAATTATTTTTTTTCATTAAAATAATTTCTAACGTATTTAGATAAGATATCTATCTCAATATTAACCAAGCTAGATTTCTTTAAAGTAGATAAATTTGTCTCTTTATAAGTGTGAGGGATTATCCAGATTTGAAATCCTTTTTTTGTAACTTTCGAAATAGTAAGTGAAATACCATTTACACTAATAGATGCTTTTTCTATTAAATGTTTTCTTTCCTTCTTAGGAATTTCAAAATCAAAAACATATGATTTATCGACTTTAAAGATACTCAATACCTTACCAACAGTATCGACATGACCTTGGCAAATATGTCCCGAAATTTTGGTACCATATTTTAAGGGTAATTCTAAGTTTATAATATCTCTAGGTTTTAAAAATTTAAACTTTGATCGTTTGATTGTTTCATTAGAAAGATAAAATTCCATATTTTTTTTTTTAAAAGAAATCAATGTTAAGCAAACGCCATCACAGGCTACTGATAACCCCATATCTTTATTTGAAACTTTTAGGTCACTTTTAACAAAAATATTAAGCCCCTTATCTCTTTTGATTATTTTAGAAACAGACCCTTGATTATAAATAATTCCGTTAAACATGCTATTTGTTATAATGAGTTATTGTATCTTTTCCATAGGAAGAATTAAGATTTTGCCTCAATGGATAATTTTTATTTAAGACTTTTAATCCGTTAAATTTAACAAAATATGAATTTGTAGGAAGTTTTTTTTGACTTTTAAATAAATAAAATTCATTAAATATTTTATT
>CACIYQ010000010.1 GCA_902590915.1 uncultured Pelagibacteraceae bacterium
ATCCCTAGAATTAAAGTCATTAAAAGTAGTACTTTTAGAATATATGGGTGTCTGATAGAGTAATCCAAAAATAAATACTAGCTTTATTAATTTTTTTAACATTTAGACATTGTATGACTAAAAAAGTAATAAATCAAAATGACAAATTTAGGGAAGAATTGATTAATACAATTGAACCAAACTTTGTTTTTAATAATAAACCTATAAACAGATTTGCCAACAATGATGTCAAACTTGATCGTAATTTATCAAAAAACAAGACCGAATTATTGCTAAACCTAAAAAAGCAAATCAATTCAATTGAGAATTGTAAATTGAGAGAAAATTCGAGGAATTTAATTCTTGGGGATGGAAACATTAACAGTCCTATAATGTTAATTGGTGAAGCCCCAAGTTTAGAAGAAGACAGTAATGCTAGCACCTTTATGGGCGAGGTTGGAGAGCTGCTTGATAAAATGCTGCTTGCGATCAATATTAAACGAAAAAGTATATATTGTAGTTATTCAATAAATTTCAGACCTCCAGAAGACAGAAAACCAACATCAGTAGAGATCAAAAGATACTCTGTATTTTTAAAGGAACATATATCAATAATAGATCCCAAAATTGTCATTTTAATGGGGAGTACAGCAATGGAAGCTGTTGCAGGAATTAACGGTAAAATTTCGAGTGAAAGAGGAAAATGGAAAGAGGTCATACTAAATGGTCGAACCTATCCTTTGATGATAACCTTCAATCCATCATACTTAATAAGATTTCCAGAGAATAAGAAATACTCATGGGAGGATTTAAAAAAAATAAGATTGAAGATAAAAGACTTAAATTTAAAAGTTTAATGAAAATAATCGCAGGTGTAGACGAAGTTGGCAGAGGCAGTTTAATTGGACCAGTTTATGCGGCAGCTGTTATTTTAAATAGATCAGTTAATTATAAGAAACTCAAAGACTCTAAGACACTAACTAAGGAAAAAAGGGAAATTTTATTTAATTACATCAAAAAAAATTCTATTTGGGCTACTGGTAGAGCATCTGTTAAAGAAATAGATAAAATAAATATTCTTCAAGCGAGCTTGCTTGCCATGAAAAGAGCAATAAAAAAACTCAAAAAAAAACCTTCGCAAATTTTAATTGATGGAAATAAAATACCAGATTTAAAAAATTACAACTTAAGGGCAATAGTAAAAGGTGACCAAAAAATACCCTCCATTTCAGCAGCATCCATTATCGCTAAAGTAACAAGAGATAATTTTATAAAAACTTTAGCAAAGAAGAACAAAGGATATCATTGGGATCAAAATTTTGGTTATGGAACTAACCAGCATTTAAAGGCAATAAAAAAGCTTGGTGTTAACAAACATCATAGAAAAACGTTCTTACCAATATCAAAACTTAAGAAACACAATATCTAGTTATCTTAAATTTTAGCCACACAAATCGAGTCTAAATATTTCAATCTCAGGTTGACCGTAGAATCCATTTGGAGTCTAATTATTTTTTAAAAATGAAAACTGATTTCAAAAATAAAATTATTAATGGAGATAGCCTAGAAGAATTAAAAAAAATTCCACGTGAAACTTTTGATTTGATTTTTGCAGACCCTCCATACAATCTTCAATTAAAAAGTGAATTAGTCAGACCAGACAGATCTAAAGTAGACGCTGTAAATGACAAATGGGATCAGTTCGAAAATTTTAAAAAATACGATGAGTTTACATATGAGTGGTTATCAGAATGTAAAAGAATTTTAAAAAAAGATGGGGCGATATGGGTTATTGGAAGTTATCACAATATTTTTAGAGTAGGAACTGCAATTCAAAATTTAGGATTTTGGATTTTAAATGATGTTATTTGGAATAAAAATAATCCTATGCCTAATTTTAGAGGAACACGATTTACCAACGCTCATGAAACTTTGATTTGGGCATCTAAAAGTGAAAAATCAAAATATACATTTAATTATCAATCACTAAAATGTTTGAATGATGATTTACAAATGAGATCAAACTGGGATCTTCCAATTTGCAGTGGTGCAGAAAGATTAAGGAAAAACGGCAAAAAAGTACATTCAACTCAAAAACCAGAGGCTTTACTACATAGAATTTTATTAGCGTCTACTAATAAAGATGACATGATTTTAGATCCTTTTTTAGGTTCAGGAACAACAGCAACAGTTGCAAAAAAACTTGGTAGAAATTATTTTGGTATAGAAAAAGAAAAAAATTATTTCAAAGCTGCAGAAAAAAGAATTAAAAATGCAAAACCTATTGAAGATGATTTACTTGATACCCTCAAAAATAATAGATCAAAACCTAGAATACCATTTGGATCATTAGTGGAGCTTGGAATAATTAAGCCAGGTACTAACATTTTTGATAATAAGAAAAAAATTAATGCCAAAATTTTAGCAGATGGAAGTATTAAGCATAACCAATCTGAGGGCTCTATTCATAAAGTTGCAGCTACTATTTTAGGTGCTGAAAGTTGTAATGGATGGACATATTGGCATTGTGATATTAATGGCAGAATATATCCAATAGACTACTTGAGACAAAGATTAATCTCAAAAAATTAATTATTGTAAATTTTTCCTAAATAATTTTCTAAGAATTTTTTGTTCTTAGTTAATATTTTTAATCCCATATTCCTAAAGAACACAATAATTGGATTTGATACATGAAAAGCAAATTGATTTAGTTTTGATCTATTATTAATCATTTTTACTCTTGAAACTCTGTTAATATAATAATCAGTTTTGCTACGTATGATGCTTTCAAATAGTTCTGATGCACCTTCAATAGATTGTGAGGCTCCTTGCGCAAAAGAAGGTGGAAAGGCAAAAAAGGCGTCTCCAACAAGATGAATATTTTCAACTGATTTATGAAAATCTTTACTAACAAAAACTGGGAAGCACTTGATATTATTTATGTTACTTAAAATTGAAGAAGAAATTTTATTTCGTAATTTATTTTTAATTCCCTCAATAAAAGCTTTTTCCTCAAAAAGACTATAGTTTTTAAGCTCATTTGCAGTTAATTGATGCTTTAAAACACCAATAAAATTCAATTCTCCTGTACTGTTATCAATTGGATAAATAACATAATGAAAATCAGGACCCACAAATAAAGAAATGTTCTTTTCATTTAAATTATTTAGGTTAGCCCGAGGGATTTTACCTCTAATTGCAATACAATTATTATAAGTTGGTTGAATTTGATTATTAGAAATTAAGGATTTTCCTTTAGAAAAAATACCATCAGAAATAATTAGATCGTCACAAATAAAATTTTGATTGTTATTAAAAGTTAAATTTATTTGATCATTTTTTTTTTCAATTTTCTCAATGTTATGTTCATATTTTATAACCTGGTCATCTAATCTATTTTTTAAAAATTCAACTAATATAGATCTTTTCATTGTGGTGTATTTACAATCTTCAGAATTGTATTCAGAAATATTTAAATCAGATATTTTTTTTTGATTTTTAATCTCATAAAAATCAATTTTTTCAGGATTAAACTTTTCCCTCTTTTCTATTTCATTAAATCCGATTTTATTTAAAAGCTTGATACTATTGGTTGAAAGTTGAATTCCATACCCCTCTTCTAACTCTATTGAGTGGTTTTTTTCAAATATTGTAACTTGGTAATTTGGATTTTCCTTTAATAAATTAGCAATAAATAAACCTGAAATTCCTGCTCCTATAATTCCAATTTTTTTCATTTATTACTTTCTAGGTATCTAACAATTTTTTTTGTAAAAGTTGGTAATGTGTAGTTTTTTAACTTCTTAGGATCGATCCAATGGGAAGTTGGCAATGAACCTACTTTATTTTTATGTTCAATTTTTATATTCATATTCATATTTGACATCTTGAAATTAACTATATCTGTTGAACTTGTAGGCTTTGATAATTCTTGCATGGGAAAAATACTAAAATTTTTCAAAAAATTAAATTTAGTATTTTTAATCAAAAGATATTTATTTTTATCTTTATAAACTTTTAATAAATAATATTTATTGTTATTCTTTTTTTTGATTTTAGTAAGTAGGAAATCTTTTTTTTTTAAAGCAATACACTTATTTGAAATTGGACATTGTTTACAATGAGGATTATTTGGTTTGCAGATTAAAGCTCCTAGTTCCATTAAGGCTTGAGCATAATCACTTGCCCTATTTGAATACCCAAAGATTTTTTTTTTCTTGATTAGGTTTTCTTTATTAATTTCATTTTCTTTTTTTAAGTATAAGTATCGTTTAAGAACTCTTTCAATATTTCCATCTAAAGGAATAATGCGTTTATTGAAAGCTATAGCTGATATTGCACTCGCAGTGTAATCACCAATACCTGGGAGAGATTTTAAGTCTAAATAGTTTCTTGGAAGTTTTTTATCAAAATTTTTTACTACTATTTGTGCAGTTTTTTTCAAATTTCTAACTCTAGAATAGTAGCCAAGCCCCTCCCAAAGTTTAATTAGTTTATGATTATCAAAATTTGCTAAAGCCTCTAAGTCAGGAATATTTTTTATAAATCTATTAAAGAAAGGGATAACTGTTGCAACCTGAGTTTGTTGCAGCATAAACTCGCTAACTAAAGTGTAATATTGCTTTTTTTTTTGAGATAAATTTTTTCTCCAAGGTAGAACCCGCTTATTAATGTCATACCAATTAAGAATTTTATTTGCTATTATTTGATCTTTCATATGCAATTTAAAAATAATACTAAGCAGAGAAATGTCTCCATTCAAGGCTTAAGATCTTTTAAAGACACTTTGCCAAAGAATGTAAAAAGAATTATAAATAAAAAAGGTCACATTTATTCAGAAACCCTTAGTAATTGGAAATACCTTGTAGGTGATAAGTTGTTCAAGTGCTGTTATCCAAAAACATTTAAAAGTTCAAATAAATTTGGTGTTAGTACATTGGTAATAATGGTTAAAAGAGGTCATGAAGTTGATATGGAATATTCTAAAAAGGAAATTTTAGATAAAATGAATACTTACTTTGGTTACTCGGTTGTTGAAAAACTCAAATTTATTAGTTTTGATGATGAACAAAAAGTTTCTCCCAAGATTGAAATTCACGAGAAAAATGTGACAATTAACAGATATAAAGATAAAATTAGTAGTGTTAAAAACGAAAAAATAAAAAAGTCTTTATTAGAATTAACTAAATTGTTTAGAGAAAAATGAAAAAAATCTTATTAATTTCAATATTTATACTTATCAGTGCTTTGAGTGCACAGGCTAATGAAATAAAAAGAATTTTTGTAGGCAATGAAAGTGCAAAAATATCTATCATTGCTTTTGAATCTTTGACCTGTAGTTACTGCGCGAAGTTTCATCAAGATGTCTATCCTTTATTAAAAAAAGAATTTCTAGATACAGGTTTGGCAAAAATTGAATTTAGACACTTCCCGCTAGATATTGCTGCTTTTAATGCCTCAAAAGTTGCTCAATGTACAAATGATGGAAACTTGGAGATACTAGAAAGTTTATATGCCAACCAACAAAAATGGGTAAAAGGAAGTTCAATCGAGGAAGCAAATATCAATCTTCAAAAATTTTTATCAAAAGAGGGTTTCAATATTGATTTTGAAAGCTGTATAAACAACAAACAAATTGAAGATTTTGTATTAAATGACCGAATCGATGGAGCTAAAAATTTCAAAGTTAATGCTACCCCTACGATAATAATTAATAACAAAAAGTTTGAAAAAACCCTTAATTATAAAAATTTAAAAAAAGCTCTTGAAAAACTGATATAAGTTAATGCATGGAGTTTAAAAAAATCCAATTAAATGGATTTAAATCTTTTGCAGAAAAAGCTGATTTTTTAATCGAAGATGGCTTAACTGGTATTGTTGGACCTAACGGTTGTGGAAAATCTAATATTGTTGAATCTTTAAGATGGGCCATGGGTGAAACATCTGCAAAGAGTATGCGTGGATCTGGAATGGAAGATGTAATTTTTTCTGGTACTTCAAATAAAGCCTCAAAGAATATTGCTGAAGTTACAATAGAAGTTGACAATAAAGATAAAGAAGGTCCTGTTCAATATCGAGATCATGATCAAATTCAAATTAAAAGAAAAATAGAAAAAGACAAAGGTTCAAAATTTTATATTAACGGTAAAGAAGTTAGAGCAAGGGATGCTCAAATGTTTTTTGCTGATCTATCTACTGGTGCACACTCTCCATCAATAATTAGTCAAGGAAGAATTGGAGGTTTAGTCACTGCCAAACCTACTGATCGAAGAGCAATTTTGGAGGAAGCTGCAGGTATTTCTGGACTACATGTAAGAAGGCACGAAGCTGAATTAAGACTTGGTGCTGCAGAAAATAATCTTAAAAGAGCTGATGAGCTAAGAAGACAACAAGAAAGGCAATTAGCAAATCTTCAAAAACAGGCTGAGGAAGCCACAAAATACAAACTTATATCTGAAGAAATAAAAAAAATAGAAGCTGGTTTATATTATTTAAAATTGATTGAGATCGATAAAGAAATAAGGATAGAAAATGAAATAAACAACGAAGCTGAAGGGGAAGTTGAAGGATTCAACACTAAAATATCGGAATTAGAAAATCTAATAAAGCTTTCAACAGATAAAGTTTCACCACTTAGAGAAAAAAATATCGAAAATTTATCTAGAATTCAAAGACTTAATCTTGAACTTCAAAACTTAGATGAAGAGAATACAAGAACTCAAGATGAAATCGAAAACATTAAAAAATCAATTCAAACTCTTGATGAAGATATCGCTAGAGAAAAAGGAATAATTATTGACGCCAATTCTAATGAAAAACGACTAAAAGAGGAAAAATCAGATTTAATAGAAACAGATTCTAAATATTTTGAAACAGAAAAACTTTCTAATGAGGAACTAGAGATAGCAAAAGATAAATTAAAAGATGAACAAAAAGCTGTTGATGATGTTGTAAAGAGCTTTGCTGACCAAGCAATCAACATTAGCTTGGGCCCAATCAAAAATGTCCAAAATTCAATACTAAGAGTTAAAGAATTAATTGATAGTAATGAAATCAATCAGGCAGTAACTTTGCTAGATAGATGTAACATGGAGCTTAATAATTTTTTGAGTGATTTAAAAGATGACAAGCCTAGAAATGAATTATTAAGTGTAAATGAAAAATCTCAAAATATAAAATTGCTGCAAGAAAAATATGCGGATGCTTATAGTAAAAATCAGTCTATCAAAAATGAGTCTATAAAAAGAAATGAGAGAATTAAAACTATTGAGACTGAAATTGAAAGTTGGAAAAATTTATTATCAAATTCAGAAAAAATGGTTTCAGAACTTACTGAAAGAAAAAGTAAATTATCATCACAATTGAATGATTTAGAAAATCAACCAAGGGTACAAGCAGAGCGTAAAGGTCAAATTTCAGAAAATTTAAGAATCTCTGACAAGGAAAAAATTGATAACGAGATAATAATTGATGAAACTGACAAAAAAATTGAAACTCTAAGAAATGAATTAAATGAGATTCAAGAACAATCAATACAGATCAGGGAAAGAAAAGCTAGTTCTGGGGCAACTATTGACGGTCTTCAAAAAAGAAAAAGTGATTTATTAGACCGTATTAGTTCAGAGCTAAACCTTAATGAAGAAAATATTTTAGAGTATTCAAATTTAAACGGTGTTGATGAGCTTCCTAACGCAGTTGATCAAGAAGATGCTTTGGATAAAAAGAAACAAGAAAGAGAAAGATTTGGTTCTGTAAACTTAAAAGCAGACGAAGAAACTAGTAAATACGAGGAAGAGATTAAAAAGATGGAACAAGATCGTGCAGATTTAGTAACAGCTATTATGAGATTAAAAGACAGTATTAATGAGTTAAATCAAAAAGGACGTGAAAGATTAATAGAGGCTTTTGAGAAAGTTAATCGAAAGTTTAATGAAGTCTATACCAAACTTTTTAATGGTGGAAATGCAAAACTAGAATTGGTGGACTCTGATGATCCGTTGGAAGCAGGATTAGAAATGCTGGTTAGCCCTCCTGGAAAAAGATTACAGTCTATTACTTTATTATCTGGAGGAGAACAGGCCCTTACAGCTCTATCATTGATCTTTGCGGTATTTTTAACTAATCCATCTCCAATTTGTGTGCTGGATGAAGTTGACGCTCCATTAGATGACGCGAACGTGACAAGATTTTGCAGTCTGCTGGAGGAATTAACTAAAATAACGAATACTAGATTTATTATTGTAACTCATCACGCTTTAACCATGTCCAAAATGAATAGATTATACGGGGTAACTATGCCTCAAAAGGGTATAAGTCAGTTAGTTGCGGTTGATTTACAAAAAGCAGAGAGTATGGTTGCCTAAACTCAACAATGCCAAAAGATCCACTCAAAACTCGCCTAGAGATTGCAAAAAACAAGCTTTCTAAGAAAAATCTTTTTGATAAAAAAAGCAACCCCTCACCTATTGGAACAGCTTTTAAATTAAGTACTGAACTGGTTGCTGCAGTTGCTGTAGGGACAATTATTGGGTTTATTTTTGACAAGACCTTTGGTACTAAACCCTGGTTTATATTAATATTTTTTTTTGTGGGAGTAGTTGCCGGAATAACTAACGTAATTAGATCTGCAAAAAATATGCAAAAATAAGTACTTATGGCAGCAAACCCTATGTCTCAATTCGATGTTTATCGAATTGGACCTGAAATAAAAGTTGGAGCGTTTGATATATCATTTACAAACGCCAGTTTATTCATGATTATTAGTACAGTTTCGATTTTACTAGTGTTTAACTTGGGCTCAAAAAGAAATTCGGTATTACCAAATAAAATGCAATTACTTGCGGAACTTAGTTATACTTTTGTTGCAAAAATGATAAGCGATACAGCAGGATCTAAAGCAAAACCTTACTTTGCCTTTATATTTTCGTTATTCATGTTTGTTTTATTTTGCAACATGTTTGGTATGATCCCTTATACATTTACTGTAACTAGTCATATCATCGTTACATTTATTTTAGCAGCATTTATTTTTATTGGAGTGACTGTCATTGGCTTTATTAAGCACGGATTTGGTTACCTAAAATTATTTGTCCCTAGTGGGGTACCAGCTGTACTACTTCCCCTCATAGTAGTAATAGAAATTATATCTTACTTAAGTAGACCAATTAGTTTATCAGTTCGATTATTTGCGAACATGATGGCTGGTCACACAATGATGAAAGTTTTCGGGGGCTTTGTGATAAGTCTCGGATTAGTTGGTGGATGGCTTCCACTGAGTTTTTCGGTTGCATTAACAGGTTTAGAGATCTTAGTTGCTTTTCTTCAAGCTTATGTTTTTGCAATCTTAACCTGCATCTATTTAAATGATGCATTAAATTTACACCATTAATTAACCAAGGAGGAAATAATGGAATTAGAAGCAGCAAAAATGATCGGAGCTGGTTTAGCAGCAATTGCTTTAGCAGGTGCCGGTGTAGGTATCGGAATAATTTTTGGAAACTATTTGTCTGGAGCGATGAGAAATCCATCTGCAGCACAAAAACAGTTTCCTAATTTGCTTTTAGGTTTCGCTCTTGCGGAAGCTACAGGATTATTTGGATTAGTAGTTGCATTGATCATTTTATTTGCGTTTTAAATTAATGATTAAAAAAATATTTTTTCAGTCGATATTTTTTAGCTTCTTATTTTTTAAAGAAGCTTTTGCAGCTGAAAGCGGAGGTATGCCTCAATTAAATCCTGAGTTTTGGATTTCTCAAATTTTTTGGTTAGTACTTACTTTTGGAATTATGTATGTTGTTTTATCAAAATTCATACTACCAAAAATTAGTAATAATTTAGAGTCTAGGAAATCTCAAATTTTAGAAAATATTGAGGCCGCAGAAAAACAAAGAGAAGACAGTGAGGCTAAGCTTAAAGAATATGATGAAATTATATTAAAAAGCAAAATGGAAGCTAAAACTATATTCAATCAAACAAGAGAAAAGACTTTAAAAGATATAGGCGTAAAAAAAGAAGTTTTAGATCAGCAAATTGATGATGAAATCAATAAAGCTGAAAAAGAAATAGAAGTTCTAAGAGTTAGCGCCCCCGATAAAATAAACAAAATAGCAATTGAGACCTCATCAGAACTTTTAGAAAAACTTATTGGTTCAGGAGTAAACAGCAGCAGCATATCTGCAATTGTTGATGATCTATCAAGAAGAAATGGGGATAAATATTATGGTAATTGATGCAACATTTTGGGTAGCAGTATCATTTGTAATATTTTTTGGTGCTTTAATTTATTTAAAAATTCCTCAAAAAATTTCTCAAATATTAGATAAAATGATTTCTGATATTAAAAATGAAATCGATGAAAGTGAAAAATTAAGGACTGAAGCAAAAAATTTGTTAGATAATGCACAAAAAAAGTTAGATACAGCTCAAACTGTTAGCAATGAAATTTTAGATGAAGCAAAAAAAGATTCGGATAAATTAGTGATAGAATTGAACGATAAGTTCCACAAATCTTCTGAGATCAAAAAAAACCTTGCTGAAAATAAAATAAGTCAAATGAAAGAAGCAGCTATTAAAGAGATTAAAGATGCTTCAATTAGAATAGCAGTCGACTCTGTTAAAAAAATTATATCTACATCAGTAGATAAATCAAAACTCGATGCTGTATTTCAAAAAAATTTAGATGAGACTAAAGAGCAGCTAAAAAAAATTAGCTCATAATAAACTTACAATTTCCCAAAAAAACTATAAATTATTGATATGAATTCTATAGTGATTGGATCTGGATTTGGCGGCATTGCTGCAGCTTTGCGCCTGAAGGCAAAAGGACATGAGGTTAAATTAATTGAAAAACATCCTGACCTAGGGGGGAGAGCCAGGGTATTTAAAAAAAATGGTTTTACATTTGATGGTGGGCCAACAGTTATTACCGCACCATACTTGATTAATGAGTTATTTGAATTGTTTAAAAAAGATCCTAAACATTACATTGAATTATCTCCACTTAAAATTTGGTATCAATTTATTTTTGAAGATAAAACTAAATTTAATTATTCTGGTGATGAGGCCAGTATGATTAAACAAATAAAAAATATAAATAAAGATGATGTTAAAGGGTATCAAAAACTAGTAGCCTTTACCAAAAAGATATTTGATAAAGGTTTTACAGAATTGGCAGATGTCCCTTTCGATAAACCTTTTGTAATGATGCAACAACTTCCTGCACTGTTGAAACTTAAAAGTTATAAATCAGTTTACTCATTAGTATCCACATTCATAAAAAATGAGAAATTAAGAAGAATGCTCAGTATGCATCCACTCTTGGTAGGAGGTAATCCATTTACCACAACCTCAATTTATGGGTTAATACTTTACTTGGAGAAAAAATGGGGAATACATTATTCTATGGGGGGTACAGGAAATATTATTAAAGGACTTGAGAAACTCATGCAGGAAGAAGGAATTGATATAATCAAAAATAGTGAGGTGACAGAAATCGTTTCAAAAAGTAATAAAATTACTGGGGTCAAATTAAATGACAAAGATATAATTGAGGCTGAAAACGTTATTTGTAACGCAGATCCACCTGCTTTTTATGAAAAAATGCAAAAAAAAAATGGCCAAAGTTCTTTTATTTTTAATTGGAAAAAGAAAAGAATGGAATATTCGATGGGTCTTTTCGTTTACTATTTTGGAACTAAAAAGGTTTATGAAAATATTGAGCATCATACAATTAAGTTTGGAAATAAATACAAAGAACATTTAGAAGATATTTTTAATAATAAGAAATTAAATAACGATATTAGCTATTACCTCCACAGACCCTCTGCAACTGACAAATCAATGGCACCGGAGGGAAATGACTGTTTTTATGTTCTAGTACCAGTTCCAAATAATCAATCTAAAATCGATTGGCAAACTGAAGGTGAAAACATGAAAAATTTAGTAATTGATAAAATGGAAAAAGATTTAATGCCAAATCTTAGAGAAAATATTGTGGCTGACTTTTATTTAACGCCAGATTATTTCGAAAAAGAATTAAACACAAAATTTGGATCTGGATTTTCAATTCAGCCTAAATTCACTCAATCTGCATATTTTAGATTTCACAATAAATCTGAAATTTATGACAGACTTTATTTTGTTGGAGCTGGAACACACCCAGGAGCTGGGGTACCTGGGGTGTTATCCTCAGCAAAAGTCTTAGATAAACTGCTTTAATGTCTGCTAAAAATTATCTAGCAAAATATGCAAAATCTTTTAACTGGGCTGGTTTTTTTTTACCAAAAAATACTTACAAAAAATGTTCAGCTCTTTACGATTTTTGTAGAGTAGTTGATAATATTGCAGATGATGAAAATACTATTACAGTTAAAAAAGAGAAATTTGAAAAATTTAAAGATAATTTTGAAAATAAAAATTTCAACGATCCAATAATTAAAAATATTTGGGATTTAATTTCTGAATATAATATTTCAATTAGAATTATTCATGATTTATTTGATGGTATCAATTCAGATATCAAAGAACAAGTAAAGTTAACTACAGAGAAAGAATTATTAATTTATTCTTATCGAGTAGCAGGTACCGTAGGACTAATGATGGCCAAAATACTAAAGGTAAATAAAAAAAATTCGTTAAAATCTGCAATTGATCTTGGTATCGCTATGCAATTAACAAATATTTCAAGAGATGTAATTGAAGATTTTAATAATAACAGGATATACATTGATCAGAATTTCAAAAATATAAAATCTACAATTCAATTATCAGAAAAATTTTATGAAAATTCTTTTAACTCAATTAAAGACATACCCTTAAGTTTTAGATTTTCTATTTTAGTTGCAAGAAGAGTTTATAGAAAAATTGGTTATAAAATTTTAAATAAAAAAAACTTTGAAAATTATAAAAAATCAGGAAAAATTTATGTCAGTAATGTAGAAAAAATAGTTGAGACATTACTTGCAATAATTGATTTACTTAAACTTGTATTAACCAATAAAAATGATGATAATATTGATCATGACCATTATTTAATTAATGAAGAAATTAAATTAGATGAGAGAATTTGACTATGTAATTATTGGAGGTGGTTGCGCTGGGTTATCTTTGGCATATGAATTAGAAATTCATGAAAAATTCAAAAATAAAACATTAGCAATTATTGAACCTAGAAACGATTATATTAGAGATAAAACCTGGTCTTTTTGGAAAGTTGCAGCTCATAATTTTGAAGATTGTGTAAAGCACAGCTGGAGTAATTTTTCTATTAATATACCTAATCAAACTAAATACATTGAATGTGATAACTTTCCTTATCAATCTATTGATAGTGGCCTATTTTACCAAAAGATAATCAACACCTTAAAAAAAAATACCAATATTCATTTTTTTAAGAATATAAATGAAATCAGTACTGAAAATTCATTTGTGTTCAACAGTGTCAGTGACGTTTCTGATAGTAAAAATGACTTATGGCAACATTTTTCAGGTATTGAGATTGAAACAAGTAAAGATGTTTTTGATGATAAAATATTTAACTTAATGGATTTTGATTGTGATCAAAGAGATAGTGTACACTTTTTTTATACCTTACCCTTTTCAAAAAAAAAGGCACTTGTAGAGACAACTTGGGTCTCCAATCTAAATCATCCATCAAACCAAGATTATTCAACACAGCTAGAAGATTATATTAAAAATAAATTAAAAATAAAAAATTATGAGATTAAATTTAAAGAAACTGGTGCAATCCCACTATTCCATCCCAAAAATATAAAAAAAATAAATCAAATGGAAATTGGTACTGCAGGAGGTATGACTAGATTAAGTACCGGATATACCTTTATGAATATTCAAGACCAAAGCAAATATATTAGAGAAAATTTTGAGAGTATCGAAAAAGTAGACAATTTTACTATAAATTCAAAATATAAGTTCTTAGATAATATATTTTTAAAAGTATTAAAAAAAAATTCAGGCAAAATGCCAGAGATATTCTTTAAAATGTTTAATTGTTCTCCAAGCACAGTTATCAATTTTTTATCAAATAAAAGTAATATCTATGAGGACTTCTCTATTATTTTAAAGATGCCAAAACTGGTTTTTTTGAGAGAATTGTTCTGAAATGAACTCTCAAATAAAAAAAATAAATCTAAATCACTCTTTTATATTTTTTTTATTTTGTAATGTATTTTCAGTAGTAGTATTTAAATTTACAAATTTAAATATATCAACCTTATTTTGTTTTCTACTTATATTAACCATAGGTGTTTCTCACGGCGCCCTAGATCATTTAAAAGGTAAAAAACTTCTTGCAATTTTAAATATTAAAAAATTTTATATTTTTTATTTAATTTATATATTATTGGCTCTCTCAGTGATATTGGTATGGACAATTGTGCCAGCTATTACTTTAATAGTTTTTTTGGCTGTTGCTTCGTTTCATTTTGGTAAAGAAGATACGCAATTTTTAATTAACAAAAACTCAAACTTAATTTCAATACTTTATTTTTTTAGAGGCTTATTAATTATTATTACGCCTTTGTACTTCAATTTTGATGAGACAGTGACAATATTTAAAATGTTACTAATCGATAGTGAGCAATTTTACTCAAGTTTAGGTTTTATTGAAAAGTATAAAATAATTGAGATAGCCATTGGTTTAAGCGCCCTATCAAGTATTATTTTATTTTTAAGTGAATTTAACTTTAAAAAGTTTGCAATTTTTTTAGATTTTTTCTCAATTATAATTTTGAATTATTATTTGTCACCTCTAGTTGCATTTACTATTTACTTTTGTTTTTTACATTCTATTAGGCATACTATTTCACTTGCTATAGAAATGGATAATTCCAATCTAAAAAATGGTTTGAAATTATTTGCTCAAAAAGCTTTTCCATTAACAGTTTTAACTGCCATTTTCTCTGTACTGGGTCTTTATTTCCTTAATAATGTCTATGAATTAAATAGTGCAATATTAAAAATAATTTTTATAGGTTTGGCGTCTTTAACCTTTCCTCATATATTGCTGGAATATTTTTTAGAAAAAAATGAAAAATAAAGAATTAAAAATCTTGTTGTCTGCACCACGTGGTTTTTGTGCAGGTGTTGAAAGGGCAATTGAAATTGTTGAAAAATCAATTCACAAATTTGGTGCTCCAGTTTACGTTCGACATGAAATTGTACATAACAAACACGTTGTTGACGATCTAAAAAATAAAGGAGCTATATTTGTTGAAGAACTTGAGGAAATAAAAGACAAATCAAGACCCGTTATTTTTTCTGCTCACGGTGTACCAAAGAAAATACCAGAAGATGCTAAAAACTATAAAATGACTTATGTTGATGCAACATGTCCTTTGGTTTCAAAAGTACATAGAGAAGCAGAAAATCTTAATAAAGCTGGATATCAAATTATTTTAATTGGACACGAAAACCATCCAGAAGTAATTGGAACTATGGGACAACTCCCAGATGGTGCGGTTAGACTAGTACAGAGTGAAGATGAGGCTCAAAATTACCATGCTGAAAAAAATGATAAAATTGCTTATATAACTCAGACAACATTATCGGTAGATGACACCAAGGAAATAATAAAAATCTTAAAAAATAAATATCCATCACTGAAAGAACCAATGAAGGAAGATATTTGCTATGCCACAACCAATAGGCAGGCTGCAGTTAAGAATATAGCAAAACAATGTGATATGTTTTTTGTAATTGGAAGTAGAAATTCTTCAAACTCAGTAAGACTGGTAGAAGTTGCAAAAAAATCTGGATGTGAAAATGCACACTTAATTCATTCGGAAAGTGAAATTCCATATAA
>CACIYQ010000011.1 GCA_902590915.1 uncultured Pelagibacteraceae bacterium
GAATATTCATTTAAACTTTTAAAAAGTTGGCCCAAATGGGAAAAAAATTTTGTTAATTTAATTGGTGAAAGCTTCTCTGGGAAATCTCACTTGATAAATATATTTCTTCAAAATTTTAAAGGAATAAAAATTTCAGCTAATAATATTACAAACAATTTTTTATATGAAATCAAAATATATGAGAATATTATCATTGAGGATCTTTTGGAAAATATTAATGAAAATTTATTATTTACATTAATTAACACTATAGAACAGGATAATAAATATCTTATAGTTACTTCTAATAAACCTATTGTAGATTTTAAATTTACACTTCTTGATTTAAATTCAAGAACAAAGAATTTTCTTTTATCAACAATAGAAAAACCTGAAGATGATCTAATGTATGCATTGATATTGAAAAATTTATCTGATCGTCAAATCTCAATTGATAAAAAATTAATAGATTTTATTATTAAAAGGATAAGTAGATCTTATAGCAAAATATCTCATTTCATATATAAAATCGACGAAATTAGTTTAAAAAGAAAAAAACCAATCGACTTTAAAATTATAAAAGAGGCTTTAGGAGAATAATTGAGTAAATACAGAACGCATAGATGTAACGAGTTAAGAAAAAGTGATGTTGATAAAAAGGTCAATCTTTCTGGATGGATAAATAAAAAAAGAGATCACGGAAATTTATTATTTATTGACCTTAGGGATAATTACGGGATTACACAGTGTATAATTGATAAAGAAAATAAAAATTTCTTAGAATTGGAGAAGACACAGCTAGAAACTGTTATTAAGGTTAGTGGTAAAGTTGTACATCGTTCAGAGGAAGCTAAAAATGGAGATATTGAAACTGGAGAAATTGAGGTTGTAATATCAGAATATGAGACATTAGGAACATGTAAAGAATTACCAATGCCTGTTTTTAGTGATCAGGAATATTCAGAAGAAATAAGACTAAAGTACAGATTTTTAGATCTAAGAAGAAAAAAAATTCATGAGAATATAATTTTAAGATCTAAAGTCATTTCGTACATAAGAAATGAAATGACAAAGTTAGGCTTTTTAGAATTTCAGACTCCGATTTTGACTTCTTCGAGCCCTGAAGGTGCAAGAGATTTTCTTGTACCCAGTCGATTAAATCCAGGAAAATTTTATGCTTTACCACAAGCCCCACAACAATTTAAACAATTAATTATGGTATCAGGCTTTGATAAATATTTTCAAATAGCTCCTTGCTTTAGAGATGAGGATGCTAGAGCTGATAGAAGTCCTGGTGAGTTCTACCAGCTTGATTTAGAAATGTCTTTCGTTGAGCAAGAAGATGTATTTAATATTGTAGAAAAACTGATGGTAAATACCTTTAAAAATTTTTCTAGTAAAAAGTTAATGCATGATGTTTTTCCAAAGATCCCATATTCTGAAGCGATGCTAAAGTATGGAAGTGATAAACCTGATTTAAGAAATCCTCTTGTAATAAAAGATGTTACAGAAATATTTAATAGAGCAGATGTTTCATTTGATATTTTTAAAAAATTAGTAAAATCCGGATCTAAAGTCAGATCTATCACTACTAAAAATACAAAAGATAAACCTAGAAGTTTTTTTGATAATATTGACAAATGGGCTAAAGACCAAGGCGCTTCTGGATTAGCATACTTTACTTTTGAAAAAGATAATAAAATTTCAGCAAGGGGACCGGTAGGTAAATTTTTTTCCGAAGGGGCACTTTTAGAAATAATGAAAATTACTGAGTCTGAGGTAGGAGACAGCATTTTTCTAGCGTGTGGAAAGCAAAATGAATTAGAAAAAATAACCGCACTAGCAAGAGACAAAATTGGTAAGGATCTAAATTTAATTGATGAAGATACTTTCGCTTTCTGTTGGATAGTTGATTATCCAATGTTTGAAAAAGATGATTTAACAAATAAGATTAAATTTAGTCATAACCCATTTTCAATGCCACAAGGTGAATTAAAAGACAAAGATTTCGAAAATCCTCTCGATATTCTTGCTTACCAATATGACATAGTTTGTAATGGTATAGAGTTATCTTCTGGTGCAATAAGAAATCACAAACCTGATCTTATGTATGAGCTCTTTTCAATTGCAGGTTATAAAAAATCCGAAGTAGATGAAAAGTTCAGTGGAATGATTAATGCATTAAGTTATGGTGCACCCCCACATGGTGGAATTGCCCCTGGTATAGACAGGATTGTAATGCTCTTAGCCAATGAAAAAAATATAAGAGAAGTTACTATGTTTCCAATGAACCAAAACGCTCAAGATTTAATGATGAATGCACCCTCAGAGATTAGTCAAGAGCAGTTAAAAGAATTGAATCTTACGTTAAAAACAAAGAATTAAAAATTATTTTTTTCCTTTTAAACTTATTTTAACGTCAGATAGGTCTACTAGATTTTTTTTATAATTACTTCTTACAAATCCTTTACTGGTAATATCTTTAACAATTTTTAGTAGTTGATTTTGATCCTCCGAGTTTTTATCATCCGAAATACTTGTGTCGTCCCCACCAATTGATGGTGTGTGAGCGAGATCCTCTCTATTTTGATAAGAAATTGCTAGTTCCCTAAATATATAATCTAAAATAGACGAAGCACTTAAAATTCTATCATTTCCTAAAACTTTACCTGATGGCTCAAATTTTGTTCCAATAAATGCACTAATAAACTCATCTAAAGGCACCCCATATTGAAGTCCAAGCGATACAGCAATTGCAAAATTGTTCATTAGAGCTTTAACCAGTTCACCTTCTTTGCTTGTGTCGATGAAAATTTCTCCAATTTTTCCATCTTCGTATTCGCCAGTATGCAAATAGACCTTGTGATCCCCGATAGTAGCCTTCTGGATATATCCTTTTCTTCTATCAGGCATACTAAATCTCTTTCCACCTCTTTCTGAAGCTTTATTAAGATTTGTTACTACGTTTTCTTTACTAATTGGATTTAATTTTTCTGTTTTGTTTATTATTTCGACATTTTTATTATTTTTGGGGTCAAGGCTTTTAGTTTTTCTATTATCTAATTTAACATCTAAAACCTCAAATTTTCCATCGTCTCTTTTTTCTAAATTTTTTAATTCTACTTCATTTATATCATCTAAATAATGATTTACTTTGAAAGTGCACGTATAATACGTTTCAACTAGATATTTTGCCATTGAACCTCAATTTAAAATTAATTTGAATAATGAATCTATTAATTTATATACTTATTCATATTTTAGTCTAATTTAAATTTTACAATTTTTAATTGAAAAAATAAAAAAACTAATGTTGACACTTTTAAAAAAAATTTTCATTTGGTGGAATCAAGATACATTTGGAACTAGATTAAAAACTATTTTTTTTGGAAAACTCGTTGGAACAGATGAGCTAGGAAACAAATACTATCAAAGTAAAAAAGGTAAGAGGTGGGTAGTATATGCTGATACAATTGATGCATCAAAAATTCCTGTAGAGTGGTATTCATGGATGCATTTTACTCCTAATAAAATAGAAAAAAAACATATCCTTGAAAAATATGAATGGCAAAAACCTCACCAATCTAATTTGACAGGCACTGATCAAGCATACTATCCCAATAAAAACAAAGATGGAGTTAAAAAAAAATATAAAAGCTGGAAAGAATAGTTTTAAACTGAACCTAATAATTTTTGTTTATTTTTCTTTATTTTCTATTGCATTTTCGCAAAGTAATTTAGAGGGCTCTTACACAGACATAAAGATTTTGGATAAAATAAGCTCCAAAAATACACTTTTAAAATTAAGAAATGGTGATTTAGTATCATTTGAAGATCTGTCTATTAAAAGTTTAAAGTGTAAAAATTCAGAATTTGACGATAACCCAGAAATTACTGCATATTTACAAGTTATTGATCTTAATAATATAAATAATGATGAAGTATTTATTTTTAATGGATGGATGTTCTCATCTAGTCCATCGATAACCCCTTTTGACCACCCAGTTTATGATGTTTGGCTTGTAGGTTGTTATTAAATTATTTTTTCTTTATCTATCCAGCCTACGTTGAAGTCAGAATCTATAAATTTTTTATGATTTAATAGTTTTTTATGTAAAGGGATAGTTGTTGTAATTCCTTCAATTACAAATTCATCTAAAGATCTATTCATTCTTTGAATAGCTTCAGATCTATTTCGACCATGACAAATTAACTTACAAATCATACTATCATAATAGGGTGTTACTTTATAGCCTTGGTATATTGCCCCATCTACTCTGGTTCTGAAGCCAGAAGGTTGATGACACATGCCAATGGTCCCAGGTGAAGGTTGAAAGTTTTTACTTGAATCTTCAGCATTAATTCTACACTCAATTGCGTGACCTCTTGGGTTAATATCACTTTGCTTTAGCGCTGTCTCACCTGAAAAAGCTATCCAAATTTGTTCTTTGATTATATCAATTCCTGTTACCATTTCTGTTACTGGATGTTCCACTTGAACCCTAGTATTCATTTCCAGAAAATAAAATCTATCATCTTCATATATAAATTCGACCGTCCCAGCACCCATATAGCCAATTTTTTTAACCATATTAACTGTTTTTTCAAAAAGATCTTTTCTAATTTCGTTGTTTAAAACTGGGCTAGGAGTTTCCTCAATCAGTTTTTGATGTCTTCTTTGGACTGAACAATCTCTTTCATGAAGATGTACAACTCGGTTCTTACCAGCTAAAATTTGTACTTCAATATGCCTAGGATTTTGAAAATATTTTTCAATATAAACCTCGTCATTCCCAAAATATTTTTGTGCCTCTGATTTAGCAGTTGAGAATAATGTTTCAAAATTCTCCTCTTTGTATACAATTTTCATACCTTTTCCACCACCACCGCCTGAGGCTTTAATTAAAACAGGAAAACCAATTTTTTGGCAAAGTTCTTTACCATGAAATGTGTCTTCAACACCACCCTCAGAACCCTCAATGACTGGTAATCCATTTTCTTTTGCAATTTTCTTTGCTTGAATTTTATCTCCCATCATTGCAATTAACTCGGAAGAAGCTCCAATGAACTTAATTTTATTTTCCTCTAAAATTTTTGCGAAATTTGCATTTTCTGAGAGAAAACCATAACCGGGATGAACAGCTTCAGCATTAGTAAGTTCTATAGCCGACATCAAAGCAGGAATATTTAAGTAACTGTTATGAGGTTGATGTGAACCTATACAAACACTTTCATCAGCAAGTCTGACATGCATGCTGTCCCGATCAACATCTGAATGGACAGCAACAGTTGATATCCCCCATTCTTTACAGGCTCTAATAATTCGAACTGCAATTTCCCCACGGTTAGCAATTAAAATTTTTTTAAACATGATTTATTGTAGAATGATAAGAGTTTGACCAAATTCAACAGGTTGACCGTCATTGACACATATTTCTTTCACAACTCCATCAGACGAGGAGGGCACATGGTTCATTGTCTTCATGGCTTCAACAATCATTATAGTATCACCTTTTTTAATTTTTTTACCTACTTCAATAAATCTTTTTGCACCTGGCTCAGGTGCATGATAAGCGGTACCTATTATTGGAGATGTGACCTCAATACCTTTTTTTGAATTTTGGTTATTTTCTGAAGAACTTTTATCTATTTGGGAACTTAATGAAACCACTGGAGTCTGGCTTATACTAGAGATACTTTTTTTTGAGACCTTAATTTTTCTATCTTTCTCAGTAATTTCAATTTCAGTAAGATTAAATTCTTCTAGGTAGTCGTTTAACTCTTTTATAATTTTTTTATCGATTTTCATTCTCTAGGATCTTTTGTATAGAAATTATGGCTAAAATATAACCTTCAGTACCTAAACCAAAAATACCACCAGTTGCAATATCACTTATTAAAGATTTCTGTCTAAACTCCTCTCTTTTATAAATATTAGATATGTGAAGTTCAATTATTGGTTTTTTGAATATACTAAGAGCATCTCTAATAGCTACAGATGTGTGTGTAAAACCAGCAGCATTGATGATCATTCCCTGGTATTCATTTCTCGCTTCTTGAATAATATTAACAATTTCACCCTCTAAATTTGATTGAGTAAAGTTTATCTCTAATCCAATTTCTTTTGATTTTTTTAAACATTTATCTATTAATTCCTTAAACGTATCTGACCCATATTGTGATTGTTCTCTTTCACCTAATAGATTAAGATTTGGACCATTAATAATAATTATTTTATTAGTCATTCACACTTATATACGATGAAAAAAATAAAAATTAAAGTAAATGGTAAAGTCAAAACAGTTTTGAACAATTCAAAATTGTCTGATCTTATAAATAAACTTAATTTACCCTTAAAAAAAGTAGCCATAGAATTAAATCGAGAAATTATTGATAAAAAAACAACCAGTAATATAAAATTGAAAAAAGATGATAAAATAGAAATAGTCCATTTTATTGGAGGAGGGTAATTTGAAAAAAGACAAGTTAATAATTGCAAAAAAAAAATTTGATTCAAGATTAATAGTTGGAACTGGTAAATATAAAAGCATGTCTGAATGTGCTAAAGCTATAAAACTTTCTGGTGCAGAAATAGTAACAGTTGCTGTAAGACGGGTAAATATTTCAAATAAAACCAAACCACTTTTGATGGATTATATTGATCCTAAAAAAATTACATACCTTCCAAATACAGCTGGTTGTTTCAATTCAAAAGATGCTTTAAGAACTCTCAGGTTAGCAAGAGATATTGGTGGATGGAAATTGGTCAAGCTTGAAGTTTTAGGAGATAAAACAAATTTATTTCCTGACATGATAGAAACCCTAATAACAACAGAGGTACTTGCTAAGGAGGGATTTAGGGTAATGGTTTATTGTAACGATGATCCTTTAATGGCAAAACGTTTAGAAAATTCAGGTGCAGATGCGATTATGCCTTTAGCTGCTCCAATTGGCTCAGGTTTAGGAATATTGAACAAAGTTAACATTCAAATCATTAGAAATCAAACTAAACTTCCTCTCATAATTGATGCAGGCTTGGGTCAAGCCTCAGATGCAACCATTGCAATGGAGCTTGGTTGTGATGGTGTTTTAGTAAATACAGCAATAGCTAAAGCAAAAAAACCATTTGAAATGGCTTTGGCTTTTAAAAACGCAGTCATTGCTGGTAGACAGTCTTACAACTCAGGCAGAATAGGTAAAACTTTAATGGGAAATCCCTCATCACCAATTAAAGGAATTATTTAGATTTTTTATAAAATCTTTTTTTTTTATAGGTTTTTTTTTCTCTTTTTTTGATTACTTTATTTTCTTTTTTTTGCACCTCTAAATTTTTTAATTTTTCATAGTACTCAACTAATTCTATTGTTTTTTTTGACTTGTTTTGAACATTAATTATATATTCAGGAATTATTAAAGAATTATCACTTATTATATCTAGCTTTATTTTATTTTTTTTCTCAAAATAAGTTAAATCATTCACAAAGTTTTCTTTTAAAAAATCAGAAATTTTCTTGCATACCTTTAATTCTACAAATTTTGCTTTGTTTAAAACTGCTTTTAATTCAACAATTTTTAGCAGTTTCTGTGCAAAAGACTCGTCTGTCAAAGTAACTTTCCATTTTATGGCACTTTCTCTTAATCTTTGTCTAGACATTTCCAAAAGACCAAAGTTACTTATTCTACCTATTTGTATTCTAGCTCTATCTGATCTGCATTTTTCTTTAAGCTTTCTCTCAACCAACCTTCTGTTTACGTAACTAAGCATGTCAATAAAATCTATTATAATTAAACCAGACAAATCCCTTATTTTAATTTGTCTTGCTATTTCTTCTGCTGCTTCAATATTTGTATCCAATGCTGTACTTTCGACATTTTTTCCTTTAATAGAGCTACCTGAGTTAATGTCTATGGATACCAATGCCTCTGTAGGATTAATAACTAAATAACCTCCTGATTTAAGTTTGATTTCAGAATCAAAAATTTGATTTAGTTTTTGCTCGATTTTTTCCTCAATGAATAAAGGCACTTTACCTCTATATTTTTTTACTTTTTTAACACTGGATGGCATCATTGTTTTCATAAATGATTGAGCCTTTTTATAACCATCAGTCCCCTCTACAATTATATTTTGGGTATTATCATCAAACATATCTCTTAAGGTTCTTTTTATAATTTCACTTTCTTGATGAATTAGCGATGGAGCAATAGAATTAATGGCATTATCTTTTATTTGACCCCAGGTTTTTATAAGAGTTGTCAAGTCATTATTAATTTCGTTTTTAGTTTTATTACTTCCAGCTGTTCTAACTATTAATCCCATCTCTTTTGGAATTTCAATTTCATTTAGGATTGTTCTTATTTTTTTTCTGTCAGCAGGATTAAATATCTTCCTTGAAATCCCTCCACCTTTAGGTGTATTTGGCATTAAAACTATATATTTTCCCGCAATAGAAATGAAAGTACTTAAAGCGGCTCCCTTTTGACCTCTTTCATCTTTAATAACTTGAACAAGTATCACCTGATTTGGTTTTATAACTTCCTGAATTTTATATCTTTTGAATTTAAACTTATTTTCTTGCTTTTGTTCTTTTTCCTGTTCAGAATTACTTTTTTCATCAAGAATTTCTTTCTCTGCTGTATGATTTTCTAATTCTTTTTCAATGGGATCATCTATTTCTAATTTTCCTTCTGCAATATTTTCTTCTTCTTTGGCCTCAACTTGTTTTGAGAGCTCTTCTCGTGCTTTTTCCTCTTCCTCTTTAATTTTATCTAAATCTGCTTTTGGTATTTGGTAATAATCTGATTGAATGTCGTTTAAAGATAGAAAGCCATGCCTTTCTCTTCCAAAGTCAACAAAAGCTGCTTGAAGAGACGGCTCAATTCTACTTACTTTACCTAAATAAATGTTATTTTTTATTAGGTTATTTTTTAAACCTTCATATTCATAATCTTCAATATTTTCGCCAGATTTAAGAACAACTCTAGTTTCATTTGGATGTGATGCATCGATATATAAATTTTTTTCCATAATATTTTAATTGTTGATTTCATTAAGTTTTCAAAGTTTAAATAAATTTTGTTTAATTTTTGTGCCTTATCTTTAACAAATTCAAAGATATAATGATATTAAAATGCATAAAATTTTAAAGAATATTTTTATCATTTCAGCATCTATAGTTTTTTTAACTGGAGTTTTGATTGTTGGTGTTTTATGGACTTATTCGAATGATATTCCAGATTATAAATTTTTAAAAAATTATAAACCACCAGTTTCAAGCAAAGTTTACTCAGGAGAAGGAGAACTGGTTGCAGATTTTTCAAAGGAAAAAAGAGTATTTGTGCCTTACAACTCAATTCCAAAAAACGTAATCAACGCATTTTTATCAGCCGAAGATAAGAATTTCTTTTCACATCCTGGAGTAGATGCAAAAGGAGTATTGAGAGCAGTAATTAAGAATATATCTAATATTATTTCTTCTAAGCGATTAGAGGGCGCTTCAACAATAACCCAACAAGTTGCAAAAAATTTTTTATTAACAAATGAAGTTAGCATTAATAGAAAAATCAAAGAAGCAATTTTAGCATTTAGGATTGAAAGAACGCTTTCTAAAGAAAGAATATTAGAATTGTATTTAAACCAAATATATTTAGGAAGTGGAGCTTATGGAGTAGCAGCTGCTAGTCTAGAATATTTTGATAAATCAATTAGAGACTTAAATTACTCAGAAGCTGCATTACTTGCAGCATTACCTAAAGCCCCTAGCAAGTACAATCCATATAATGACTTAGAACTTGCAAAGTTTAGACGAAATCTGGTTTTAAAAAATTTATATGATAACAATTATATAACTAACGAATGGTATGATAAATTAAAAAATCAAGAAATTATATTAAGAAAAAATCAGAAAATTTATTTGGAAGATGCTCAATATTTTATTGAGGATATTAGAAAAAAAGTAATTGAAAACTTTACTTATGATAAAGTATATAAACAAGGATTAAATATAAATACCCCAATCAATTTAGATTTACAAAAAATTGCGACAATTTCTCTTAGAAACGGATTAATTTCATACGATCAAAGAAAAGGGTGGCGAGGACCATTAACCAGCAAATCTTATAATAGTAACTGGAGTAAAGACTTAAAAAAATTTAATATAGAAAAATCAATTGGTTGGTCATTAGCAATAGTAAAAAAGATAAATAAATTTTCTGCAGAAATTCAGACGCAAGATAAAATAGAAGGCGTTATTGAATATAAAGATATTTCCTGGACAAAAAAAGAATTTAAAGATTTATTAAAGGCAGGGGATATTATATATGTGAAAAAAATAAAAGATAAAAAATTTAGTTTACAACAATTACCCAAAATTAATGGAGGTATTGTTGTAATAGATCCTTACACTGGTAGAGTTTTAGCACTTAGCGGTGGATTTAGTTTTAAAAAAAGTGAATTCAATAGAGCATCTCAAGCTAAAAGACAGCCAGGTTCAGCCTTCAAACCATTTGTTTATGCATTAGCATTAGAAAATAACTATACTCCAACATCATTGATTTTAGATGCACCTTTAGTTTTAGATCAAGGAGATGATTTAAAATTGTGGAAACCTGAAAATTATGGAAAAAAATTTTATGGTCCATCTACATTGCGAACTGGATTAGAAAAATCAAGGAATTTAATGACTGTAAGAATTGCTCAAAATCTTGGTTTAGAAAAAATTATAAATTTTTCAAAAGATCTCAAAATTTATGAAAATCCTGATGAATTATTATCCATATCACTAGGTTCGGCTGAAACAACACTGTTAAAACTTACATCCGCTTATTCAACTTTTATAAATGGTGGAAAACTTGTTGAACCAATATTAATAGATAGAATTCAGGATAGTGAAGGTAACACTATATACAATAATGGCAGAATTAAGTGTATAGATTGTGATAAGATTTCTTATTTGAGTAACGATTATCCAAAAATTAAAAATGACTATAAACAAATTTTTTCAACAGCAACTGCATATCAAATGACCTCAATACTGGAAGGTGTAGTACAAAGGGGTACAGGAAAAAAACTTAAAGATTTGAAATTGAATATTGCCGGTAAAACTGGCACAACAAATAAAAATACTGATACATGGTTTATAGGTTTTACCTCAAACTTATTAGTAGGTGTTTATGTTGGATCAGATAACCCTAGACCTCTTGGAAAATTTGAGACTGGGTCGAAAACTGCGCTTCCAATTTTTAAAAATTTTATTAAAAAAGCTGTTAAGAAATCTGATGCAAGACCATTCAAAGCTGCAGAAAATACAGTGATGATGGTAGTAAACCCAAAAACTGGCCAAAAAGCAAAATTTTCCTCAGAAAATATGATCATAGAGGTCTTTAAAAAAGAAAATGTCAAAAACGGAAAAGTTCTTTACACAAATACAGATAGATTAGATAGAGATAATATACTAAAGTTTTATTAATGGAAAATAGCTTTCAAAATTATAAAGAAGAAATAGATAAAATTAATCTTAGAATTAAGGAGTATCTTTGAAAATAATAATATTTATTCAAAACTTCAGTCTCTAAATTCAAAAATGTTAGAAGCCAATTTTTGGCAAGATAAAAATAATTCTCAAAAAATATTAAAAGAAAAAAAATTCTTTGAGGATTTGATCAATTCTTTGAATTCCTCGATTGAGAAATTAAATGATTTTAAAGATTTAAATGAATTAGCGGTAGAAGAAAACAATGTAGCTGTTCAAAAAGAATTAATACAAAATATTAAACAACTTAGCTTTGAAATTAAAAAAAGTGAAATTAAATGTTTTTTATCAAACGAAGCTGATCCATTAGATTGTTATATCGAGATACATGCTGGTGCTGGAGGTACAGAAAGCCAAGATTGGGCTGACATGTTAAGACGTATGTATTTAAAATGGTCGGACAAAAAATATTTTAAATCTCATTTAATAAGTGAACATAGAGGTGATGAGGCAGGAATAAAATCAGCCACAATAAAAATTGAAGGGGATTATGTTTTCGGTTGGCTTAAAAAAGAATCTGGTATTCATCGTTTAGTAAGAATATCACCGTTTGACTCTGGCGCTAGAAGACATACAAGTTTTGCAAGTGTTTGGATCTACCCAGTAGTTGACGAAAATATTAATATAGAAATTTTAGAAAAACATTTGAGAATAGATACTTATCGATCTAGCGGGGCAGGTGGACAACATGTAAATACGACTGATAGTGCAGTTAGAATAACACATATACCATCGAAAATAGTTGTTCAGTGTCAAAATGAGAGGTCCCAACATAAAAATAAAGAGACATGCATGAATATATTGAAAGCTAGATTGTATGATTATGAAATTAAGAAAAGAGAGGAAGAAAATCAAAATACTGAAAACTCAAAATCTGAGATTGGCTGGGGTCATCAAATTAGATCATATGTTCTACAACCTTATAGGTTAGTCAAAGACAATAGAACAAATTTTGAAAGCACAAGTCCAGACAAAATTTTAGATGGTGACATAGATGATTTTTTAGAACAATCACTTTATAAAATTAAATGAAAAAAAGTTTTTTAAAGTATTTTGTAATAATTATAACTCTATTTCTCTTACCAACAATTTATCTGAGTACGATTGGATTAGAAACAAATGCTTTTAACGAACAGATAAAAAATATAGTCAAAGAGAGTAATACGAATTTGAATTTGGATCTAAGAAAAATAAAATTAAAATTAGATCCTATAAAATTAAAGTTTAATGCTAAAACAGTTGGAGCTAAAATTTATTATTTTAAAAGACCTCTTGAACTGGAATACATAAAAACTGAAGTTTCTCTTTCCTCAATAATTAAAAATAAATTTGTCTCATCAAATTTTGAAATAGTATCAAGAACACTAGCACTAAATGACCTCATTAAATTTGTGAGAGCCGCTTATCAAGGACCAGAACTGTTTATCCTAGAAAAAATTGTTAAAAAAGGCCATGTTATTTTTGATTTAAAAATTAATTATGACGAAAATGGTAAAATAAAGGATGACTATGAAATAAAAGGTACAATTAAAGATGGAAAAATTAAGTTATCCAATAATTATTCTTTTGAAAAAATTAATTTTAAGTTCAATATAAACCAAGATTTATTTAGATTCCAAGACATTAAGTTT
>CACIYQ010000012.1 GCA_902590915.1 uncultured Pelagibacteraceae bacterium
AATTTAATGACAAGACACAAGGTAAACGAAAAAGACTTGATCCAAGAATTCGTTGTATTTTTGAAAATGGAATGGAATCTAACATGTATTTAAGATCATTAGGCAAAGAGCTTTATAATAATGGAAGCACTGTTATTCAATCTAACGAAGAAGCTTTTAAACAGTTTAACGAGGGCTTTTCACCAATAACTAATGAAGATGAAGCCACTGGTAATATCTATGTATTATCATCATTAAGTGAGAAACCTGAAATCCAGTCTATAAAAGATTTATATAAAATTGGATTTTCAACCACATCTGTAGAAGAAAGAATTGCGAATGCAGAAAATGAAACTACTTTTTTAATGGCTCCAGTTAAGATTGTATCATCTTATAAAACATACAACCTGAATCCTCAAAAATTTGAAGATTTGATTCATCAGGTTTTTTCAATTAGACGTCTCAATATAAAGGTTGCTGATAAAGAGGGAAATTTGAAACAACCAAAAGAGTGGTACATTGTTCCTATAAGGGTCATAGAACAAGCTATTGAATTAATTATTAATAAACAAATACAAAATTATAAATTTGATCACTTGCAAAACAAAATTGTAAAAACTTAATTAGATTTATTTCTTTTTTTATTTTTTAAAAATACGACAGCCTCAGCCATTCTTCGCTCTAATGGATCATTTGAATTTAATTTTGGTTCTCTATTATATTTATTTATAAACTCACCAATTTTTTTATAAAGTATAACTGCCTCTTCATCCGTCATGATAATTTTTTGAGACTCTATAGTCTCGCTAATGACTTTTAATAAACGAGTGGTTACGTTTTTTGACAGTACTTCAAATGCTTTTTGGAAAGGGTTAACTTTATCAATAAGATCAATATGAAGTTCATCAATATTAATAAACTTATCTGCCATTCTTACAAATCTTTTATCTCCAACTTCTTTGATCTCTCCATTTTTTATTACAGAATCCACTAAAACATGCTGTCTGACTTCTTCTATTTCTTCTTTTGTAAGTTCAGGATATTTAGTTTGGATTATTTTCGGTATTAAAACTTGATTAATTACTTCAGGATCCATATTTCCAGGAATAGCTTTAATCATTTGATCATCTTGAAGGATTGTTGCTTTTAAATCATTTAGATCACTTTCTAAAATCTGCCTTACCTTTTTAGAGCTTGGTTCTTTAAACCCACCAATTTCAATAGTCCCAGGATCAACTGGTTCTCCACCATTTGTTTTGGTTTTAAAATTTACATGAGGAGCTAGAACTTGTTCCATCAATAATGATGCTGTTATTGCTTTAAGCATATTATTGACTGATAATTTTACTTCACTATCTGATACATCTGGTTGAGCTATTAAATTGGTAAATTGAGAATGGCTTTTATTTTCACTGTCTCTTGTTGCTCTTCCAATAATTTGGATGATCTCTGTTAATGAACCCCTGTATCCAATTGTTAATGCATGTTCGCAGTATGGCCAGTCAAAGCCCTCTTTTGCCATACCAAGTGCTATGATAATATCTATATCATCAACATCTTTAATTTTTCTTAGATAATTTACAATTTTATCTCTGTCTTTTGGATTATCGTTTACTAGATCAGCAACTTTAATAATTTTTCCATCTTCTCTTTTAACATGGATAACTCCGGTCTCTGAATCTTGTTTTTCAATTGTTCCTATAAAATCTAATATAGTGTCTACTTCATCATGTTTTAATTTTGTAGATTCACCCGCATTGACGTTTGGAATGTGGACTATTGTTTTTTGATCTGTGTCTAAAACTTCTTTTATAGCTGAGAGATATTTACCTTGATAAAAATGATATCCAATACCTAGTGATTTTAAATATTTATAACCATTAAGTTGTTCATAGTAATTGTATGTGACTGGTGTAAATTTCATTTCGTCTTCTGGTAATAGAACAGGAATATTATCACCTCTAAAATATGATCCAGTCATAGCTATAATATGACAGTTTGTTTTGCTCATAACTTTATTTAAAACTTCACCTAGTTTGTTTTCTATAGCTGCTGAAACGTGATGAAATTCATCAATTGCTAACAAAGTATTATTAAAAACCGAGACATCTAATTGATTAAATGCAAATCTCAATGTTGCATGAGTACATATTAAAATAGACTGAGATTTATCCTCTATAAAAGTTCTAAACGCTCTAACTTTTTTATCATCACCACCTGGGGTACATAAGTTATAATCTTCATTATAATCCCAATCTGCAAAAAAACCGTATTCAGTAAGTTTTGTCCTGTCAAAAGAACCCCCAATTGATCTTTCAGGAACTGCAACAACAACTTTTTTTATACCCTGATTGAAAAGCTTATCTAAACCTAAAAACATTAAAGCCCTTGATTTTCCTGATGCAGGTGGCGCTTTTAAAAGTAAATATTGAGCATTTCTTTCTTCAAACGCTCTTCTTTGCATTTCTCGCATCCCCAGATCATCTATATCTAAGCTTTTTCCAGTTTGTTGATATGTTACATCTACAAAGTTTGGCATTAAATTAAAATCTCCTTGTTTTTTTGTTTAGCAAATAACTTAAATAAAAATTTAAGTCTTTCATCATCATCTTTAAAATTGTCATTCTTATATAATTTTTCGACGACTAGATCGAGTTTTTCATGAGCTTTTTTCAACGACAATGGCATATTTTCAGGATCATAAAGATCAAAAAGATTTCTATCTGAATATACTTCTCTTTGCTCTAAAATTTCAAAAACACAATTTTCTATCTCTTTTTTTTTTAAACTATCCAAAATAGGTGGCACAAAAGAATTATAACAAAGCGTTGAAGAATATCTATATCCATCTCTAAATCTACCAGAAACTATACTTAACCAGATCATGTGTATTCTAGAACTAATTAATCCAAATAGATAAGTTTCAGGTTTGTAAATTGCAAAACATAAGTCGCTCACAACTGTATTTTCATCAACAAAATCAATTGGTAAATAAACTCTCTTGCTAGTAGTTACTTTTGGTATAACGATGGCTTTTTCAGGCTTATGTTGAATTTGTGCAAATCTATTAGGGAATTTTGCTTTTTCTTTAGTTGATTTAGCTTTACTTGCCTCTCTAAATTTTTTTACTTTATCAAGTCTGTTTTTTAAAAAGTCTATTTTTAGAGCTTCGTCTAAATCCTCGTCTTCTATCCACAAACACCATCGTTTAGTGCCTTTAATCAATTCAGTAGAACCAACATATTTTTTTACAAATTTTTTAGAGTCATTAATTTTACTAATTAAAGAATTGTAGTCAGTTTCTTCTAAAATAAAATTTCCACCATCTCTTGGCATATTACCCATCAACATTTCAGGTAGGCCAACTATGTGGGAGTTTTCTCTTTGCACAATAATCAAAGGATCAAAATCTATAAGATATGGGCTAATATTTTTGGCTAAAACAGAACTATTATTTTTTTGATATATGTATTTTTTAACTTTATTATTTTTATTTTGTATGCCTAGTATGACACAGGTTACTCCTGCGTTACCTCTGGCATGATTTGACCATTCAAAAGGTTTATGTGCAAAAGAAATTTCCAAACCCATATTTAGTATACTTGGCCATAATAAACTAACTTGTTCACCTTGAGAGATGGAGCTAGTTGATACAAAACCAAAACTGGATTGTATGCCTTTAATATATTTTGAGGCCAAATAAAACCAACAAGCAATATAATCTAAATTTTTATATGATTTAAATTTCTTAAAAATATTAGCTAAATCTTTTTTCTGATCTTGTGTTTGAAGTTTTGCACCTGAATATGGAGGATTGCCTATCAGAAAAATTTGACCATTATGATCTCTTGGGCAAACTTTACTCCAGTCATATTGTGTTGCATTTGCACTAACTATATTACCAGGTTCACTTAATGGTAATGTAGGCCTATGTTCTCCAAGTATTTCAGAGTATAAAACATTCATTTGATGCTCTGCTATCCATAAAGATAATTTAGCCATTTCATGAGCGTAATCTTCAATCTCGATACCAAAAAATTGTGATAATCTAATGCCTGAACTTGTTAATAACCAGTCATTAGGATCTATCTCTTTAATTCTTTGTAAAATCTCAATTTCTAATTTGTATAATTCTTTATATGTAACTACTAAAAAGTTTCCAGATCCACATGCAGGATCAAATATCTTTATATTGTACAATTTGCTTAATAACTTATTTAATTTTTTTTTATCATCTTTTGATACTTGAAATTCTTCATATAGAGCATCCAAAAATAAAGGTTTGATTAATTTCAAAATATTCGCAGATGAAGTATAATGCATTCCTAATTCTTTTCTTTCTCCATGCTCAACAACTGCCTGCATCATTGATCCGAAGATATCTGGATTAATAGAATTCCAATCTAAATCACCACATTCAATCATAATTGTCCTAAAATCTTTTGTAAGTTTTGGAATTTGATATTTGTTTTTAAATAAACCGCCATTTACATATGGAAATTTAGATAGATAGCTTGGTAGATTATTTCTATTTTCTGTATTTAAAGTTTCAAATAGTTTTTCAAAAAATAACTGAATATCATTGTTGTCAGGATTCGTGTAAAGTTTTATTGAACTGGTAAACAAACCTTTCTCAAAAATATTTGAATCTTCAGCAAAAAAACAAAATAAAATTCTTGTAAAAAAAATATTAAGACCATGCCTCTCCTTAGAACCTTCTAAAATGTCATTGTTATTTTTAATTATAATATCATAAAGCTTTCCCATCTTATAAGCTGCTTTGACATCAGCCTCATTTTCTTTTTCTGGTATATATTTTTCCCGACCTATTAAAGGTAAAAAAAACTCTAAACTTTCATTTAACTTTATTAAATCGATATCTAATGTGTCACTTATTTTAGTATCTTTTGCTAAAAAAGTTTTAAAATCAGTAACAATAATAAAACGTATTTTTTGTTTTTCTACTAAATCACTTTTGGAAATTTCATCGATAACATCATGAACATCTTCATCATTTAACATTGGTTTAAAGTAAATCTTTTTAGCCCAAATAACCTCACCTTCAATTTTAGATTGATTATAATCACCCTTTTTCAATCTATTTATTGAAGATTTGGGTAGTCCAAAAGCTAATAAAAATTCGTAAATAAAAGTTTCTTTATCTAATTTTGATGAAATTTTACTAAGCTCAGTTTCTATATTCTCAAGACTCATATTAATAACATTATCAAATCTATATTATGATTGAAGTGAATTTGAAGTGAATTTTAAAAGCTTCAATAGACAGGACTCAATTAGTTAAGTATTATCAATGTTAATGAAAGGAAAAATAATTAACTTTATTGATTTGTAATCAATAGGTCCGCTGTTAGTAACTGTGTGGGGGCACTATCACCCAATAAAATCGGGGATTGTTATTCTTACCAAGTTAAAGTTTACCTAAATTTTGATTTCGAGTGTGTCGTAGTTAATTATAATTTTTTATCATTTATTCAATTAATAAAAAGTTTAATTTTTATAAAAATAAATTTAATGTTTAGTAATTCCACTATAAATTTTTAGTCATGTAGTATTCAGCAAGCTCGAAGTCGTCTTTTGTATCAATATCCACCGATCTTTTTAATGGCATTACGTAAGCATAACAATTCGAATTAAAAATAGGTGAATTTGAATTTAGCAATCGTTTTATTGAATTACAAAAAATAGCTCCATTTAATCTAAAATAATCTCCTAGATCTTGTGAACGCTTTGTCTTAATTTCTTCACTAAAAAAACTATCCATCTCGCCATTTCGACCAATAGTGTTAATCCATTGAGGCGGATGCTCTGCTTTTGAAACAGATATTACCGCATCGGCGTTCATCTTATCGAATAACTCAAGGCTCTTTGTTACGTCGTCAGCTGTTCTGAGAGGAGATGTCGGCTGAAGGGTAACACAAATGTCGTAAGAATTCTGCCGAGTTAGTAAATCCTTCAAAACATCAATAGTTGTTGTATTATCAGTGCTAAGCTCTTCACTTCTCATGTCAACCTCAGCTCCCGCATCTATTGCAATTTTAGCAATTTCATAAGAGTTTGTACTGACAACAACTTTATCTACAAAGTGACAACCTAGTGCCGCTTGTATAGAGTAAACAATTAATGGAGCACCATTAAGCTGAAGAATATTCTTTCCTGGGAGTCGTTTGCTTCCTCCTCTTGCTGGTATTACTGATAAAACTTTATTGCTCCCTATCATTTCATCTTCCTATCTCTAGCCAATGCACCTTTCAACTAATTTTTTACCAAGCAGTCAACTTCCAACATTTTTCTGCATCTTCAAGACGAACATAGCAACCCAAAAAAGACATTACTTTAAATGCAAAAAAACCACCAATCAAAACCATTGAAATTAATATAATTGGATTAATTTTTTTCATAATTAAGTTTTATTAACTCCTGTTGGATGAGCAACTCCATCGATAACTAGTTTTGGTTTAATACTCACATCAATTAATTTAGGTCTGGAATTTAAATATGATTTGATACTTTCTATTGACTCAATATCTTCAATAAATTTTTCAAGTCTAGGAAATTTTTTAATAAGTTCAGGATCAAGAAACTTAGATAAATCTAAATGGTGATAAACTGCAAAATCGCATGCATGGGGTTGATCATTTATATAAAATTTTTTTTCATTATCTCCTAATGCTCTATTTAAATCTTCAAATCTTGAATTTAAAAACGGCATCATATCCTCACGTTTCTTATTAAATCTATCTCCTACTGAAAAATTTATTGTAGGATTGAGAGGCATAAATAATTCCTGTGCACTTTGCATCACAGCATTTGCTTTCGCATTTAAAATTGGATCTTCTATACTGATGCCTGTAATTTTTTCTATGAATGTCATTATTGCTATGCTTTGACAAATTTCATGTTTTTGATCAACTATCAACATTGGTAGTTGTCTAAATGGGACTTTAGATTTTACCTCTGACCATTCTTTATCATAATAGTCCCATGACATTATATAGTCATACTCAGTTTCAGTATAATGAAGAAGAAGTCTAGGAGCTTCCGCTAAAGCTCTCATTTTAAAATATATTAACTCTAATTTATGTTGCATTTAATTTGTTTCTCTTCTTAATTGTTCAATTTTAATTTTTTTTTGTAAACTTCTGTTTTTATCATAAAGCAAATTAAATTTAATTTTGTTGTTAGTTTTGACTACAATCGATTTCGCATTTCTAACTTCTAAATTATCAGCAACGGCACTTATGGGCCTTTTTCCTGGGTTTAAATTAGTAATAGTAATTTTTGATTTATCATTAACAATTTTTCCTTTCCATCTTCTAGGTCTAAATGGGCTTATTGGAGAAATAGATAATTTTTTTGAATTTAAACTTAGTATTGGGCCATGAACAGATAAATTATAGGCGGTGCTTCCTGCAGGAGTTGATACTAACACCCCATCTGAGACTAAGTTTTTAATTATCTGTCTAGAACCTTGTTTAATTGATAATGAAGCAGCCTGTCTGCTTTGTCTAAGAACAGACACCTCATTAATAGCTATTGATTTTTTTGATTTATTCTTATTATTTTTAACTGTCATTTCTAATGGAGAAATCGAGATCATATTAGCTTTTCTTAAATTTTTAATAATATTTTTTGAAGAAAATATATTCATCAGAAAACCATAATTTCCTGAGTTAATTCCATAAAATTGCTTTTTTGAATTCTTATTTTTTTTAAGTGTTTGAAGCATAAAACCATCGCCACCTATAACAATAACCAGGTTTTTTTTGTTAAATTGATTAGCTTCAATCTTTCTGGATAGTATATTTTTTATTTTTAAAGATTTTTTATTTTTATCAAAAATAATTTGGGGTTTACTCATTTAATGGTGCCCTCGGCCAGACTCGAACTGGCACTCCGCAAGCGGCAAGGATTTTAAGTCCTTTGTGTCTACCAATTTCACCACGAGGGCATTAATGAATTTCATGAGTATTTATGCTAATATTTATAATTGAACAAGATGAATAAGTAAAATTTTTTTAATTTATCTCTCTATGCTCTTGTCTTGCTCTTGTTCTCCCATATTATCCTATAACAATATTCAATAAACCTGGGCGTACTATTACCCAGAACCACGATCCCTAAAAGTTTTTTCATTTTAACTAAAAAATTCCTTTGTTATTTCTTTCCAAATTATCTTTAAATTAAGCTTGGGTGATTTAATTGTAAATTTTTCAACTATGCTTTTGTACAGCTTTGAGTCTGTAAAATAAATCTCCGTATTCCAGTAAAAATTTTTATCCTTTAAATTAGGTGTATAAACACACCCTACAATTATTTTTTTATTATCAGGTAATGGATATATATATTGCTTTTTGTAGCTAAAAACTGAATTTCCATTAGGATACTTTTCATTATGCCTATATTTTTCAGAAGATTCTTTCCATTTATTTTTTTCTAAATCAAGTTTATTGGAAAATGGAATTATAAATTTTGAAATTGCATCAAAACACAAATCTGAACTTGTATCTTTTACGGTTAAATGAATTTTAGCTAAATGATTTAAATTTAACTTCATAAGTCCTATTTTATTGTTGTCAGGATTAGAGATTATTAACATCTTAAAGTTAATAAGACTAAATTTTCTATAATCTCTATCATAGTCACCAAATATATCTTCTCTAAATGATTTAAAAAAAATTTTGTTTTGTTTTGTTAACTCTGTATTATTATCAGGCCAATAAGGATAATTATTAAGTATAATAATGGGTTTACCGTCAAGTTTATAATTTTTTTTAGTAAAGAGAAAATTACAATATGCAAACTTTATTGGATTATAAGGGTCAGAGGGTTCAGAAATTTCTTTTTCTTTAGTTTCATCGATTTCACAATTATTAAATAAATCTAAAAAATTGTCATAGAATGTTAAATTACTGCTTACTGACTCTTGTGAAGGTACTTTGCCACCACCTTTTCTCCATAAAATTAAGGATGTTTCGTTATAAAGTTCTATATTTGATTTGATAATTTCTAACGTTAAAAAATTCTCACTGGTATTTGAAGAAATTTCAAACAAAATTGATAAGTTTTTTGTATCAGGTGGTAATTCTAAAACATGATATTTATATGCATGTATTAGAAGCTCCCCTAATTTGATATTCCCTTCTTTGATTAATGATCTTGATAATTCACCATTGCCTGTAAATTCTAAAAATACTAATGAAGTAAGCAAAGAATCAGAAACTGGAGTAGATAACGATCCGTAAATGTCATTACCTGTTGCATATATTAAATCAGTTTTTGTAAAGTTAAAATTAAAAATTTCTTTGCTATCAGAAAAAGATTTATTTATATTTAAAAATAAAAATAAAAATAAAAACAAACTAAAAATTTTATTTTTCATTGAATCACGTTTAAAAACCTTGCTCACAATCCAAGACTAACAAATCCTGAACCATGAGTCTAACTGCTAAAATCTATCTCTCTATGCTCTTGTCTTGCTCTTGTTTGAGTAAATTAATTAAGCCTTATTTTCTAATATTAATTGAAAACTAAATTAAAGTAATGGGATTTTATAGGATGTTTAAACTACCTTGGACTACTATGGACTGACTTTAACTTCTATGCCTCGGCTTTTAAGTCCTTTGTGTCTACCAATTTCACCACGAGGGCATTACTGAATTTCATGAGTATTTATGCTAATATTTATAATTGAACAAGTCCTATAAGTAAAATTTTTTTAATTTATCTCTCTATGTGCTGGTCATGTGCTGGTTATCCTATAAAATCCTATATATAATTACTAAATATAACTAATGTAAACGAAA
>CACIYQ010000013.1 GCA_902590915.1 uncultured Pelagibacteraceae bacterium
TTTATTTTAACAATTTTTGAAAAAAGAGTTTCGAATAAAGAAGTCCCTTTTTTTATGAAACTAATGGACAAATTAAATAGTTCTAAAATAAATTGTCCTAAACCTTTAAGAACCAAAAGTGATAGTTATCTGATAAAATTAAAAAAAAAAACTGCCTGTATCGTATCTTTTTTAGAGGGAAAAGATAAAAAAAAACTCAGTATCAAAGATTGTTACACTATTGGCAAAACTACTGCGCAAATGCATTTGGTTACTGAAAAAATAAAACTTTATCGAAAAAATTCAATGGGTATTAAAAATCTTAACCCTTTATTAAAAAGTATTAGGTTTAAAGATAATAAATTCTCAAAAATAGATCTTTTTTTGAAAAATAATTTAAAGGATATTAATAAATATTGGCCAAAAAAGTTACCAAATGGAATTATTCATGGAGATTTATTTATTGATAATATCTTTTTTAAAAAAAATAAACTCTCAGGGATTATAGATTTTTACTTTGCTGGCAATGATTATTTTATGTATGAAATTGCAATTTGTATTAATGCTCTATGTTTTGACCTAAAGGGTAAAAAATTTTCAATGAATAAACAAAAAATTAAAAGTTTAATTAAAGGTTATGAGAGTATTAAAAAAATTTCCCCTAAAGAAAAAAATGCTATTAATGTCCTATGTAGAGGAGCGGCTTTGCGTTACTTATTAACTAGACTTTATGATTATTCTAATACTCCTAGAACAGCTTTAATAAAGATAAAAAATCCTAACGAGTATTATCAAAAACTACTTACTCATAATAGCTTAAATTCTTATAAAGATTATTTACCTGGATGATAAAAATTTATACAGATGGTTCCTGCCTATCGAATCCAGGAAATGGTGGATGGGCTGCAATAATTAATATAAATGGAGAAATTAAAAAAATTAGTGGAAATGAAAAAAATACGACAAATAACAGAATGGAACTTATGGCTCCAATTAATGCCTTAAAAAATATAAACTCAAAAGACCCAATAGAGATATTTACAGATTCAAAATATGTAAAAAATGGAATTACTGAGTGGATTAATACTTGGGTATTAAATAACTGGAAAACATCAAAAAAAGAGAATGTTAAAAACAAAGATTTATGGCTTGAATTACATAAACTAAACCAATCCTTAAATGTAAAATGGAATTGGGTTAAAGCACATGCCGGAGATCCTCTAAATGAAGAAGTGGATATGTTGGCTAAAAAAGCAGCTAATTTAAATTGAATCTAAAAAATTCTCTGCAGCTGACATCTCACAGGTCGCTGTATCTTCTTCAGCTTTTATCTTAGTTGCGATATTATTTTCAACCAGCATAGTATATCTTGCTGATCGCGTTCCTTGACCTCTGTCAAATCTGTCAATATCTGCTCCAATTGATTTAGTAAATTCACAGTATGGATCTGCTGCCATAAAAATCTTGTCCTCTACCTTTTGGCTGTCACCCCAAGCTTTCATTACATTAGGATCATTTACTGAAACACAAATAATTTTGGTAATCCCTTTTTGTTTAGCAACTTCAAAATTGTTTACATAACCTGGTAAATGTTTAGCGGAACAAACTTTAGTAAAAGCCCCGGGAACCCCTATAACTATAGTTTTATTGTTTTTAAATAACTCCGAAGTAGATATTTTTTTTGGCGCACCAGTTTCGTCTAAATGGTAAAATTCTGAATTTGGAATTTTATCGCCCTCTTTAATTTTCATTTAATTTTTCCTAAAATATATTGTTTAATTTCTTTGAGATTATTTTCAATTATACCATAATTTTCTTTCTCATCCAAAATAAACTTTAATTTGTCTGGTAAATCAGATTTCAAGTTTATAGCTTTTAAAATTGCATCTGGAAATTTACATGGGTGTGCAGTTGCAAGAACAATATTGTTTCCTTTTAAATCATGCTTGTCAAAAGCTCCATATCCTATAGCTGTATGTGGATCTAAAACCATATTAAATTTTTCATAGATATTTTTTATCACATCAAGTGTTTCCTGCTCACTCATTCTTGCAGATAAAAAATCTTGACTAATTTTTTTTAATTTTTCAACGTCGATTGTATATTTGCCATTCTGTCTGATATTTTTCATATCATCTAAAGTTTGCGAACTATCATGATTATTTAAATCATAAATTAATCTCTCAAAATTACTTGCAATTTGAATGTCCATACTTGGAGAAATTGTTTCAAAGACATGTTCGGCTTCATATTTGCCTTTAGATATAGCTCTATGTAAAATATCGTTTTGATTTGTGGCTACTATTAATTTATTAATTGGAAGACCCAACTTCTTCGCCAAATAACCTGCATATACATCTCCAAAATTTCCAGTTGGTACTGAAAAATTTATTGGCTGGTTGTCATCCTCGGCTAAAAAATAACAATAAAAATAATATACACTTTGCGCAATAATTCGGGCCCAATTAATTGAATTAACACCAGACATATTTATCTGATTAGAAAATTCTTTATCTGAAAACATGGATTTAACTAAATTTTGACAATCATCGAAGTTACCTTTTACGGCAATATTGAATACATTCTCATCTTTTCCAGTTGTCATTAATTTTCTTTGAACTGGTGAAATACGGTTATGAGGATGAAGAACAAATATATTTAAGTTTTTTTTCCCTTTAATTGCATCAATGGCGGCTGCACCAGTATCTCCTGATGTGGCAACTACAATATTAATATTTTCATTTTTATTATTTAAATAATATTCATAAAAATTGCCCAAGAGTTGCATTGCAACATCTTTAAAAGCTAAGGTTGGACCATGAAACAATTCAAGCACGGAACGGTCGCCCACTTTAATAAGATCAATAACATTATCTTTTCTGAAAACTGAGTAGGATTTTTCTATTATTTTACTTAACTCACCCTGTGAAGTAAAATTACCGATAAATGGATAAATAATTTTTTTTGCTAAATCTGAATAACTAAGTTTTTTAAAATCACCTATTTCAGACTCTGAATATTTGTGTAAAGACTCTGGGATGAAAAGACCACCATCATCAGCAAGACCTTTAAGAAAAACATCTTTAAATTCAAAGTTTTTTGATTTGTCTCTTGTGCTTATATACTTCATCTAATAATTTTTTTTTCTAAAATATAGATATATTAAAAGAATTGAAATCGCCATTGAAAACCAAGTAATTGCATACTTTTTATGGTTGTTTGAAATTTTTGCAGTGATCACTCTTGGCTTTGGTATTTTATAGTTTCCATTTAAATAAATAATATAATTAGAAAATTTTCTTCCAGTCTGATTAAAAATGTCATCTCTATCAAGGGTGAACCAATAATTTTTTTTAATTTCATTTTGAGGCTTAAACATACTTGACTTGGTTTGTAACATTAAAGTTCCAAGTATTTCATTTTGATTGATTTGATTGATTTCTGGTTGATCTTTTTTATCAAAAGGTATCCAGCCTCTGTTAATTAAAAAGTTTTCATTTTCAATCAATATTGGGTTCACTACTTCAAACCCAGGTTTTCCTTTTTCATTCAAATGATATAAATAAATTTGATTATCAAAATCAATTTGACCAGACGTTTTTATTCTTAAATAGTTTTTTTTATTGGTTTGAGTTAATTCTATAGGATCATTTTTTAGAGATTTTTCAATTTGATTTATTAAATCTAACTTCCAATTTAGTCTATAAATTTGCCAAAAACCTAATGAGAAAAGAACAAGAATTATAAACCAAACAAATACTGAAAATAAAAATTTATTCTTCAAGAGTTGAAAATTAACTTCCCCAAATATAAATTGCAGCAAATAAGAATAACCAAACTACATCAACAAAATGCCAGTACCAAGCTGCTGCTTCAAATCCAAAATGATGGTCTTTAGTAAAGTGACCTAATTTTCCTCGCCATAAACAAACAGCTAAAAATATTGTTCCAACTATTACGTGAAATCCGTGGAAACCTGTAGCCATGTAAAAAACTGCTCCATAAATGTGACCTGAATAATCAAAAGTAGCGTGGTGATATTCGTATGCTTGTAGCAATGTAAAAAAGAAACCAAGAACAACTGTCGCTGTTAATCCTTGAATAAATCCTTTTCTATCACCCTCTAACAATGAATGATGGGACCAAGTAACTGTAGTTCCAGATAACAACAGCACTAAAGTGTTAATTAGAGGAATATCCCATGGATCGAAAGTTTCAATATCTTTTGGAGGCCAAACATTTCCAACAAACTCGTTTGGGAATAAACTTGCATCAAAATATGCCCAGAACCAAGCTACAAAGAACATCACTTCTGATGCAATAAACAGTGTCATTCCGTATCGATGATGAATTTGCACAACAGGAGTATGATGACCTTGATGTTCTGCTTCAATCACAACATCTCTGAACCACATATAGGCTCCATAAACAACTAGCGCTAACCCAAGATACATTCCCCACGAAACATCGTTGTGCATGTAAAAAATTGTTCCTATTGCTAATACTAAGCATGAGAAAGATACATAGATAGGCCAAGGACTTGGGTCTACTAGGTGATAATCGTGTTTTTTTTCAGCTGACATTTTTTGTGATTATGATTGTTTATAGTAATCTGTCGAGAAAAAAGTATACGACATAGTTACGTCCTGTAAATTTTTTACGGTTGGATCATTTACAAGTTCAGGATCTAAATAAAAAGTCATAACATAAGTTGCTTTTTCTCCAGCTTTCAGCTCCTGCTTTTCAAAACAAAAACAACCTAATTTACTATAGTATTTTCCAAAACTTGCAGGTGAAACATTAAAACTAGCAACACCATAAGTAGTATCATCTCCGTAATTTTCTACTTCAAATTCTATTTTGTTAACTTGACCAACTTTAACATCCATTACATTAGATTTAGCCTTAAAGTCCCACGTAAGATTATTTACATTAGTGTCAAATCTAACACTTACAATTTTATCTAAAACCATTTTTGGTGGTTCTTTAGAAACTTGTGTTGTTCCACCAAAACCTGTTACTCTGCAAAATAAATCGTAAAGTGGTACTGCAGCAAAAGATAAACCGAGCATCAAACAAAATATTCCTGCAAGTAGTATTGGTGTTAATGTTTTTTTTCTAATCATATCTGTCTGTCAAAAACTCCAACGTTATATAAAGTAAATAGAAACAAGAAAACCATAAAACCTAAAATTGCTATAGCTGTTAAAATATTCTTTTTTTTTGTTTTTTTATCAGGTGTCATCATAAAATTTTATCAATCAAAAAAAGAACAAATATTAAAAATAAATATAAAATTGAATATCCAAAAATAGTTTTTGCTTTTTTCGAATCAAATTTGTTTTTCTTAAATTTGTAAAGTTCAAAACATAGATAGTTATAGTAAAGTGTTAAAATTAAAGAAGGTACTAAAAAAACTAAACTAACAAAGCCGATAGCGTAAGGCAAGATAATGACTGGTAACATCAGCATTGAATAAATAAATATATTTAATTTTGTGCTTTCTATTCCGTTAGTTAATGGAAGCATTGGAATTTTTGCTCTTTTGTAATCATCAGATTTATATAAGCTTAAAGCCCAGAAATGGGATGGTGTCCAAAAAAAGATTATTAGAAAAAATGTTATCGGCTCTAATGAAAGTGAATTAGTGGCAATGGTCCAACCAATTACTGGTGGCAAAGCGCCAGCGGCACCTCCTATTACTATATTTTGTGGAGTTTTTCTCTTAAGCCAGATTGTATAGACGAAAACATAAAACAAGATCGTAGATAACAATAAGCCAGCAGATATTCTGTTTGCAAAATAATCTAATGCTATTACAGAAAATATTGATAACGTAATACCAAAGACTAATGCTTGATTTTTATTTACTTTTCCAGTTGGTATTGGCCTCAAACAAGTCCTAGACATAAGTGCATCTAAATCAGACTCGTACCACATATTAAGTGCACCTGCTGCTCCTGCACCTATTGAAACTAAAATAATACCAATGATTGCGTCCTTAGTTGGAATAATATTTGGTGCCATCAATAAGCCTACAGCACAAGTAAAAATAACTAATGACATCACTCTTGGCTTCATTAGTTTAAATAATTCAGATAAATTAAATACGTCTTCCTGACTTAAATTTCTGTTTTTTAATTTAAACTTGATCATTAGTTTTGTGTTTAAAAAATCTAAATTAATACTTAACTCGTAGATTTTTCAATACTTTCATCGTCTTCAAATTTCGGTAACTCCTCAAAGGTATGGAAATTTGGTGGTGATGGCACAGTCCATTCTAAAGTTGTGGCTCCCTCACCCCAAGGGTTTTGGGCTGCTGCTTTTTTCTTTGAAAATGCGTAAATTAGGTTTGCGAAAAATACAACTAAACCTAAAACTGAAATATATGATCCTATTGATGAAATGTAATTCCATCCTGCAAAAGCATCTGGATAATCAGCATATCTTCTTGGCATACCAGCAAGGCCTAAAAAATGCTGAGGGAAAAATACTAAATTAACACCAATAAAAGTTAACCAAAAATGTAGTTGTCCCATCCACTCTGAATATTCATATCCTGACATCTTTCCAAACCAATAATAAAACCCTGCAAAGATTGCAAAAACTGCTCCTAAAGATAAAACATAGTGAAAGTGCGCAACAACATAATAAGTGTCATGCATTGCCGTATCTACACCTGCGTTAGCTAGCACAACGCCTGTAACTCCACCTACTGTAAATAAAAATATAAAACCTAATGCCCAAACCATTGGAGTTTTAAATGATATAGAGCCTCCCCACATCGTTGCTATCCACGAAAATATTTTAATCCCAGTTGGAACTGCAATAATCATTGTGGCGGCTAAAAAATATGCTTTTGTATCTGTGCTTAAACCAACTGTATACATATGATGAGCCCATACAACAAAACCTACAATTCCGATTGCAACCATAGCATAAGCCATACCCAAATACCCAAATACAGGTTTTTTTGAAAATGTTGAAACAATATGACTGATCATTCCAAAGCCAGGTAAAATTAAAATATAAACTTCAGGGTGTCCAAAAAACCAAAATAAATGTTGGAATAAAACTGGGTCTCCTCCAGTTTGAGCATCAAAAAAAGCTGTTCCAAAATTTCTATCAGTTAAAAGCATTGTAATCGCTCCTGCTAAAACTGGTAAAGATAATAATAATAAAAACGCTGTAACTAGAATTGACCAAGCAAATAAAGGCATTTTATGTAAAGTCATGCCTGGAGTTCGCATATTTAAAATCGTTGTAATAAAGTTTACCGCTCCTAAAATTGATGAAGCACCTGCTAAATGTAAACTTAAAATAGCAAAATCCATTGCAGGACCAGGTTGTCCAGCTGAAGATGATAAAGGAGGATAAATAGTCCATCCACCTCCGACTCCTGTTTGACCTGGAGGCCCTTCCATGAAGATAGACATAATTAACAAAATAAATGATGTGGGTAGTAACCAAAATGAAATATTATTCATTCTTGGAAATGCCATATCTGGGGCTCCAATCATAATTGGAACAAACCAATTACCAAAACCGCCGATCATTGCTGGCATAACCATAAAGAAAATCATGATCAATCCATGACCAGTTACTAAAACATTATATAAATGATAATTACCACCTAAGATACCATCCCCCGGATGCATCAACTCCATTCTCATTAAAACTGAAAAAGCTGTACCGATTACACCTGCAATAATTGCAAAAATTAAATACATTGTTCCAATATCTTTGTGATTGGTTGAATAAGCCCAACGCTTCCAACCAGTTGGAGTGTGATCGTCGTGTGATGCAGTCTGTGTATACATAATTATTTACTCGCTAGTCTTTTAAATTGATCCTCTTCAATTACTTCTTTTGCAAATTTTACTTTAGCATTCATAAGCCACTCATTATATTCTTTTTCAGAAACAACTCTGACTGTTATTGGCATGAACGCATGTTTAATTCCACAAAGTTCAGAACATTGACCATAATAAGTTCCAACTTTTTCAGCTTTAAACCAAGTTTCATTAATTCTACCTGGCACAGCATCTCTTTTAACTCCGAATGATGGTAATGCCCACGCGTGCAATACATCGTTTGCAGTAATTAATACTTTAACTACTTTATCCACTGGTACTACAAGCTCATTATCTACGGCTAATAATCTTGGTTGATTTTCTTTTAGATCTTTATCTTCAATCATGTAAGAATCAAAAATTATATTTTCATCTGGATATTCATAACCCCAGTACCACTGATACCCAACTGCCTTCACTGTAACCTCTGCTTTTGGAATGGTGTCTTGTTTGTATAAAATTTTAAATGAAGGCACTGCCATCACAATTAAAATTAAGCACGGAATTAATGTCCATAAAACTTCAACAGCAACATTGTGTGTTCTCTTGGAAGGAACTGGATTTGCTGATGCTCTAAATCTTATACATGCATAAATCATTAAAAATAAAACAAATACGCTTATTGCAATTATAATTGGTAAAAGAAGATTATCATGAAAGTTAACAATATCTCTCATAGTCTCGGATGCTGCGTTTTGAAAACCTAATTGCCAATCTTTCGGCTGATCAGCTGACACAGTTGAGGTTACAAAAAGAGATGAGATTATTAGTAAAAATTTTTTCATTTTTAATCACTATATAGATTGTCTTTAAAAAAATTACACTTTAGTTTTCGCGACAAAATATCAATTAATAGCGTAATTTATGATCGATATGGCAGAAATAACTGCAGTTTCAGATCTAAGGATATTTTCATTAATTTTTATGGCTTGAACACCTTTGTAAGAGAGAATCTCTTCTCTTTCAAGCTCAGTAAAGTCTCCTTCTGG
>CACIYQ010000014.1 GCA_902590915.1 uncultured Pelagibacteraceae bacterium
GACCAAAACAACTAAAAATACCTCAGCTGTTATCAAATATTTAAAATCAAACTTTCTATCTTTTTTAATAAAGATTAGATAAATAAATAACAATTCAATAGACACTAAAAGATAAAGAAATAAGTATTTCGATAAAAAACCAAAAGCTGCAAATAGACCAACTAAAAAACAGTCAGAAAACTTAATATTTTTTTCATTAAATATTCTCCATGCATAATAAGCCGTAAGAGACCAGAATGGCAGTTGGCAAACGTTTACGTTAAATTCTGGAGAAGTAAAATTATAAAAATAGATAGTTTCAATTAATAAAACTGAAATTAAGCCCAATAAATTATTATTTAAGATTTTTTTAGAGAGTTTGAAAACATAATAAAATGAAATAACTACAAAGATTTGACTAAGCAAATAATAAGCCCAATCTTGTGAACCAAAAATTTGATAAAAAATCTCTGGAAAAAAAGCACTCATAGGTGGGTGTTTATTAAATCCCCAATCTAAGTTACTTCCCCAAGCTAAAGCCTCAATCGTGTCTAGGGGTAAGTTTTGATTAGTTAATGTTGGTATTAAAGTCCAGAATATTAGATGAGCTGTAACAAAAATATAAAAAACATTATTTATATTTTTGCTATTAATAGTCATTTATAAATATTTATATCAAATCAGGTTGCTTGACACCCCTAATTTGCTGAATATACTCCGGAGCTCAAAATTGATCTATGCCAAAGACTACTAAAGCAAAGAAAAAAAAAGTTACTAAGCCAAAAACTAAGGTTATCAGCAAAACAAAAAAAGTTGCTGCAAAAGCTTCAATTAAAATTTCAAAAACCCCAATTAAAATTTCAAAAAATTATATACCCAAAGATACAGAAAAATATATGTGCGAAAAACATAAAGTTTTTTTTAGAATTAAATTGAATGAGTGGAAAAAAGAATTGGTGAAAGCAAACAATGAAGCACTTTATAACGGCAGTATGGATGACAACAGTATTTCGGCTGATATTGTTGACCAAGCTAGTTCCTATACTGATAAAAATGTGGAAATGAAAGCAATTAATAGACAGATAAAACTAATTTCAGAGATTGATAAAGCCTTAATGAGAATTAGAGATGATACTTATGGATATTGTTTAGATACCGCAGAACCAATTGGATTAAAAAGATTGATGGCAAGACCTGTTGCAAAATACACTATAGCTGCTCAGGAAAAGCACGAAAAGGATGAGAAAGTTCACGCTGATGACTAAAAAAAATAAAAGAAAATCTGCATATCAAAATTCTATCTCTTTTTTATTTGCAAAAAAATATATCTATTTCTATTATCCATTTATTTGGGCAATTTTAATACTTTACTTATTTCTTAAATGAACAAAAAATTAATTCTTATAATCATTATAGTTCTAGCAATTGAATTATCTGGAATGGGAATTTTTAGTTCGTTGTATAGATTGGTAAGCTAAATTTAAGGCTTAGGTATAACCGCATTTTCATCCATGAAAGCATATCCCTTGATTACAGCTTCACGATTAGAAATTTCAGAGTACCATCTAGATAAATTTTGATATTTTTTAAGCCCAATATCGTGCCATTCGTGTCTGGCTATCCATGGCCACGTCGCAATATCAGCAATTGAGTAATTTTCACCTGCTAAATATTTATTTTTTGATAAATGGTCTTCTAAAACTTTATAAATACTTTTAGTCATTTCAAAATATCTTTTTTCCCCAATTTCACTCAAACCTTTATTAAAACGGTAAAAATAATGGTATTGACCTATCATTGGTCCAACCAAACCCATTTGTGCCATCAGCCACTGATCAATATTTAACTTATTCTCTTTATCATAAAACTTACCACTTCTTTCTGATAGATAAATCAAGATTGCCCCTGACTCGAACACTGCTTGATTATTATTTGAATGATCAATAATTGTTGGTATTTTTGCAAAAGGGCTAATCTTCTTAAATTCAGGTTTAAATTGATCTCCTTTAGCTAGATCTAATTTTGTAACTTTGTAATCATACCCTATCTCCTCCAACATAATACTTATTTTTTTTCCATTTGGAGTATCAGATGAAAACAATTCAATCATTTTTGACACCAAGTCTTTCCTGAGCAGCTTTCGAAGTGGTAGTAAACTCAAATCTTAATTTTTCATCTGGTTTGGCGTACTTGAAGCATCCTCTTGCAGCTAAAGCACCCTCATGAAAGCCTGATAAAATTAATTTTAATTTGCCTGGATAAGAGCAAATATCGCCAATTGCAAATATACCATCAATATTAGTTTCAAAATTTTCTGTATTCACTTCAATTTTTTTTTTATCAATATTTAATCCCCAATCTAATATTGGGCCCAGTTGCATGATTAAACCAAAGAAACCAAGCACATAATCAGATTTTATTTCTTTTATTTCCCCTTCATCATGTTTGATTTTAACTGAGTTAATTTTATCTTCACCTGAAACAGAATTTAATTGATATTTGGTATATAAATTTATTTTACCTTGATCATTTAATCCTTTTACTTTTTGAACACTTGCCTCCATACCACTAAATCCATCTCTACGGTGGATTAAATTTACTTTAGAGGTATTAGAAAGTTCTATAGCCCAATCTAAGGCTGAGTCTCCTCCACCAAAAATAGAAATTGTTTTATCTTTAAAAATTGATTTATCTTTAACTGAATAGAACAAAGTATTTCCCTCATATTTTTCGCAATCTTTTACTGGGAATTTTCTTGGTTCAAAGGATCCTACCCCTCCTGCAATAACGATACTTGCAACATCAAACTGTTTGTTATCACTTGTTTTGACTTGCCAACGATCGTTAACTTTTTTAATTTCTTCCACTCTTTGGTTTAAATGAAAATTAAAATTAAAGGGTTTAATTTGTTTTAAAAGATTATTTGTTAATTCTTTACCAGTACATTCTGGAATTGCTGGAATATCATAGATAGGTTTGTCAGGATAAAGCTCTATGCATTGTCCTCCTGCTTTATCTAAGTTGTCGACGATTTCACAACCAAGACCAATTATTCCTAGTTGGTGAGCACAAAACAAACCTGTTGGACCTGCTCCAATAATTAGTACATCTGTTTTATTCATCTAACCTTGCTTTGATGGAATGTTTACAACCAAACCATCTAAATTATCAGACACAATAAGCTGACAACTTAATCGACTATTTTTTTTTGGTTCAAATACCATATCTAACATGTCTTCTTCTCCATCTTCTTTTGCAGGAAGTTTATCCAACCACTCTTCATCGACGTACACATGGCATGTTGAACATGACATCCCTCCACCGCAATCGGCATCGATACCTGGAATATCGTTTTGAATTGCTCCCTCCATTACAGTTAATCCATTTTGAACGTCAATAATATGAGTTTTGTCATCATGGGTTTTGTAAGTAATTTTTGGCATAATTTATATATAGGCTGTTATCTCAATTGAGCAAGTAAGTAAAATTGTACAGAGTGAATTTTAAATATTTTAGACAAAAAAAAGGGCAGATATAAAATATACCTGCCCTTAATTTAAACTTTTTAAAGTGAACTACTTAGCTCTTTTTCCAGCAACACTAGTTGCAGCAGCCCAGATTACTAGACCAAATGCAATTTTGTTAATGAAGTCAGCTAAGTTGTAAACAACGTTAAGTGAGTCAGCGTCAACTCCACCTGTTAGGTAACCAAAAATGTAACCTAATGGGTAAATAGCCCAACCTACTGTAACAATCATTCTCATTGCACCAAAAGCAGTTACAAGCGCTTTGCTTCCACTTTTTGCTGCAGCTTTTCCAGCTTCACCTGAGAACACTTCATAAAGAATGTATATCCAACCAGCCATTCCGACAATAAAGCCAAGAGTAGCGTTGATGTATCCAGCTTCACCTAAGTATCCACCGATTAACATTACTAATGAACCAATTAGCAGTCTCCAGAACATTCCAGAATTTGCTTTACCAATTGCTGCAAGAATTAAATAAAATTCTACCATCTGTAATGGTACAGTAATTAACCAGTCAATATATCTGTAAACAGTTGGTGAGTCTCCAGTAGCGACCCATACTTCTCTCATGTACATGTAGTGTATGAATGCAATACCAGTTACTAGCCCAGCAACAATAACTGAAGTTCTCCAGCCAGCTGCGACGTTACCAACTTCTAAGAAAAAGAAAGCAGTCGCTGCTAACATTCCCATAGAGATGATCCAAAATGAAATTCCTACGAAATCATCCTGATTCAACATGGTTGCTTCTGCTGCAATAGCTATACCTGAAAATCCAATCAGGGCCATTGCTGCTAAAGCAAACAATTTAAGTTTATTCATAAAAAACTCCCTCTCTAGTTAGTTTTTATTTTTTAGTTTATATAAACTAGACTTAAGCTTCCTTAAGTCAAAGTAGACGTTAAATAGCAAATAAAAATGGATTTGCGAAGAGCAAATTGTCACTAATTAACATTGATTTTACTTAATTTTTAAAATTAAATACAATTTATAAGTTAAAAACCAAATAAATTACTAAAATCGAATCGAATTAACATGTCGGATAAATTCAATAAAATTTATGATCATTCAATAAAAAATCCTGAAAAATTTTGGCAAGAAGCAGCTGAAGACATCTTTTGGTTTAAAAAACCTACAAAAATTTTAAATCAATCTAATCCTCCTTTCTATAAATGGTTTGAAGATGGAGTAACTAACACTTGTTACAACGCCTTAGACATTCATATCGATCAAGGTAGAGGAAAAAACATTGCTCTTATCTATGATAGCCCCATAACAGGTAACAAAAGCAAATTTACCTACGAGGAACTTAGATCTAAAGTTGCAAAATTTGCTGGAGCATTAAAAAATCAGGGAGTAAATAAAGGTGATCGAGTAATTATTTACATGCCAATGATCCCAGAGGCTGTGATTGCAATGCTTGGGTGTGCAAGAATTGGTGCAATACACTCTGTAGTCTTTGGTGGATTTGCATCTACTGAACTTGCTAGCAGAATTGATGATAGTAAAGCAAAACTATTAGTAACTGCTTCATGTGGTTTTGAACCTGGAAGAACAGTTGAGTATAAACCTTTAGTTGATGAAGCAATCAAAATTGCAAATCACAAAATTGAGAAGATGATTTTATTTCAAAGATCAGGTCATGAGGTAAAATTAAATTCGCCCTTTGAAATTAGCTGGGATGAAGTAGTGTCCAGTGCAGAACAAGCTGATTGCGTTGAGATGAACTCCAATGAGTTTGCATATATTTTGTATACCTCAGGCACAACTGGAATTCCAAAAGGAATAGTAAGAGATGTTGGCGGTCACATTGTTGCTTTGAAGTGGACCATGAAAAATATTTATAATATTGATACCAATGATATCTGGTGGTCAGCGAGTGATATTGGATGGATTGTTGGTCACTCATATATTGTTTACGCACCTCTGTTTAAAGGCTGCACCACAGTTTTATTTGAAGGTAAACCAGTTGGAACTCCTGATGCTGGAGCGTTTTGGAAAATAATTTCAGATTATAAAGTTAAATCTTTGTTTACCGCTCCCACTGCATTTAGAGCAATCAAGAAAGAGGACCCTAAGGGTAAGTTTTTTTCAAAGTATGATCTAAGTAGTTTTGAAAGTTTATTTTTAGCAGGTGAAAGAGCTGATCCAGATACGATAAAATGGGCTGAAAATTTACTTAAAGTTCCAGTGATTGATCATTGGTGGCAAACTGAAACGAGTTGGGCAATTAGCTCAAATTGCACTGGAATTGAAATGATGGAAACTAAATACGGCTCAGCTTGTAAAGCAGTACCAGGATATGATGTAAAAATCATCAAACCAGATCAAACTTTAGCGAAACCAAATGAGATGGGGGATATTGTAGTGAAACTCCCTTTGCCTCCTGGAACGTTCCCTACCCTGTGGAATGCTGACAAAAGATATAAAGAAAATTACATGTCCAATTATGAGGGTTACTATCAAACTTACGATGCAGGACACATTGATGATGATGGTTACATTTGGATTATGTCTAGAACAGATGACATTATAAATGTTGCAGGTCACAGATTATCTACTGGAGCAATAGAAGAAGTTTTATCTGAACATCAATCAGTTGCTGAATGTGCAGTGTTAGGAATTGCAGATAAATTAAAGGGTCAATTACCAATTGGCTTAGTCGTTCTAAAATCTGGAGTAGATAAAGATGACGAAACAATTTCTAAAGAATGTATTCAAATGGTAAGAGCAAAAATTGGTCCTGTAGCTGCATTTAAAGTTGCAATAGTTATTAAAAGGCTACCTAAAACAAGATCGGGTAAAATTTTAAGAGGAACAATTAGAAAAATTGCTGACAGTGTTGAATATAAAATTCCACCCACAATCGATGATCCAACGATATTGACTGAAATAAAAGAGGATTTAATCAAACATAAAATTCTTGATGGTTAAAACTTATATATTTTTAGTAGGGGCAATATTTTGTGAAGTTGCTGGGACCATGCTGTTACCAGTATCGCAAAATTTCACAAAGCTTATCCCAACCGTTGCACTTTCGGTTTTTTATCTTTGTGCATTTTATCTTTTAACTTTTGTTGTTAATAAGCTCCCAATTGCAATTGTCTACGCCACATGGAGTGGTCTTGGAATTTTTACAATTGCGATATTAGGCTATATCTTCTTCAAGCAAACTCTAGCTTGGCAGGCTATTGTTGGCTTATTTTTAATTGTCATTGGCGTAATACTGGTAAATAGCTTTACTGTTAAACTTAATTAAACTTTAAGGGTGTCCCTTCAGGGTCTCCTAAAATTTTACCGTCTTGCATTTTGATATTTCCAGCAATAATTGTATGGGTAGGTGTACCTTTAAATTTGTAACCATTAAATGGAGACCATGCACATTTACTCTCAATATTTTCATTTTTAATTTCAATTATTTTATTCATATCTACAATTGTAAAATCAGCATCATAACCTTCTCTAATAAATCCTTTATTCTGGATACCAAAAATTTTCACAGGATTTTCACAAACTAGATTAATTAATTGATTTAGGGATAATTTCCCATCGTTTACATGATTTAACATTACTGGCATTAAAGTTTGGACTCCTGGCATCCCTGAAGGAGTTTCTGGATAAACTTTATCTTTATTAACTTTTAAATGAGGAGCATGGTCTGAGCCAATTGTATCATTAAAGTTATTTCTTACAGCATACCATAATCTATCAAAATGAGACTTATCCCTTAGTGGAGGATTCATTTGAGCATAAGTTCCAAGTTTGTCGTAACAATCAGGAGCATATAATGTTAAATGCTGAGGTGTGATCTCAAATGTAATATTTCCTTTATGTTGTGATAAAAAATCAATTTCCTCTTTCGTAGTTATATGAAGAACATGAGCTTTTTTATTGTATTTTTCTGCAATTCTTACGATTCTTCTTGTAGATGAAATTGCACACTCTGCACTTCTCCAAACGGGGTGCGTATGAACATCTCCTTGCTTAATTAGTTTTTTATTTACTTTTAGTATGGCTTCATCTTCGGAGTGAACTGCAACAACTTTTGAAGCATTTTGAAAAACTTTATCGATATCATCCTCTTCAGCAACTAATAAATTTCCAGTTGAAGATCCTGCAAAAAGCTTAATACCACAACAGCCCTCTAAATCTTTTAAACTTGCTAAATCATCTGCATTTTCAGCTGTTGCACCAAAGTAAAATGCATAATTGCAATACATTCTGTTTTTAGCGAGGTCCAATTTTCTCTGAAATTCTTTTTTATTAGAAGTTGGGGGATTTGTATTCGGCATTTCGAAAACACTAGTAATACCTCCTGCAATTGCTGCTCTACTTCCTGAGTGAAGATCTTCGGTATCAGTTGATCCAGGTTCTCTAAAATGAGTTTGAGTATCTATACAACCTGGCAAAACAGTATGACCGTTTGCATCAATGATTTTTTTACCCTCTTCTGAAATCTGACCAATCTGTTGAATTTTTTTGTCTTTTATAGCAACATCCACATCCTTTAACTCTCCATCAATGTAACATTTACCATTTTTGATTATAAGATCTAACATTTCTAAAAAAACTTATTATATTAAACGTGTTAATCAATCAAATATGAATATCAAAAACGTTTACATTTTAGAAAACAGGGCCATTCTTTACATAAGTGGCGATGATGCTAAAAGTTTTCTACAAAACCTAATCAGCAATGATATTGGTAAAGTAAATGAAACCTGCAGTTGCTTTGCTTCTTTATTATCTCCACAAGGAAAATTTTTGTATGAATTCATTATCATAAAACATAAATCAGGTTTTTTAATCGATTGTGAAAAATCACAAGCAGATGGATTATATAAGCAACTTAGCCTTTACAAATTAAGATCTAAAGTTGAAATATTAAATCTTACTAATGAGTTTGTTATTGCAGCATTC
>CACIYQ010000015.1 GCA_902590915.1 uncultured Pelagibacteraceae bacterium
AAGAAATAATATTTTTCAAAATAATATCTTTTTAAATATAAATTTAGAGGAAGTTTTTTTAGATAAAATTAATTATATTTCAGATTTCAAAGGGAATTTATTTATCAAGAATAATAATATTGTAGATGCAAACTTATCAGCATTGTTTAGTAATAATCAAAATATTTCATTTACAATTAATACTGATGTGGATAATAATAAAATTACTACACTATACTCCTCAAGAGCCAAACCATTAGTAAAAAGATATAATTTTATTAAAGGATTTGAAGAGGGATCTCTTGACTTCTATTCGTCCAAAAGAGACAATATTTCTAAATCAACACTAAAGTTATATGATTTTAAACTTAAGGAGTTACCTGTTTTAACAAAAATACTCACTCTTGCCTCTCTACAGGGTATTGCAGATATTTTATCTGGAGAAGGAATAAGATTTGATGAATTTGAAATGAATTTCAAAAATGAGGGTAGTTTAATGATGATTGATGAGATTTACGCAATTGGTCCTGCGATTTCTATATTAATGAACGGTTATGTAGAGGAAGATAAGCTTATTAGTTTACGAGGAACACTTGTTCCAGCAACCACCATAAATAAAACAATAAGCTCAATACCAGTGCTTGGAAAAATTTTAGTTGGAGATAAAACAGGTGAGGGAGTTTTTGGGGTGAGTTTTAAAATCAAAGGACCACCAAAAAATCTTGAAACTAATGTAAATCCTATAAAGACATTAACTCCAAGATTTATAACTCGTACAATAGAAAAGATTAAAAAAAATTAACTAATTTCAATTTTAATATGTCTTTTTTTTCCTATAGACAATTTAAGGTAATTTTCTTTAAACAGATTTCGACTGATAACAAATTTTTCTTCAGACACAGTATTATCATTAATTTTTATAGCATTTCCTTTTAAAAGTCTTCTAATCTCACTTTTAGAACTTTCCAACCTTGATAGAAAAATAAGATCTATAATACTTTTGTTTTCAATGTTTTCTAATGAAATATTAACGGAAGGTAAATTTGAACCAAGTAAATTTCCAGAAAACGCTTCTTTGGCAGCTTGCTCTGAGTTTTTTGCAGCTTCTTGGCCATGAAGTAATGACGTAGTTTTATTTGCAAGCAATATTTTTAATTCATTTATATTATTTTCCTTTAATTTTTCTATCTCACTGATGTCAAGATCAGTAAACATTTTTAAAAATTTGAGCACATCTCTGTCATCAACATTTCTCCAGAATTGCCAATATTCATATGCAGATAGATAATTTTCATCTAGCCACACTGCACCATTTTCTGTTTTACCCATTTTTGCACCAGTGGCTAAAGTAATTAGAGGAGTAGTTAAACCAAAAGTTTGATTATTAGAGTACCTTTTTATGAGCTCAACACCATTTACTATGTTACCCCATTGATCGGAACCACCTATTTGTAAGACACATTTTTCTTTTTTATTCAATTCTAAAAAATCATATGCTTGTAAAATCATATAATTAAATTCCATATAGCTCAGCGATTGTTCTCTATCCAATCTTAATTTAACACTATCAAAAGTTAACATCCTATTGATAGTAAAGTGTTTTCCAATATCTCTTAAGAAAGAAATGTAATTTAAATTTTTTAACCAATTAAAATTATTTACAAAAATAGGTTTAGTGTTGGGATTGTCATTATCTAAAAATTTTTTAAGAATACTTTTAATATTTTTAACATTTTTTTCGATTTCTTCTTCACTTAAGATCTTTCTTGTTTTATCTTTCCCTGACGGATCACCAATTCTTGTAGTTCCACCTCCTAATAAGACTATAGGACGATGCCCATTTTTTTGAAGCAATCTCAAACACATTATTTGCAGTAAGCTTCCAACATGTAAACTTTCTGCTGTACAATCAAAACCTATATAAGCTTTGATTTTTTTTTTATCTAGAAGATTTGACAATTCATGCTCACTTGTACATTGATAAAAATATCCACGATCTTTAAATTCTTTTAAAAATTTATTCATAAGTCTATAGTTACAATATACAAATTTTTATTAAAAAGAATATCAATGAAACAAAAATTATATACATCTATTGGATTAATGAGTGGAACCTCAATGGATGGAGTTGATATATCAATAATACAGTCCGATGGACAATATGAATTTAATAATATTTTAAACGAATATTTTGAGTATGATATCGGTCTAAGAGAGCAGTTAATTAAATTAAGAAACTTAATTTTGAGTAAAAATGATTTAAAAAAAAACACAGAAGAATTAGTAAATTTGGAGAGAAAAATTACAATTTTCCATGCAGAAAGAATTAATCAAATATTGTTAAAATATCGGAAAGAAATTGATTTAATAGGTTTTCATGGTCAAACAATATTTCATGACCCTCAACAAAAAATTTCAAAGCAGCTTGGAGACGGTAAACTTTTATCTCAATTACTAAAAAAAAAGGTAGTTTATGACTTTAGACAAAAAGATATTGAAAATAATGGACAAGGAGCGCCTCTAACACCAATATTTCATTATCTTCTATCAAACATTATTGATGAAAAATTTAAGACAGGGTTTCCGATTTGTTTTATAAATATTGGAGGAATAACAAACATTACAAGGATTAAAACAAATTCCAACAATCCTCAAAATAACATTACTGCTTTTGATGTTGGACCTGGAAATTGTTTAATAGATGATTGGGTTAGAAAAAATTCAAATAAAAGATTTGATGAGAATGGAAATATTTCAAAATCTGGTAAAATTGATTATTTAATTACCAACCAAATTATAGAAAATTTTAACATAGAAAATTACTCTAAGTCTTTAGATATCAAAGATTTTGATAACTCATTTGCAAGAGGTCTTACATTTGAAAATGGTTGCGCAACAATAACTAATTTTACAGGCTATCTAATAGCAAAAGGAATAGAAAATATAGATGCTAATCGAAAAATAAAATATTTAATCTCTGGAGGAGGAAGGAAAAATCTAGCTTTAATAGATTGTATTAAAAATAACTTAAATAATAGAAATAATTTTATTTTAGATAATATAGATAAGTATGATTTAAATGGTGATTATATCGAGTCACAGGCATTTGGATATTTAGCAATAAGATCTTTTTTAAACTTACCTATTTCTTTTCCAAATACAACAGGATGTGAAATCCCCACAGTTGGTGGCAAATTAGTAAAAAACTTCTAATAAAGAGCTGTTTCTTTTTTAATGTATTTATCAAGAGTTTTAATTAAAACATTGTCTGTTTTAGAAAAAAAATGATTAGCATCTGTTACTGAATGAAATTCAACTTTGATTCCTTTTTGTGCACTTAGTCTCTTGTCTAATTCTGATATATACTCTACTGGAACTAATTCATCTTTTTTTCCATAAACAACGATACCAGATGTAGGACATGGGGATAAAAATGAAAAATCATATACATTAGGTTGAGGTGAAATAGCTATAAATCGATTTATTTCAGGTCTTCTCATTAACAATTGCATTGCAATAAGGGATCCAAAAGAAAAACCAGAAACCCAACATTGTGAATTATCAAAGTTTTCTCTTTCTAACCAGTCTAGCGCTGCAGCAGCATCAGCAAGTTCCCCCTGGCCATTATCAAATTCTCCGTCACTTTTTCCAACTCCTCTAAAGTTTACTCTACAAACAGAGAAATCATTTTCCATAAATGTATGAAATGTGTCTACCACGACTTTGTTATTCATAGTCCCTCCATATTGAGGATGTGGTTGTAATACTAATGCTATAGGTGATGTATTTTTTTTACTTTTAAAATATTTAGCTTCAAGACGTCCTGCGGGACCTGGAATAAATATTTCTAAAATTTTGTTATCCATATACGCAATTGATTATTATTCTCAAAAAAAAATTACGTTTATCATAACTGAGCGACAAAATGTTAGTTTTTTTTATAAGTCTAAACTTGACCAAATTAGTCAGGTATGTATAAAAAGGCTACAATATAAAGGGTAAAATGAAATTAACATCAAAAGGTAGATATGCCGTAATGGCATTAGTTGATCTAGCAAGGTTCGACACAATTAATCCAGTGTCATTAAGAGATATTTCATTAAGACAAGGAATTTCCTTAGACTATTTAGAGCAAATTTTTTCAAAACTAAAAAAAAATCAAATTGTCAAAAGTACAAGAGGTACTCTAGGTGGATATGTTTTGTCAAAGAAACCAAATGAAATAAAACTTACTAATATTTTTAATGCTGTTGATGAAAAAGTAAAAACTGTTCAATGTAAAAAAGAGTCAAAAAAGGGCTGTAATGGAAAAGCAACTAAATGTGTAACCCATAACCTTTGGGATGAATTAGAAACTCATATTAACAGTTTTTTTGAAAAAAAAAGTTTAGAAGATTTATTAAAAAATAATTCAGAACAGATTAATTAATATGCAAAATAGACAGAAAGAAATAGATAAGTTAAAAGATTATAAATATGGTTTCTCGACTGATATTGAAAATACAAGAGCACCAAAGGGTTTAAATGAAGAGGTAATTAAATTTATTTCTAAAATTAAAAAAGAACCACAATGGATGCTTGAATTTAGATTAAAAGCTTATGAAAGGTTCAAACAATTAAAAGAACCAGATTGGCAAAAACCAAAATATCCAAATATTGATTATCAAGATTTATATTATTATTCCGCACCCAAAAGCATGGATAATAAACCAAAAAGTTTAGATGAATTAGATCCTAAACTTTTAGAGACCTATAAAAAGTTAGGTATCCCTCTTCAAGAACAAGCAAGATTAAATGGTATTGCAGTTGATGCAGTTTTTGACTCAGTTTCAGTTGCAACAACTTTTAGAGAAGAATTAATAAAACAAGGAATAATTTTTTGTCCGATTTCAGAGGCAATCCAAAATCATCCAGAATTAGTTAAAAAATATTTAGGTTCTGTAATTCCATTGACTGATCATTTTTTTGCAACTTTAAATTCAGCAGTTTTTACAGACGGTTCATTTGTATACATTCCAGAAGGTGTTAGATGTCCTATGGAACTTTCAACTTATTTTAGAATAAATGCATCCAATACAGGTCAATTTGAAAGAACCTTAATTATTGCGGATAAAGGAAGTTACGTTAGTTATTTAGAAGGTTGTACAGCTCCTATGAGAGATGAAAATCAATTGCATGCTGCAAATGTTGAATTAGTCGCTCTTGATGATGCTGAAATTAAATATTCAACAGTTCAAAATTGGTATCCAGGAGATAAAGATGGCAAAGGTGGTATATACAACTTTGTAACTAAAAGAGGTTTATGCAAAGGTAAGAATTCTAAAATATCCTGGACACAAGTTGAAACTGGATCAGCAATCACTTGGAAATATCCTAGTTGCATTTTGAAAGGTGATAATTCTGTTGGGGAATTTTATTCAATAGCTATTACTAATAATCATCAAAAAGCTGACACAGGTACTAAAATGATCCATTTAGGAAAAAATACAAAAAGTAAAATTATATCTAAGGGAATTAGTGCTGGCTTTTCAGATATGACTTATAGGGGATTGGTTGATATTTCCTCGAAAGCCACAAATTCAAACAATTATACACAATGTGATTCTTTATTGATGGGTAACAAATGTGGTGCTCACACAGTACCTTACATAAAAAATAAAAATTCAGATTCAAATATAGCTCATGAAGCTACTACTTCTAAAATAAGTGAGGAACAATTGTATTATTGTCAACAAAGAGGACTTAATGCTGAGGAAGCAGTCGGATTAATTGTAAATGGATTTTGTAAAGAAGTATTGCAGCAATTACCAATGGAATTTGCTGTTGAAGCACAAAAGCTGGTAGGAATCAGTCTAGAGGGAAGTGTTGGCTAATGTTAAAAATACAAAAATTAAATGCGAAAATAGAGAATAAGGAAATTTTAAAAGGATTTTCATTAAACGTTAATCCAGGTGAAGTTCACGCTATAATGGGTCCAAACGGATCAGGTAAAAGCACATTATCAAATATCTTATCAGGAAAGAAAGGATATGAGGTTTCTGGTGAAGTTCTTTTCGAGGAAAAAGATTTATTTGAACTTGAAACAGAGGAAAGAGCTCATAAAGGTATCTTTTTAGCTTTTCAATATCCATTGGAAATTCCTGGAGTAAACACAAATATATTCTTAAAAACTTCATTAAATGCAGTTAGAAAAGCAAGAGGTGAAAAAGAACTTGATGCAATAGAATTCCTTAAATTAGTTAAAGAAAAGTCTAAAGAACTTAAATTTGATGAGGAAAAGTTAAATAGACAACTAAATGTTGGTTTCTCTGGAGGAGAAAAAAAGAAAAACGAAATTTTACAAATGTCAATGTTGTCTCCAAAACTTTCAATTCTTGATGAAACAGACTCAGGGTTAGACATAGATGCTTTAAGAATTGTTGCAGATGGAGTAAATACTTTAAGAAACGAAAAAAACTCATTTTTAATAATCACACATTACCAAAGATTACTTGATTATATTAAGCCTGACTATGTACATGTTTTAATGAATGGAAAGATTGTTAAATCTGGTGGTCCAGATCTGGCTCTAGAATTAGAAAGAAAAGGATATGAAAGTTTTAATTAGATGAAAGAACAATTACAAAAAGATTTTGATAATACTATTAAAAATTTAAATTTATCCCAAAAAGATATTGAAATAAAAAAATTTTCTTTAGATAATTTTTTAAATAAAGGTTTTCCTAATAGAAAAGAGGAAGATTGGAAATTCTCAGATCTTAATCAGATAATTAAAAAAAATATCGGGGAATTAAGTTTTTATAACGATTATACATATACTAACAAAGTTGATACCTCTGAATTCGTTGATGGATTAGAACATAATAAAATAGTATTTATAAACGGCAGAATTGAAAAAATTGATTTTGATTATGAAAAAAAAGAACAAATAGAAATAATTGATCAGTCAGAAACTATTAATAAATTTGATAACAATAATTCTTTATCTGATTTAAATAATGCACTCACCAATAAATCCTTTAAAATAGTCATTAAAAAGGGATATCAGCTAGTAAAACCGCTTATTATTTACCATACATCTAATTCCAAAATTTGGTCCAAAAATATTAATTTAAGATTAGATTTTGAATTGGAAAAAGATAGTTCCTTAAGATTGATTGACTTATTTAATGATACGTCAGAAAAAAATTTTTTTAATATTTTTTATGACTTTAATTTAAAAGAAAATGCA
>CACIYQ010000016.1 GCA_902590915.1 uncultured Pelagibacteraceae bacterium
GCAATATTACTAAATAAAGACTCAGAATTTAATGCTAAGCCTGAATTAGAAATTTATGCAGATGATGTAAAATGTTCACATGGTTCAGCCTCAGGAAGTCTTAACGAAGACTCTATATTTTATTTAATGTCTAGAGGGTTGAATTACAATCAAGCGAGGGAACTTTTAATTAATGGTTTTTTACTTGATGTAGTAGAAAAAATTACAGACTCAGAAATCAGAAATCTAATTAAAAATATGATTGGAATAAAAGAATGAAAATAGAAAATATAAAAAAAGAATTTCCAATATTTGACGAAAAAATTCAGAATAATGATCTAGTTTACCTTGATAGTGCAAACTCTTCTCAAAAACCTAAAGTTGTTGCAGATAGAATTAATGAATTTTATACTAAACAGTTTTCAAATGTTGGAAGAAGTGTTCACTATCTTGCAGTTGCAGCTACTAATTTGTACGAAAATACAAGATCCTCTGTTCAAAAATATATTAACGCTAAAGATAAAAATGAAATAGTTTTTACAAAGGGTGCAACCGAAGCATTAAATTTAGTTGCAAATATCTTGGGACAAAATTATTTAAACGAAGGAGATGAAATTTTAATCACTGAACTTGAGCATCATTCAAACTATGTTCCATGGCATTTTTTAAGAAAATCAAAAAATATCAAAATTAATTTTGCAGAAATGAATGACGATGGTGAAGTTACTTTAGAGGAAATTGAAAAAAAAATAACACCTAAAACTAAAGTGATAGCAATTACACATTTATCAAATGTTACAGGTGCAATACTACCTGTTAAAGAAATAACTGATCTAGCACATTCAAAAGGAATAATTGTTGTTATTGATGGTTGTCAGGGTGCGCCACATCTTAAACTTGATATGCAAGATCTCGATTGTGATTTTTATGCAATATCATGTCACAAAATGTACGGACCAACAGGACTTGGTGTTTTATACGGTAAAAAAAAGTGGTTAGAGGAACTACCTCCATATCAAGGTGGAGGAGGAATGATCAGAGAAGTTAAAAAAGATAGTATATCTTATGGTGAATTACCAAATAAATATGAAGCTGGAACAATGGCAACTGCTCAAGTTATTGCCTTTGATGAATCGATTAAGTTTATGGAAAGTATTGGTATAGAAAATATTATGCATCACGAAGCTGATTTAGTTGAATATGGACAAGAATTATTACAAAAAAACAATTCTGTTAAATTGATTGGTAGTCCAAAAAATAAAGGTGGAGTTTTATCTTTTACTTTAAAAGGAGTTCATCCACATGATATCGCAACTATACTTGATGAAGATGGAGTAGCAATAAGAGCAGGACATCACTGTTGTCAAATTTTACATGACAAATTAAATATACCTGCAAGTGCAAGAGCCTCTGTTGGAATTTATAATACCAAAGATGATCTAGATAAATTAAATGACTCAATTAATAACTGCAAAAAAATATTTAATTTAAAATGAATTTAAAAGAATTATATCAAGAAATTATATTAGAGCATGGTAAAAATCCAAGAAATCTTGGTAAGACAGATGACTTTAATAAAAATGCAAAAGGTAACAATCCTTTATGTGGAGACAATGTTCACGTTTATTTAAAATTAAATGGTCAAAAAATAGTGGAAGATATTTCATTTGAAGGAAGTGGTTGTGCTATCTCAATGGCTTCAGCTTCAATTATGACAGATTTAATTAAAGGTAAAAATGAAAACGAAGCTAAAGAAATTGTCGAAGATTTTTTAGGAATGATTAAAGAAAATCCAGAATTAAAATCAGAATATTTACAAGATGATGAAAAAACTAAATTAATGTGTTTGTCAGGTGTTAAACAATATCCAATGAGAGTGAAGTGCGCTACACTCTCATGGCATACATTGGTTTCAGCATTTGAGGATAAAAAAGAAGAAGTAAAAACAGAGAATTAATTATGTCTAAGAAAGAATTAATCATAAAGGAAATAAGAAAAATTTATGATCCTGAGCTACCTGTTAATATTTATGAATTAGGTTTAATTTATGATATAAAAGTTGAAAATGATAATTCTGTCAAAATTAAAATGACTTTGACAACACCAAATTGCCCAGTAGCAGAAAGTTTACCTAAAGAAGTTAAAGAAGGGGCAATGCAAGTAGAGGGGATTGAAGAGGTTGATTTAGAATTAGTATGGGATCCACCATGGACCAAAGACATGATGTCAGAGGCAGCCAAATTGGAATTGAATTTATAATGTCTCAAATAATTAAATTAAGTGATAACGCTGCATCTAGAATTAAAGAGATAATGGCTGATGCAGAAAAAGATTTTCTTGGAGTAAGAGTATCTGTTAAATCTGGTGGTTGTGCAGGGATGTCTTATGTTATGGAATATACAAAAGAACTTAATCCAAATGATGAAATAATTGAAGACAAGGGTGTAAAGGTATTCGTAGACTCTGCTGCTATTATGTATCTTTTAGGAACTGAAATGGATTATAAGAAAGAGGAGTTATCCTCAACTTTTGTTTTTAATAATCCTAATGAAACCGAGCGTTGTGGCTGCGGTGAGTCATTTAAAACATCATAGGTCAACAGTCCCATTTTGAGCATATCAGATTTGCATTTTTTGCATATTTGAGATAAGGCTTTGTAATGAATACATTTGAGTTTAAAAATCTTGTTAAAAACTTAAAAAATTCTTTAAAAGAGAAATCATTTTTTAAAGATCTTAGAAAAGAAGTGGATACTGGTGCTAATGGCACACAGAATTACGTTCTAAAAAAGGGTATGAACAAGAATAGTATAGCTACAACAAAACAGTAATTAAATCTGTTAGCAGCTATAGTACATCTCAAACTCTACAGGATGAGGTGCATGTTCAAACTTGTGTATTTCATCAAATTTCAAAGCAATATAAGCATCAATTTGATCGTCGGTAAATACACCACCTTGTGTTAAAAATTCTCTATCTTTATCTAAATTTTCCATTGCTTCTCTTAATGAGCCACAAACTGTAGGGATAGATTTAACTTCTTCAGGTGGTAATTCATATAAATCTTTATCAAAAGAATCGCCTGGATGTATTTTATTTTTAATACCATCAATGCCAGCCATCAACATTGCTGCAAAAGTTAAATATGGATTACCCGAAGCATCAGGAAATCTAATCTCACATCTAGCACCTTTTTTGCTTAAAGTAATTGGTATACGACATGAAGCTGATCTATTTCTTGCAGAATAAGCAAGAAGGACTGGTGCTTCAAACCCTGGAATTAATCTCTTATAACTATTTGTTGTTGCATTAGCAAAAGCATTTATTGCTTTTGCATGTTTTAGTATACCACCTATATAATGTAGTGCAGTCTCTGATAATCCTGCGTAACCATCCCCAGAAAATACAGGTGTATCACCTTTCCAAATTGATTGGTGTGTATGCATTCCTGATCCATTGTCTCCAGCTACAGGTTTAGGCATAAAGGTTGCTGTTTTACCAAAAGAATGCGTGACCATTTGAACTACATATTTGTACAGTTGAACATTATCAGCTTGATCTACTAAAGTTCCAAAATACATTCCAAGTTCATGTTGACTTGGAGCTACCTCATGGTGATGTTTTTCAACTTTGATACCTACTTCTTTTAAATTTTTAAGATATTCACCTCTCATATCCTGCTCACTATCTACAGGTGGTACAGGAAAGTAACCTCCTTTAATACCTGGTCTATGACCCATGTTTCCATTTTCATATTCTTTACCTGAATTATAAGGGCCTTCCTTACTATCGATTACAAAGCCACAATCATTCATATCATTTTTAATTTTAACATCATCAAAAACAAAAAATTCGGGTTCTGGTCCAAAAAAAGCTTTATCTCCAATGCCAGACTCTTTCAAATAAGCCTCAGCTTTTTTTGCTACACCACGTGGATCTCTTTCATAAGGAGTTTTCTTAACAGCATCTAAAATATCACAAAATATCACAACAGTATTGTGTGATGTAAAAGGATCCATAAACATTCTTGATGTATCCGGTTTTAAAATCATGTCTGACTCGTTGATTGCTTTCCAACCAGCTATAGATGATCCATCAAAAAAAACACCTTCATTTAACATACCTTCATCCACAACTGTTACATCCATAGTTAAATGTTGAAGCTTTCCTCGAGGATCTGTAAATCTTAAATCTACAAATTCTGCCTCTTTTTCCTTGATAAACTTTAATACATTTGCTGCACTCATTATGTCTCCTGTGTAAATTTTAGAGCATTAATTACCAAATAAACCACTCTAAATATTGCTTATTTAATAAATAACACTTATGCAATTTTCACATAAGTAGTGTATTTAATCAATATTATTAATCGTTAATTTATATAAGTGAACTCCATATTAAATAAAGAACCCGTTAAAAGAGCAGAAAAAATTCTTAAAGAATTTGACCCAAATTTAAAAGTTATAATTTTAGAGGATACAGGAAGAACAGCAAATGATGCGGCTGCAGCTTTAGGTTGCAATGTGGGAGCAATTGTTAAAAGCTTGCTTTTCAAAACTGGCAAAACATTTTGTCTTTGTTTGGTATCTGGAGATAAAAGATGTTCTCTAAATAAATTAAAAAAAAAATTGAATGAAAAAGACGTATCAATGGCAAAACCAGAAGAGGTCAAACTTATTAATGGTTATACAATTGGTGGAGTGTCTCCCATCGGTCATTTAGTTAAAATTAAAATGTTTATAGATGAAAAGTTAGGAAGATTTTCCAAAGTTTTTGCTGCTGCAGGCCATCCTAATGCAGTTTTTGGAATTAGCTATGTGGAATTAAAAAGATTAACTGATGCAGAAATAGATGATCTAACTGAATGAGACAACCAAAAATAATTGATTATACTTTACTAGTCATATTATCTTTAATATGGGCATCCGCATTTTTTAATATAAAAATAGCAACTTATTCATTTGGTCCAGTTACAATCGCTTTCCTACGAGTATTTTTTGGAGCAATTCCAGTTCTACTTCTTTGCTACTATAAAGAAATAAAAATTGAGGCTTTTTCTAAAGATTGGCATTGGTTTGCTATGATTGGTTTTATAAATTTGGTTGCACCATTCTTTTTAATTGCATATGGAGTAAAATCTGTTCAAAGTAATCTTGCTGCAATCTTAATGTCAACAACACCACTGAGTTCTACTATACTAGGTCATTTTTATACAAAAAATGAAAAATTTAATTTAGTTAAAACTTTTGGAATTTTAATCGGTTTTTCTGGAATAATTTTTTTATTTTCAGACAATCTTTTAATTGATCAAAATAATTTTATTTCAGCTTTATTAATTTTGTTGGGTTCAACATGTTATGTTATTGGTGGTGTATTAACTTTAAAAATTAGTAAGAAAAAAATGAAAATGTGACAGGTTCTATATTAATCTGGGCAACAATTATTTTAATACCATTGGTATCATTTATTGAACAACCGTGGCAGGTAGTGCCAAGAACAGACTCATTAATATCTGTAATTTATCTAGGTATTGTCCCTACAGGAATTGCATGGCTATTAAGGTTTAAAATACTAAAAGATAATGGTTTGATTTTTCAATCCCAGGTATCTTATTTAATACCAATTTTTGGAACAATTCTAGGATACATATTCTTAAAAGAGTTAATAACAATTAAAGTCTTAATTTCTTTGACTGCAGTTTGTATAGGTATTTATTTTGTTCGAAGAGCTGATAAAAAAAAATTATCTTAGTTTAGCAATTTCTCTAATATCCTCTGGTGTTGTTTCGCAACATCCACCGAGAATTGTTGCCCCTTGTTCAACAAGTCTTTTCGAAAAATCATAGAATTTTTTAGCTGAATTGTTGTCTCTTTTCCCAAGAGTAACATTAGGATTAGTACCTATTTCATCAGGTTTAGCCTTATTAAAAGTTTGAACTGGAGTCGGTTCTTCCACTTTCCAAAGGTTGACTTTAAACCCAAAAGGGATATCTAACTTTTTAATTTCAGAGGTGCACTCCTCAGCAATTTTTGGAGAAACGCATGCTGTAATTACTCCTAGCCAATTATTACTTCTATATTTATTCAAGACTTCAGTGATAGTTTCATTTGAGGGGAGTAAGTTATTTTTTTTAACATGAATACCCAAAAGAACAGGTTTATTTAATTTGACTGCAACGTTTGATGCTATGTCTATTTCTCTTCCACTTGAAACAACATCTAAATAAAAAAAATCTACATATGGAGCAATAACCTCAGCTTGTTCATAAAAAGCTTTTTCTAATTCTTTGCTATCTCTTTGATCTTCTACATAAGTATCATTTTGACATGGTAAGCTACCAGCAATTAAAACATCTTTTCCAGATTTTTCCTTTGCTTTAATTGATAATAAACAAGCTTGTTCGTTTATATATACAAAATCTTTATCAACTTTATTTTGTATTAATCTGATTCTTCTTGCCGAAAAAGTATTGGTAAGGATCACCTCAGATCCAGCATTTATAAATGATAAGTGTACGTCAACAACCAGATCATGAAATTTTTTATCTAAATTAGCACTGGCAGACCACAATGTGCCTTTCGAAATTAATCCTTTGGCCAATAGTTGTTGCCCCATACCACCATCCAAAATTTTAATATTTTTAAAAAAATTAGTATCCATTTATTTTTTAAAAATAATTTTTACATTAAAAGAAAATGATCGTCTTTCACCATTTATGTTAAATGGATATGCGGTATGCATCAGATAGTTTGGAAATATTATTAAGTCTCCAATTTTTGGAATTAGATTATAAATACTATTACTAAGAAACGCTTTTTGTCCATTTATAAAGTCAATTGTTCCATTGGTTTTAAGTTTTTTATTTTTAACTAAATTGTTTTTTGTCATATTTTTTGGCAAAGTTAAATATCCAACTCCAGACAAATCGCCATTATGATAATGGATAGGGTTATACTCACCCCTAAACTGTCGAACAACCCAAAGATTAAGTATTTTTACTTCTTTTATATTTTTAATTTGTTCATTTGCTAAAAATTTTTTGATATTTATTGTTAGCTCTTTAAATAAATATTTTTTAATAAAATTATTTGAAATCTTTACTTCATTTTTTATTTGACTAGCTAATTTTGAACTATAATCAATTTTTCTATAATTTGATTTTTTATCAAATTCTTCATTTAGTT
>CACIYQ010000017.1 GCA_902590915.1 uncultured Pelagibacteraceae bacterium
CCCTAATAGTTATTTACCATTTAATATACCTGGTGTTGAAATAATAATTTCAATTATATTTATAACGTTTGTAGGTGGTTTATCATTATCTTTTTTTGGAAGAAGAATTTTAAAATTAATTGATGATTTGTTCAAAAGAATTCCATTTTTAAGAACAGTTTATTCAGCAATAGTTCAAATGACTGAAACATTTTCTAAAAAAGATGACAGTCAAAAAAGTGTGGTATTAATTGAATACCCTAGAAAAGGAGTTTGGGCAGTTGGATTTGCCACAAAAGAAAATAATGGAGAGATGGCTCAAAAAACTAATAAAAAACTAATTAATGTATTTGTGCCAACAACTCCAAATCCAACAAGTGGATTTTTACTTATGTTTCCAATTGAAGATGTAATTTATTTAAATATGTCATTTGAAGAGGCTTCAAAATTTATAGTCTCTGCAGGGACTTCTTCAAAATCTTAAGCAATATCGTTAATAATATCCGCTCTATCATATAGTTTTATCAGTGGTTTAAATTTACTTATATCTTCATTATAATTTTCAATTCTTTTAATTTCTTTTTCGGCTAGTAAAAAAAGGTCACTGTTATGAATAGGGTCCGCTAATTTAAAATTTTTAATCCCACTCTGTTTAAAACCAAGTATGTCACCAAAACCTCTAATTTTCATATCTTCTTCAGATATTAAAAAACCATCATTGGTTTGTTTTAATATATTAATTCTTTTTTTTGCATTTTCAGATAAATTTGTTTTAAACATCAAAATACATGTGGATTCCTTATCTCCTCGACCAACACGACCTCTTAGTTGATGAAGTTGAGACAACCCAAATTTATTTGCATTTTCTATAATTATCACATTTGCATTTGGAAAGTCTATTCCAACCTCAATAATTGTTGTTGAAACTAAAATTTTAAACTTATTCTTTTGAAAATTATTTAGTATTCTCTCCTTTTTATTTATTTCGGTTTTTCCATGTAATAATAAGACTTGATTTGGAAATAAATTTTTTAAAAATTCAAATTTATTAACTGCAGCGGTATGGTCTAATTTTTTAGACTCTTCTATTAGAGGGCATACCCAAAAAATTTGATTTCCGTAATTTATTTCTTTTTGAATAAATTTGAGAACATCATCAATTTTACTCTCTAATTTACTATAGGTTTTAATTGGCTTTCTAGATTTAGGTTTTTCTTTTATTATCGATAAATCCATATCACCATACATTGTCATGGTTAAAGTTCTTGGTATCGGGGTAGCCGTCATTAATAAAACATCACAATCCTCACCACCTTTATCAGAAAGCTTTTTTCTTTGATTTACACCAAACTTATGTTGTTCATCAATAATTATTAAACCAAGTTTTTTAAAATTTACTTTTTTTTGGAATATTGCATGTGTTCCAAAAATAATATCTATTTCTTTATATTTTAACTTATCTAAAATTTTTCTTTTATTTTTATAATCAGATTTTCCTGAAATTAATTCTAGTTTCTTATTTTTTGGAAAAATTTCTTTTGCTAAATTATAATGTTGACGTGCTAATATTTCAGTAGGGGCCATAAAAGCAACTTGATACCCAGAGTTTATAGTATTGTATGCTGATAAAAGAGCTACAATTGTTTTACCACTTCCAACATCACCTTGCAAAAGCCTAAACATTTTTGTAGATGTACTTAAATCTTTATTTATTTGTTTAAGTGAATTAACTTGGTCATTAGTTAGAGAAAAACTTAATTTATTTATTAAAGCTTCTTGTAAACTGAAATTAATTTTTTTTCTTTTTTTTTTTATTTTTTTTATCTTTTTTCTTATTTCAGAATTTACTAAAAATGTTGAAAATATTTCGTCAAAAGCAAGTCTTTTATAAAAATTTTCATTATATTTTCCTATATTTTCTGCTTTATGAAGTTCTATAATGGAATTATTCCAGCTTAAATTTCCAAATTTGTTAATAATTTCATTAGAATGCCATTCATCTAATATAGGTAGTTTATTAATTAGTTGATTGATTATTTTATTATAAACTTTCTCTGATATTCCTTCCGTTAAAGGATACTTATTATGTACTTGCCTTATTAATGAGGAGTTTTCAGATATATATTTTGGGTTTGTTAATTGATACCTGTTTTTAAAGTAACTGATTTTTCCACTTATCGTAACATCTTTACCTAGTGGAAGAATTTTTTTTACATATCCCTCATAACTATTAAAAAAAACACAGTCTAAATTTCCAGTGTCGTCTGCACAAGTAACTCTGTTAGGTAGGTTTCGTATTCTAGGAAATACATACTTATTAGGAGTAACAGTTACGGTTTGATTTTCACCAATTTTAAGATCTTTTATCTTTGATGAAAAACTTCTATCAGTATAAGATTTAGGAAGTTTCCACAAAAGATCAAATAAAGTATTAATATTTTTCTTTTTAAGTAAGTTTGTTGTTTTGACACCAACTCCTTTTAAAACTTTTAAATCTGATAATAAATATTTATAATTTCTTTCAATATCCATATTAAATTAATATATTCTAATAATGACTATCAACATAGATGAATTAAGAAAAAAAATAATTTACAGATCAAATTACCGTGGCACTAAAGAAATGGACAAACTTTTAGGTGCATTTACAAAAAAAAATATTAATAATTTATCCTATGAAGATTTAGTTGATTTAGAAAGACTACTTAATATAGACGACACAAATTTATATAATTTCTACACAGGTGTGGAGACAGATATTGAAATAGAAAATAATAAGGTAAATTTACTTTTTAAAAATTTTAAATATTAAAAAATGGCGGAGAGACTGGGATTCGAACCCAGGAAAGAGTTGCCCCTTTGCCGGTTTTCAAGACCGGTGCTTTCAACCGCTCAGCCATCTCTCCGAGAGCAAGGTTTTATAATTATAATTATTTAATTCAACCATAAAATGGTTTAATAAAACAATTAACGAATTATTCCATAAATGTTATGAATAATGAATTCAATAAAGGGCTATTACTGGCAGGTTCTGGTTCGTTTTGGTGGGGATTTATTGGTGTTATTTATTTTAAATCCATTACTTATATTGGACACATAGAACTAGTTGTTCATAGATGTCTTTGGTCAACTGTAACATTAATAATAACTACTTTTTTTTTTTCAAAATGGCATATTTTTTTTGAAATCATAAGAAGTAAAAAAAATTTAATTTATCTTTTTTTTTCAGGTAGCTTAATTTTTGTTAATTGGGCAGCTTGGATTTATGCCATAGCTACTAATAGAATAATTGATGCAAGTTTTGGATATTTCATAATGCCAATTCTTAGCGTGATGTTAGGTTATATTTTTTTTAAAGAAGTTCTTAACATAAAAAGAATTTTTTCAATTGTATTAGTTATAATATCTATACTTTATCTATTAATAATGAATTACAATTCCTTACCCTGGCTTGGATTAGTGGTTGCTTTTAGCTGGGGATTTTACAATTTGTTCAGAAAAAAAATTAATGTCGATACAGATGTTGGTTTATTAATAGAAAGTTTATTTATTTTACCATTTGCAATTGTTGTATTTTATTTAATATCAGTAAATGGGTTTAATGATTTTAAAATGGAGAACTCCTCAATTATGCTTTTAATCTTTTTAGCAGGACCGATGACAGTAATTCCATTATTTTTATATGTAAGAGGTGTCGAGTTATGTGGTCTAGGTCCTACCGGTATGATTTTTTACATAACTCCAACTTTGCAATTTTTACTTGGTTTTTTTTATTATGAAGAAGTTTTTTCATTGAATAAATTAGTCAGTTTTATTTTTATTTGGATTGCTGTAATTGTATATTTGAAAGATTTACATGAAAATAACTAAGTACTTATTAATTTTTATACTTAATGTTAATATAAATGTTTATGCTGATATTAATATCGAGTTTGAAAATTGGAAAAAGGATTTCAAAAAAGTAGCACTTTCAAACAACATTTCTGAAAAAATTTTTGATAAAGTTATGTCTAATACCAAATTCCTTTCTGATGTGATTGAATATGACAGGTTTCAACCTGAATTTTATGAGGATACGAAAACATATATTTCAAAAAGAGCCTCTGATAAAAAAGTTTCAAAAGGATTGTCTTTTTATAAAGAAAATTCAAATTTAATTAAATCAATACAAAATGAATTTAATGTAGAACAGGAATTACTGTTATCATTAATGGGTATTGAAACAAATTTTGGTACTTATGTTGGAAAAATGGATATCTTATCTTCTCTTGCCACATTAAGTTTTGATCAAAGAAGATCTGAGTTTTTCACAAATGAACTATTAATACTTTTAAATCTAATTGAAAAGCAGCAAGTTGACTATGAAACACTTTTTGGATCTTGGGCTGGCGCATTTGGTTTTTTTCAATTTATGCCTTCGACAATGAAAAACTATGCAATAGATTATGATAATAACGGATTTATTGACCTTAAAAATAATGTAGATGCGTATGCATCAGCTGGAAATTATTTAAATCAAATTGGATGGAAGGCTAATCAACCCTGTTTTTTAAAGGTTAATTTATCAAATGATATACCTAAAAAATATTTGAATGTTTCTGCAAAGGAACTCCATCACAAACAAAAATTAAAATCTTTAAGTGAGTTTATTATGAATATAGATGATATTAAAAATAAATATGAAAATCATATGGTAGCTATAATTACACCAGATAAAGATATTGTACCTGATGCTGACACATTGAAACCAGCATTTATTGTTTTCGATAATTATGAAATTATATTACAATGGAATAGATCATTAAGATTTGCACTAGCTGTATGTACTTTGAAAGAAAAATTTAAAAATGAAATTAAGTAAATTATTAGTTATATTTTTAATTTTTTTTTTAACTGCATGTCAACAATTAGAGAATGATAAAAAATCAATAAAATACTCTTACAATCAAAAATATAGCAACACTGGTTTTACTTTAATTTATGATGAACAGCTTAAGAAAGAAAAAAAAATATCCCAAAAAATTGATAATAGAGCTTTAGTTATTTTTCACAAAAAAATTAAAAAAAATTCTTTTGTAAAAATTACTAATCCAGTAAATGATAAGACAATTATTGCAAAAGTTATTTCAAATAATATTAAATTTTCTGACTTTTATAACTCAGTTATAACCAAAAGAATTGCAAATGAATTATCAATTGATTTAAATGAACCCTATATTGATCTAGTACTTATTTCAGAAAACTCTACATTTATTGCAAAAAAAGCAAAAACTTTCGACGCAGAGAAAAAAGTAGCTGAAAAAGCACCTGTAGATGGTATTAAAATAGATAATTTAGGTAGTGACCAAAGTAAAAAAAACAAAGTTAAGAAATCTAAATTTTCATATTCAATAAAGATTGCTGATTTTTATTATAAAGACTCAGCAGAAAATATGATCTTAAGAATTAAAAAAGAGACTAACTTTACAAACCCACTAATAAAAAAACTATCGGAAACAAAATATAGGGTATTATTAGGACCATTTAGTGATATAAAAAAACTTGAAAAATCATTTAATGAAATAAAATTATTAGAATTTGAAAACTTAGAAATTTTAAAAGATGCTTAAAAAAATAATAATTTATATATTCCTTAATTATGTTATATTTTCAGTCTCTCATGCTAATTTTGAGATAAAAGCAAGAACCGCAATACTACAGGATTTTTATTCGGGAGAAATTTTATATCAAAAAGAACCTGATAGATCCATTTATCCAGCATCAATGACGAAAATCATGACCTCCATTATAGCTTTTGATCTTATTAAATCGGGAGATTTGAGTTTAGATGAAAAATTTATTATTTCTGAAAAGGCTTGGAGATTGTCTACCGCTGGCTATTCATCTATGTTTATTATGGTAGGAGATCAAGTTTCTGTGGAAAATTTACTGAAAGGAATTATTGTTGCCTCTGGTAATGATGCTTGTATTGCTTTAGCTGAGGGTATAGCTGGCACCGAGGAGGAGTTTGCTATGTTGATGACTGCAAAAGCAAGAGAGATCGGAATGGAAAATACAAATTTTTCAAATTCTTCAGGGATAAATGATCCTGATAATTATTCTACTGTCAGAGATATAATGATTATGTCTAGATATTTAATTGAAAAACACCCTGAGTTTTACAAAATGTTTGCTGAAAAAGAATTTACTTGGAATCGTACTGGAGGTGATCCAATTACCCAAGGTAATAGAAATCCTCTCTTATATAAAAATCTAGGAGCAGATGGGATTAAAACAGGATATCTTGCTGTTGAAAAATATTCTTTAGCATCATCGATTGAGAGAAATGGCAGAAGACTAATAGCAGTAGGAAGTGGTTTTAACACGAAAAATACAAGATCTAAGGAGAGTGCAAAGCTTTTAACATATGGCTTAACTAACTACGATTTAGTTGAAATAGCAAAATCAAATGAACCTTTCCAAAAAATAAGCGTATGGCTAGGTAAACAAGATTCAGTCGATGCTTACCCAAATCAGGATATTTACAAAACTATAAAAAAAGCTAAAAAAAAATTACTTAAGGTGTCTGTTAAATATGAAGGTCCAATAGAAGCTCCAATTCAAAAAGATCAGAAAATAGCAACTTTAAGAGTAGTATACGACCAAGAATTGGTAGGAGAGTATGATCTTTTGTCGTCTAGAGAGGTCAAAAAAGTAAATTTTATATCCAGACTAATCAAATCAATAAATTATCTAATCTGGGGTGATGTCTAAAAAACCCATAATAGTTTTTGAAGGAATAGAGGGCAGTGGAAAAAGTTTCCATTTAGCGTCAGTTGCAAAGTATTTAAAACAAAAAAAAATAAGCTTTGTCAAAATAAGAGAACCTGGTGGCAGTCAAAATTCTGAGAAAATAAGAAAACTAATGTTAAATAATAAATCCAATTTTAATAAAAATACGGATCTATTGTTATTTTTATCATCAAGAAGTGAGAATATAAGCTTAATTAAAAAAAATTATAATAAAAAAGTTATTCTTATTGATAGATTTACAGACTCAACTATTGCATAC
>CACIYQ010000018.1 GCA_902590915.1 uncultured Pelagibacteraceae bacterium
ACCAAAAATATATATTGTTTTTTTAAGCCCTGCTCTATAACAAATATATTTTGGGCTCCAATGGCTAAAATTAGGCTTAGACTTGTAAAAAAACCCAGTAATAGAAATTCCATTAAAAATAATTATTAAAAAATAATTATTCTGAATTTGCTGTAAGTGTTTTGATTTCTAAAATATTTTCGTTTGGATCTTTAACAAAGAAAGTTTCTTGCTCATATTTTGTCCCCTTAAATCTCAAATAAGGTTCGTCATAATATTTTGTTCCACTATCTTTTAATCTTTGTTTTAAACTATCAAAATCTTTTCTGGATAAATGTACTCCAAAATGAGGAACGGAAACATTGCCCATATCTACATCATGTCTTTCACTATCTAATTTGTGCTCACTTTTGTGAAGAGTTAATTCATTTCCCCAAAAATCAACATCTGCCCATTCCTGAGCTGAATTATCTAATCTACATCCTAAAGTTTCACTGTAAAATTTTTTTGCTGTTTCTAAATCTCCACATGGAATAGCTAAATGAAAGCAGTTAGTGTTTTTGTACATAAATTATCCTTTAATTACTAAATTTAATCACTATATAACGTGTAATTTAAAATTCAACTATCATAAATATGAATAACTTTTTACAATCAATAATTGACCGCGATCCTGCAGCAAAGTCAAAATTAAGTTTAATTCTCACGTATCCAGGTGTAAAGGCAGTTTTTTTTCACAGACTGGCAAATTTTTTTAGTACCGCAAAATTTGATTTGATTGCAAGAATCATTTCGCAATTTTCTAGATTTTTAACAGGTATTGAAATTCATCCTAAAGCTAAAATTGGAAAAAACTTATTTATTGATCATGGAATGGGAGTTGTTATTGGAGAGACATCTGAAATTGGAGATAATGTAACTATTTATCATATGGTAACTTTGGGAGGAATAGCGCCCAGTATAAATTCTGATAATCAAAGAAATGTTAAACGTCATCCAACAATTGAAAATGAAGTTGTTATAGGCTCAGGTGCTCAAGTATTAGGTCCAGTGACTGTTGGATGTTGTGCAAAAATTGGAGCAAATGCTGTTATTACAAAAGATGTTCCAGAAAAAGCTGTGATGGTTGGAATACCTGCTAAAAATGTTGGTCTCGCTGATAGTGAATTTAAACCTTATGGTATTACCCCTGATAGTGATAAAAAATCAGAATAATGAATGATATTCAAAATGATTTTATTTCAGGGATTGGAAATACTCCTTTAATAAAATTAAGAGCGGCATCAGAAATTACTGGTTGTAATATTTTTGGAAAAGCAGAATTTTTAAATCCTGGTGGTTCTGTTAAAGATCGAGCTGCACTTGCTTTAATTAAAGATGCCCAAGAGAAAAAATTAATTGCTAAAGGTGGAACAGTTGTAGAAGGCACTGCAGGCAATACTGGAATTGGACTGGGTCTATTAGGAAATTCATTAGGATATAAAACAATCATTGTAATGAATGATAATCAAACCCAAGAAAAAAAAGATATTCTTAAAAACCTTGGTGCAGAATTAAAATTAGTTCCAGCTAAACCTTACAAAGATGATAACAACTTTGTTAAAGTCGCAGCAAGGCTAGCTGATGAACTTAGACCGACAAATAATAATGGAGTAATTTGGGCTAACCAATTTGATAACACTGCAAATGCAAAAGGCCATTATGAAGGAACGGGCAAAGAAATTTGGGATCAAACCGAAGGTAAAGTTGATGGATTTGTGTGTTCTTCAGGAACTGGTGGAACAATTTCAGGTGTTAGTAATGCTCTTAAAGAAAAAAATAAAGATATAAAAATTCATTTATCTGATCCAAAAGGCTCTGCTCTTTATAATTATATAAAAAATGGAGAACTAAAATCTGAAGGTGGCTCTATAACTGAGGGAATTGGATCTAGTAGGATAACAGCAAATTTTAAAGATGCCAAAATAGATGATGCGTATTCAATTGACGACAAAGAGGCATTACCAATTCTCTATGATTTAATTCAAAATGAAGGATTGAGCTTAGGAACTAGCTGTGGAATTAATATTGCAGGGGCTATTAGAATGGGTAAAGAATTAGGCCCAGGAAAAACGATCGTTACAATTCTTTGTGATAGAAGCGATAAATACGCTACTAAAATGTTCAATAAAAAGTTCTTAGAAGAAAAAAGGATTACCAGTACCTAGTTGGTTTTAAATATAAATCTTGTCAGCTAATCCGTAGCAAAGAACACCACTTAATATTGTAAGAACTAACGGAGCATAAATTGCTTCATCTGAAGTTTTATCTGTATGACCAAGTTTATTTATTTTGGTACTATAAAAACCAACAATAAAAGCACATAAGTTTTGCAAGAAAATTACATTAAAGAAGCCCCAAGTAGCTTCTAAGCCGTTAGGTCTTATAAAGCCGACGTAGATTGCCATTAAGGTTGAGCCAATAAAAATAGATCCAAAAAATCTAACTACACCGGCACCTGTAGCATCCATGCCATATTGATTTAAAAAAGATTGAGTTTGAAAAACACATCTAAATCCATAGTAAGCAAAGCCTATAAAATGAATTAAAAAAAGAATTAAATTAAAAACTCCATTAAATTTTTCAACCATGCTTTAACAATATCAAAAATAGGTTTTGAATATACTTTATTTTTTGCGAAAATAAATTAAATTTCAATTGTGAGTTGATGAAGGTTTTGCATATTTAATATACACATTTGACGCATGACGTTTTAATGAATGTGTAACAGTATTAAATTAAAAATAATTAATTGTAATAATCAAAAAAAATTAAAGGAAAATAATGGACGCAAAAGAACAAACTAAAAAAGCATATGAACTATTTAGTTCAGGAGATATGGAAACCTTTTTTAAGGATATAATCGATGATGAAATCGTTTGGACATTTCCAGGCAAAGAAGGTGTACATCCACTTTCTGGAGTTCACAAAGGAAAACAAGCTATGATGGCTGCAATGTCCAAAATCCCAGCTACTTGGCCAAATTTCCATTTAAAAGTTTTAGATATGATAAGTGAAGGTAATAAAGTATTCGCAAGAGTTCATGCAACTGCGGATAACATGGATACTATGTTTGGTCACTATTTTGAAGTGAGTGACGAGGGAAAAACAAAAGTTATGATGACTTTTGATGATACACTTAGCATGTTCAATGCAATGAAGAAGTAAGAAACAACAGTTTGGGGCGAATAATGGTAAAAATTATTGGTAACTTTGAGGTTAATGATTGGGTTCATTGGAAAAAAATGTTTGACCAACATTCTAATGCAAGAGAAGCCGCAGGAATTAAGACAATTTATGTTGGAAATGAAATAGAAAATACAAATAAAGTACATATCGTAATGGAAACACCTGCAGCAGATACAATGCAAAAATTTATGCAAGATCCTGAAAATGCTAAAGTAATTGAACAATCAGGACACAAACAAGAAACGACAGTAATGAGCATTTGCTCTGACTAAACAACAAAAAAAGGAGAAAAAATGAAATACTATATGGTAACTCACACTTTCAAATCGAAAGAAATGAAAGACAAATTTAACGAGGTTACAGGAGGCATGTCCAGAGAAGATATGATTAAATCTTCCACTAGTGATAAAGCAAAATGCCAAATGACATATTTCACCCCGGGTGATACTATGACAATGTTTTGTCATTGGATGGCAGAAAGTACTGATGCTATTAATGAACAGCTTTCTCAGATGAATGATTTTTTTGAACCTCACCAATTTACTGAGGTTAAAGAAGAAGTTTTTGATTTCAACAAATAAGAGGTAAAAATGAAAAAAACAATATTAACATTAATAATTTCACTATTAACAACCTACTCTTTAGCTGAAACAGGTAAATTTAATGCTTCTGGAGCTGGGTCTTGGGCAATGAATGTTATGAATGCTGGTAACGGAAACATGAGTATTACTTATGATGGTAATGCTGGACTTTCAGATAAAGAGGGAAGTATTTTTGATAAGTCTACAATGCACTGTATTGGAGGATTAACTTTAGTTGCAGGTAAATTTGATGATGAAACAGGTATGTGTACTTTTTACTTAATGGATGGTGAAAAGGTTTTCATTAATTACAAAGGTAAAGGAACTGGAGGCCAAGGTGGATCCGGAGAGTTTGTAATTGTTGGTGGAACTGGGAAATATGAAAAAATTTCTGGAACAGGTTTCTCTAGTAGACAAAATTTAAAAGGTAAAGCTGGAATGGCTCATTCATTAAATCAAATGAGTGGAAACTTTACTTATTAATAAAAAAAAAGAGATAAATAATGAGAAAAACGACATTGGTATTATTATTTAGTGCTTTACTTTCATCAACTGCAATTGCAGGGATGTCTGATAGTGATAAATCTAAGGCTTGGGAATGTAGTGGGATTTATATGGCTAACTACTTTTTACCTTCTGGTGAAACTTTTGAGTACAGTATGAAGGAAAAATCGATGGCTTCAGTAAAAGTTCTTAAAGCATACGCTTTAGAAACAGGTATTGCTGCAAAAGAATGGGATGATGGGGTAAATAAAGCTGTAGATAAATTTTACGGTTCAAAATATGACGAAGCTAAAACTGAAGCTTGTCATAGTTTTGTAAATTCTACTATTCCAAACGGAGAAGAAAGAGTTAAAAAAGTAGTACAAACTCTTTATTAATATGAAACAAGCCATCATATTTTTTTTTTTGTTAATTAATTCAACTTTTGCATTTGCAGGTGGGCACATTTCTGAAGCAGATAAAAAAGAGGCAATAAAATGCTTGGGCCACTATACGGCAATTACATTTATTGATGCTGATAAAATTGAAGCAATAAAACTTGAATATGCCAATGCTTCTTTCAAAATAGTTAGAGCTTACTTAGTAAGTGAAAAAGTAAAAGAAGAAGAAATTAATAAAGGGACAATTGAAGAATTAGACAAATTAATTGGGAAACCATTTAATAATGAAAGAAATGATGAATGTAATTCATTTATATATAAACTGATACCAGGTTCTAAAGGAGATATTGAAAAATTAAGAGGAACTTTAGAATAATATAGTAAAGGAGATAAAAATGGAAAAAGAGATGTTAGCGTTAGTAAATTTTAAAGAAGGTAAAATGGAAACTTTCATGGGATGGATGCAGTCTGATGAGGGTATGGGTGTAAGAAAAAGTGTTGCCTATCCAGAAAAAACCATCGGAGCAATGAAACCAGATAAAACAGGTATGCTGTTTAAAGTTACGGTTCATAATGAACCAGGAATGAAAGAGTTTGTATCTGGAAATAACCCAACTGCTAAAGCAATTTATGAAGAATGCATAGAAAGTGCTCAGCTATGGGAAATGTCAGAGGTAAAGCTTTAGAGTATATACTAAAAAAGGAAAAATATGAGTATAATGGTTAGATACGCTCCGAAGTCTATGACTGCAGAGCAATATGATGCAATTGTAAAAAAAGAATACGAGCTAGGAATACATCCTCACAAAGGATTAGACTTTGAAGTATGCTTTGGTGAAGGAGATCAAATGAAGGTTTCAGTGGTTTACGATACAATGGAGTCTTTTGAAGATCATGGAAAAAAATTAGGTCCTATATTAGAAGAAATGGGTATTGATCCAGGAGAACCTCAAATTTTTCCAGTTCATAATACTATTCACAGAGGTGAATAGATATGCAGGCAGGTTTTGTTATTTTTAACATTGATGTAACAAATCCAGAAGACTACAATGAGTATATTACTAAAGTGAAGCCAATTGTTGAAAAGTTTGGTGGAGAGTACATTGTTAGAGGTGGAACAAATCAAGTTGTAGAAGGAAATTGGCAATATAGCAGAACTATTGTATTAAAGTTTCCCTCTTACGAAAAAGCATTGGAGTGGTACAATTCAGAAGAATATCAACCAATTAAACAAATCCGATTAGATAACGCAATTTCTAACGGAATAATAATACAAGGAGCATAAAAATGTCGATATTAGAAAAATATAGCGCTGCTTTGAAAAATAAAGATGAAGCAGCAATGAACGAACTTTTGCATGATGATTTTAAATTTACAATGCATAAGTCAGGAAATGTTTTAACTAAAGCTGACGTAATGAAATGGGCCATGAGTGGTGACATTAATCAAGATAAAGTAAGAATAGTTTACGAAAATGATGAAGTCGGTGTTCATCATTCTTTTGTAACATTTAATGATGGTAATGTTGAAGCTGTAATGGCTGTTTACAAATATAAAGATGGAAAAATAGCAAGCTTGGAAACAGGCGCTACTCCAATACCTAAATAATTATATAAATTTAGCGAGATTTCATTTAATGTCATTAAATGAGTCTCGCTACTTCTTACCTATTTCTAGGGATTGCAGTTTTTCTTGGCGTTACTTCTAATAGTTTTGCAAAAAGTGCTGAGGGTTTTACTCTTTTCTTTCCAAGTTTAATTACTGCAATTACTATAGTCTTATGCATGTATGCACTTTCTTTGGTTATGAAAAATATACCAATGGGAATTACTTACGCC
>CACIYQ010000019.1 GCA_902590915.1 uncultured Pelagibacteraceae bacterium
CATTTGATGTTTTGCTTCAAAATACTTATTATGGTGGAATTATTGCGCCGGGTGTAAAATTATCACTTAATTCATTATCAGACAAAGCAACCCTTATTCCTAGGATTAATTTAAAAAAAATAACAAAAGTTATTGGAAATAATACAATTTCAGCGGTAAGGTCAGGTTTTTTCTGGGGATATGCAGGTTTAATTGACAATATTATTTATTTAATTAAGAAAGAAACCAGAAAAACCTTTAAAGTAATTATTACTGGGGGATTTTCTGATTTATTTAGAAACTCAATAAAAACGAAAGTTAGTCAAAATCAAGATATTACAATTAAAGGTCTAATTAAAATTTCAAGGTTAATTAAATAATATGAAAGATGAACTACTATTCTGTCCATTAGGTGGATCTGGTGAGATAGGTATGAATATGAATTTGTTTGGTTATGGTCAACCAAGTAATCATAAATGGATAATGGTTGATATAGGTGTTACTTTTGCAGATGATACTATACCAGGTGTTGATTTAATTTATCCAGATCCAGGTTTTATAGTGGAGAGAAAAGATAATTTGCTTGGTATCGTTCTTACTCATGCTCATGAAGATCATATTGGAGCAATTGCTCACCTATGGCCTAAATTAAAATGCAAAATTTTTGCAACACCATTTACAGCAGTATTAATAATAGAAAAATTCAAGGAAAAACAAATAGACATAATTAATGATTTGCAAATTGTTGAACTAAATGGATCTGTAAATTTAGAGCCATTTCAAATTGAATACATAACACTTACTCATTCTATATTAGAACCTAATGGGCTTAGAATTAAAACGCCAGCAGGTGTAATTTTGCACACTGGTGATTGGAAGGTCGACCCTAATCCATTGATTGGGGAAAATATAAATGAAAAAAGATTAAAAGAAATTGGAAACGAAGGTGTCTTAGCAATGATATGCGACTCTACTAATGTTTTCAGTGCTGGGCGGTCTGGGTCTGAATTAGATGTGAGAAAAAACATGCTTAATGTTATGTCTAGATTAAAAAAAAGAATAATAATTACATCCTTTGCATCGAATGTTGCAAGAATGGAAACAGCTTTTTACTGTGCAGAACAAACAGGAAGACAAATATCTCTTGTAGGAAGATCCATGCATCGTATTTACAAGGCAGCTCGTCAATGCGGATATTTAAAAAATACTATTGAACCAATTGATCCTCGTGAAGCAAAAAATTTTTCTAGAGAAAAAATTGTTTATTTATGTACAGGAAGCCAAGGCGAACCCATGGGAGCAATGATGAGAATTTCGAGCTATGTTCATCCAGATGTTTATATTGAAAATGGAGATGCTGTGATATTTTCATCAAAAATTATTCCTGGTAATGAAAAAAAACTTTACAAGCTTCATAATCAATTAGTTAAAGATGGTATAGAAGTAATATCAGAGGAGACTGAATTCGTTCATGTTTCAGGACACCCTAATCGAGAAGATCTAAAAGATATGTACCAATGGGTAAAACCAAAGTGTGTTATTCCAGTACATGGTGAACACAGACATATGATTGAGCACATTAATTTTGCAAAAGAAATGCAAGTTCCGCACCCGGTACAAGTTGAAAATGGTGATATTGTTAAACTTTTCCCTGGTGAAAAACCTGAAGTTTATGACAAAGCTCCTAGTGGAAGATTATATCTTGATGGCAATGTAAGTGTCGACCCAGACTCACAGTCAATCAAAGATAGAAAAAATATAAGTGCAAATGGTTATTTGGAAGTTACTTTAATGATTACACAAAAGGGCAATATCCACAGTAATCCCGTATTATCTTTTAGAGGTTTACCCGTTGATGATAGGGATGAATTTGTTTACGGTTTAGAAGATGAGATTGAAAAAACCTCAAGATCTTTTAGGGTTGGAAGCAGACAACAAGAGCATAATCTTATTGATGCCCTAAAAACTGCTTGTAGAAAATTTTCAAAAGAAAAAACAGGAAAAAAACCATTTACGAATATTAATCTAGTTCGAATTTAATGAGCGGAACAGGCTTAGCTATAATCTATGTTATTATTTGGTGGATTATCTTTTTTGCAATTCTACCAATAGATGTGAACAGAACAAAAACTGTTAAAATTGATGGCGAAGATCCTGGATCTCCAGAAAATCCAAAAATGGTTAAAAAATTCCTATATTGTACAGGAATAACTACTGTTATTTTTATTATAATTTATTTGTTAATAAAATTTGAATATTTAAATTTAAGAAATATGATTACTTAAGATGTTATTATCTAAATCATTTGTACCCATACTAAAAAATAATCCCTCAGAAGCTAAAATTAAGTCCCACCAGTTAATGTTGCGGGTAGGGATGATCAAACAAGCTTCAGCAGGAATTTACTCCTGGTTGCCTTTAGGTTTCAAAATAATGAAAAAAATTGAAGAGATAGTAAGACAGGAACAAAATAAAATTGGTGCGCAAGAAATCTTAATGCCCACAATTCAATCAAGCGAAATTTGGAAAGAAAGTGGTAGGTATGAGGATTATGGTGAGGAAATGCTTAGAATTAAAGATCGTCAAAACCGTGAGATGCTTTATGGTCCAACTAATGAAGAGCAAGTAACAGAAATTTTTAGATCCTCTTTAAAATCATATAAATCACTCCCACAACTTCTTTATCATATTCAGTGGAAATTTAGAGACGAGATAAGACCAAGGTTTGGAATTATGAGAGGTAGAGAATTTTATATGAAAGATGCTTATTCATTTGATGTTTCTGATGAAGAAGCATTTTATTCTTATAATAAATTTTTTTTATCTTATTTAAGAACTTTTAAAAGATTAGCTTTAACTGCAATTCCTATGGCAGCCGATACTGGTCCTATTGGTGGAAACTTATCACATGAATTTATAATTCTAGCAGAAACTGGTGAAAGTAAAATTTTTACAGATAAAAGAATTTTTGAATTAAACAATCATGATATAGAACTTGAAAAGAATTCCTTACAACAGATGAGAAAAAAATATGAACAGTATTATTCCGTGACTGATGAAAAATTTGATAAGGAAGAATTTGAAAAAGTTGTATCTGAAGAAAATAGATTGATCACAAAGGGTATTGAAGTAGGACATATATTTTATTTTGGAGATAAATATTCTAAGCCAATGGGTGCTTCCGTAGACTTACCAGGAGGAAAAAAAGATTTTGTTAAAATGGGCTCATACGGAATTGGTGTATCCAGGCTAGTTGGTGCAATTATAGAGGCTAAATTTGATGATAGTGATGAAATCATGAAATGGCCATTGTCTGTTGCTCCTTATGACATAAGTTTAATACCAATGATAAATAAAAATGATACATCAGCTCTAGATAAAGCAATTAATATAAATAAAGAATTAATTAAACATAATATTGATGCTTTAATTGATGATACGGAGGAAAATTTTTCATCAAAAATTAAAAAAATGAATTTAATCGGTTCTCCATATCAAATAATTATTGGAAAAAAATCTGATGGTGATTTATTAGAATTTAAAGAAATAGGTGAAGCAACTCAGAACTTGTCTCTGAATAAAATTATTGAAATTATTAAAAAACAAAAAAATTCAAATTGATTTCTAATTTAGAAAAAGAAATTACATTAAGGTTTTTAAAGGCTCGTAAAAATGATGGGTTTTTAAATGTCATATCCATTTTCTCATTTATCGGTATTAGCTTAGGAGTAGCAGTTCTAATAATTGTAATGTCAGTAATGAATGGATTTAGAACAGAGCTAATTAATAAAATTGTAGGATTTAACTCTCATTTGACAATTAAATCTTATGATCAACTAATCGATAAAAGTAAAATAGAACGCTACAATTTAAAAGCCATTATTGAAAATTCTTTATTTAGTAATTCTGGAGAAGCTATAATTTTAAAAAATGAAACATCAAAAGGAGTTGTTTTAAGAGGCTATTTAAGTGATGATTTTTCTAAATTAGAGATCATTAAGAATGAAAAATTTAAAGGCAATAATATCAACCTAGATAAAAATTCTATCTCGATTGGAAATGAACTTAGCTTTTCCTTAAATCTTAAAATTGGAGATGAGATAACAATTTTGTCCCCAAGTGGTGTACAAACTATAATAGGAAGTATGCCGAAACAAAAAACGTTTATAGTTGCATCAATATTTAATAGTGGTTTAGCTGAATTTGATAATAATATTGCTTTAATTAATTTATCAACACTTGAGGATTTTTTTGGTTTTAATCAAGAGCAAAGAAATTTAGAAATTTATTTAAAAAATCCTAAAAATATAGAAAAACAAAAATTTGAATTTCAAAAAGTTTTTGATGATGAATTTATTTATAGCTGGGCAGATATGAACAATTCTCTTTTTTCAGCCTTAAAAGTAGAACGAAATGTTATGTTTATAATTTTATCTTTAATTATTATTGTGGCTGCTTTTAATATTATTTCAGGATTAACAATTCTAGTTAAAAACAAAACTAAAGATATTGCTATTTTAAAATCGATTGGAGTGTTGAATAAATCAATTGTCAAAATTTTTTTTTTAATTGGAATAATTATAGGAACATCAGCAACTCTTTTTGGGATTTTTTTAGGTGTAACTTTTTCATTATATGTTGAAAATTTAAGACAATTCCTAAGCTCAACCTTTAATATTAGTTTATTTCCTGAAGAGATTTATTTTTTAAGCAAAATGCCCTCTGAAATTAATCTAAACTCAATACTAATTATATCAATTTGCTCAATATTTATAACTGTAGTTGTCTCAATATTTCCTGCTTTAAAGGCATCCAAACTTGACCCAATCAAAGCTTTAAAATATGAGTAAATATTTACAATTAAATAATATTTCAAAAACTTTTGAAACTAATAAAAAATTAAAAGTTATAAAAAATCTGTCATATAATTTTAAGAAAGGTAAAATTTATTCGCTGATGGGTCCGTCTGGTTCAGGTAAATCTACTTTATTGAATATAATTTCTTTAATTGACAATCCCTCAGGGGGATTAATTAAATTTGATAAACATCAAATTAACTATGATGAAAAAGAGAAAAACGATAAGTTTAGAGCAAAAAAAATTGGAATTGTCTATCAACAAAATAATTTATTACCTGACTTCACATCTCTGGAAAATATTTATTTGGCAAGTTTATCAGTCAACAATAATAAAGATTTAGCAATTTCTAAGGCAAAATTATTATTAAAAAAAATTGGTTTATCTAGCAGGGCCGATCATTATCCTTCCCAATTATCTGGTGGAGAAGCCCAAAGGATAGCTATAGCAAGAGCAATAATTAATGATCCAGAGATAATTTTGGCCGATGAACCAACCGGCAGCTTGGATATGAAAACAGCAAAAGTAATATTTAATTTATTAAAAGAACAAAAACGATCTGATAGATTAATTATATTTGCAACTCACAATAGATTTTTTGGAAACAAGGCAGATTGCCTATTGGAGATATTAGATGGTAATATAAAGTCATCTTATGGCTGAGTCTTCATCTCAAAAATTTAACCATTTAAAAATTCACACACAATACTCTATTTGTGAAGGTGCTATAAAAATTGATGATCTTCAAGAGTATTCAAAAAATAATAAAATTAAATCACTAGGTCTTTGTGATACATCCAATCTTTGTGGAGCGCTAGAATTTGCTGAAAAAATATCAAAATCTGGAACTCAACCTA
>CACIYQ010000020.1 GCA_902590915.1 uncultured Pelagibacteraceae bacterium
TCACCTACTAATACTTGAGTTTAGCCTCCAAATAATTGTACTATAAAAAACTAGTGAAAAAAAAAATGGAATTAATACTAATTTAACATTATCTAGAAGATTGTTATCAACAAATCTTAAAGAAGTTTCTGAAAAAATAATTATAAACAAACCAAACAAAAAAATTAAAATTTTTAATTTTGAATAGTTAGATTTCTCCTTTGAAATCAAGATTAAGATCAATGAAACTAAAATTAATAGAGGAATATATAATGGAATAATAAATCTTTTATAGAGTTCTCTAAATATATTTGATAAATTTGAAATACTACAATTTTCTACATCAAAATTATTAATTTTTTTTTTGTTTGTTGTTTCTAAAGCAAAGTAGCAATTTAAAAGTTCTAAAGTCGAATTTTCCTGAGTTTTTCTATAGGTAGTTGTATTAGACTGTAAATTTGATAAATTAAAATCTGATTTAGAAAAACTAAAACTATCCAGACTTTTATTGTTACCTTTTATGTTTTGACCATCGAATAAAACGAGAAGTTGGGTATTGTTTTGACTTTTAATTTTTCCACTTTGTGAAAAAGTAATTTCAAAATTAGATGACGACCCAGTAGTTTTTTTTATAAAAATATTTTTGAGACTACCATCTTGTTTTTTTTCATCTGTATATATAGTTACTCCTTTTATTACATCGTTGAAGGTTTTGGGAACTATAAAACTTTCTAGAAAATTAACATTAGACTCTTTAATAATAGATCTTGCCTCATTTTGTGTGAATGGAACTAAAAATGATATAAAAACAATTTGAATAAACATCAAAGCCAAAGAGGCTTTTAAAAAAAAATTTATTACCTGTAATTTTTTTATTCCATGTGTCCAGAAAATTATTAACTCATTATTATTTTCATATTTTGAAATTATATAAAAAAAGGATAAAAAAATTGCAAAAGGAAAAATTTTACTTATAATTTTTGGAAAACTTAATATGGTATATTCAAAATATACTTGGTAATTTCTTCCATCTTCAACCATTATATCCAAATAATTTACTGCTTGAAAGACCCATACAATTGAACCTATTCCAAATATGGTGATAATAAAAAACATTAAGCAGTCGAATAATATTTTTCTAAATAAGATTTTTTTCATTGAATTAAGGTATTTTTTACTTATATAACATCCATACCCTAACAAGTGTAATTAAAATTTATGTCCGTTCAAATAAACTATAATAGTAAAAATTTAACAAAAAGTTCAAATATCATAACGTTATTTGTAGATGAAAATTTCAATACTTCTTTATTAAAAAGGTGTCTCTCAAAGGCAGATTATACTTTCATAACAGATTTATTAAAAACCAAAGATAAAAAAGAAGAAATATTATTTTTTGATATTAGTTCAAAGAAAAAAATAATTTTAGTTTCGTTTAAAAAAAATCTCACAACTTCAGAAACAGAAAATATGGGTGCTAAATTTTATGACAAAATAAAAAAATTTAAACAAAATTACTTTGTTATTAATTCAGATACCAATAAAAATACATCAAAAAACCTAATTGGTTATTTTTTACATGGAATAAAATTGAAGTCTTATATTTTCGAAAAATATAAATCTAAAAAGAATAAAAAAAAAATTACCCTAACAGTAATCGGAAAAAATTTACCATCTAAAGCTAATCAAATAAAATTTAAAGCCATTGAGGATGGAACTTTTTTTGCAAGGGATTTGGTATCTGAACCTGGAAATATTTTACACCCTGATGAATATGCAAAAAGATTAAAACTTTTAAAAAAAATTGGTTTAAAAATAAATATTTATGAAGAAAAAAAATTAAAAAAATTAGGTATGCATACTTTATTAGGTGTTGGTCAAGGAAGTGTAAGGGGCTCTTATTTAGTCACAATGGAATGGAAAGGGTTAAAATCTAACTCTAAACCTTTAGCTTTTGTTGGTAAAGGTGTTTGCTTTGATACCGGTGGCATATCACTTAAACCAGCAAAATTTATGGAGGATATGACATATGATATGGCTGGATCCGCTACAGTGGTCGGTTTAATGAAAAACTTAGCTTTAAGAAAAGCAAAAATTAATGCAGTAGGTGTTGTTGGACTTGTTGAAAATATGCCTGGTGGAAATGCTCAAAGACCAGGAGATATTATAAAATCTTACAGCGGTAAAACAGTTGAAATTTTAAATACGGATGCAGAAGGAAGGTTAGTATTAGCAGATGCTCTTACATATACAGAAGAGAAATATAAACCAAAATTTATTATCGATTTGGCCACTTTAACAGGAGCTATCATAGTTTCTCTAGGATCAGAATATGCCGGTTTATTTTCAAATGATGATAAATTATCTAAACAACTAATTGATGCAGGTGAGAAAACAGAAGAGAAAGTTTGGAGGATGCCTTTAAATAAAAATTATGACAAACTAATTGACTCAAAAAACGCTGATATGCAAAATATTAATTATGTTGGGGGTGCTGGTTCAACCACTGCGGCACAATTTTTACAAAGATTTATTTTAAACAAAACTCCTTGGGCACATTTAGATATTGCAGGAATGGCTTTTTCCAAATATGGAGGAGCTCTTAACTCAGGTGGTGCAACAGGTTATGGAGTTAGATTATTAAACAAATTAGTAGAAGACTATTATGAATAATTTAGAACAAACTTTATCAATTATAAAACCGGACGCAGTTGAAAGAAATCTAGAAAATGAAATTAAAGAAATGTTCAAAAATAAAGGTTTTTCAATATTGAAACAAAAAAAAATACAAATCGAAAAGTCTGAAGCTGAAAAATTTTATAAAGTTCACGAAACTAAACCTTTTTATAGTGATTTATGTGCATATCTGTCATCTGGACCCATTGTAGTTATGGTTCTTGAAAAAGATAATGCAGTAATTGGAAATAGAGAGCTGATGGGAGCCACAAACCCTATAGACGCTAAAGAAGGCACTATTAGAAAAAAATATGGAATATCAATAGATAAAAATTCAGTACATGGTTCTGATAGTGTTGAGAACGCAAAAATTGAAATAGATTTCTTCTTTAAAGATTAAATACTTTCCTAATTGCTTTTGGATAAAGTTTGTGTTCTTGAATCAAAACTTTTTTTGCTAAGGATTTAGCCGTATCGTGTTTACTTATTTTAACCTTTTTTTGAAGAATAATTTTTCCGGAATCTAATTTAGAACTAACAAAATGCACAGTGCAACCCGAGTATTTTTCATTATTAGCAATCACTCTTTGGTGTGTATTTAAACCTTTATAGCTGGGCAGCAGGGATGGATGAATATTTAATATTTTTCCTTTAAAATTTTGTATAAAGTTTTTAGATAGTATTCTCATAAATCCTGCAAGAAAAATAAATTTGATATTCTTATTTTTAATTTCAGAAATTATTTTTTTTTCAGCATGTATTCTATTTTTATAATTAAAAACTTTTTTTGAAATTTTATAAATTTTTCCAAACTTTAAACCTTTTGCTTTTGAATTATCAGAAATAATCAAATTTATTGATATTGGTGATTTTTTTTTTTTTGAAAAATGAATTAGCGATTTTAAGTTGCTTCCTGTTCCAGAAATAAATACTGCGCATTTTACTTTTCTAGGACCAGTTGATTGAGCCATTTAATTTTACTTTGTTATTACCCTTAGAAATTCTACCTATCACATAAGGTTTAAATTTCTTTGAAAAATATTTTTTAACTGTTTCTAAATTTTTAGGATTTATAATTATACAAAACCCAACGCCACAATTAAATGTTCTAAGCATTTCGTTATCTGCTATATTATTTTTTTTTAGCCATTTAAAAATGTTTAAAGTTTTTATTTGATTTAAATTGATATCTGCAACCAATTTATTAGGAATTATTCTTTTTATATTATCTAATAAACCTCCACCTGTTATATTTGCACAACCATTAATTAGATTTCGTTCACTTAATTTTAATACTTCATTAACATATATTTTGGTTGGTTTCAAAAGTTCATATTTTAAAAATTTATTTTTTTTAATATTAATTTTTTTTTGATTTATAAGATATCTTATCAATGAAAAACCATTCGAATGCAAACCACTTGATGGTACAGCTAATATAAGATTATTTTCTTTTATTTTATTTTTATTCAAAATTTTATTTTTGCTGACTACTCCCACTGCAAAACCTGCAATATCAAACTTACCCTTTTCATATGTTCCAGGCATTTCAGCCGTCTCACCTCCAACTAATTCGCAACCTGATAGTCTACAACCCTTAATTATACCTTTGATTATTGATTTTAGTTTTTTTAAGTCAATTTTATTAATTGAAATATAGTCAAGAAACAAAAGTGGTCTTGCCCCCTGTACGATTAAATCGTTGACACTCATTGCGACTAAATCAATACCAATTGTATCATGCTTATTTAATGTGTTTGCTATCTCAATTTTTGTACCAACACCATCTGTGCATGCTACAATTTTTGGTTGGTTCATCCCATTAGGAATACTAGTTATAGACCCAAATCCACCAATATTTGAAAACTTTTTTTTGCCTTTTTTCTTTGGTGAAACATTAGAAATGAAGTTAACAAATTTATCAGCAGCATTGATATCAATACCACTTTTTTTATAGGTAAATTTTTTTTTATTCATTAAAAAGGTATATGAAGTATATTTTTCAAAATTTAAAATTAAGAAAGTTATATATTTTTTTTCTATTTCATGCTGTATTAAATATTTTTTTTTCCACAGGAACTAGTCTTGCTAAGACTTTTTCTATAAATGATGTTGAATTATCTACTCCTTTTAAGATAAATTTTGACAAAGACAAAATAATAGACAAAGGATTTATCCAAGCTTTTGATCTACTAATTTTATCCACCGTTCAATCTAAAGATCACCAGAAACTCAAAAAAATAAAACTTAATCAAATTAAAAGTATGATTGATACATTTTCAATTAAAGAAGAAAAATTTGTTAATGAAGTTTATTATATAAAACTTAACGTATCGTTTAACAAAAAAATTGTCTTTAATTTATTTGAAAAAGAAAATATTTTTC
>CACIYQ010000021.1 GCA_902590915.1 uncultured Pelagibacteraceae bacterium
GCAAAGATCATACGTTCTTAGAAAAATAGCAGATTTAATGAGAGAAAAAAAAGATGTTCTTGCTAAATGGTTAACACTTGAAGTTGGAAAACCTTTGACAGAGGGTGTTGGTGAAGTTGGAGGAGCAGCTGATATTTTTGAGTGGAATGCAGAAGAGACAAAAAGAATTTATGGTCAAACAGTTCAAAGTAGATTTCCAGAAACTAGAGTTCATGTTTATTATCAACCAGTAGGAGTAGTAGCTGCGTTGATACCGTGGAATTTTCCAATTGTTTTAGCAGCAAGAAAAATTTCAACAGCATTAGCTGCAGGTTGCTCTGTTATTTGTAAACCTGATGTAATTACTCCTGGTGCTGTCATGGAATTAGTTGATATCTGTAAACAAGCTGGAGTTCCTGATGGTGTTGTAAATCTTTTATCTGGTGATCCAGCAGAAATTTCAAATGAATTATTGGAATCTGATATTGTTAAAAAAGTTTCTATTACAGGGTCAACAAGAGTAGGTAAATTAATACTTAAAAAAGCTGCAGACAAAGTACAAAGAGTTACAATGGAACTAAGTGGTCACTCTCCATTTATAGTATGTGATGATGTGAATATTGATAATGTAGCCGATATTGCTATAGCAGCTAAATTTAGAAATAACGGCCAAGTTTGTATATCCCCTAATCGATTTTATATTCAAGAAAATGTTAAAGATGAATTCATCAATGCTTTTATAAATAGAGCAAAAAAATTAAAAATTGGTAATGGTATGGATGAAGGAGTAAACCTTGGTCCATTGACTACTGCTAAAAGATTAGATGAAATTGAAAAATTAGTTGATACAACAAAAAAAGAGGGTGCAGAAGTTTTAATGGGAGGAAAAAGACCGTCAGGTTTTAATAAGGGTTTTTATTATGAGCCAACTGTTTTTGACAAAGTAGAAGATAACTTTACGATTATGAAAGAAGAACCATTTGGCCCGTTAGTTCCCATGTTAGCATTTAAATCTTTTGATGAGGTCATTGAAAGAGCGAATGATAATGATTTGGGTCTATGTAGTTATCTTTATACTAACTCAATGGATAAAGCTAATAGAGGGTCTGAACTTTTAGAAACAGGATGTGTTGCTGTAAATACGGGTGCAGTAGCAATTGCTGAAGCGCCATTCGGTGGAATAAAACAAACTGGATACGGACGTGAGGGTGGATCAATGGCGATAAAAGATTATTTAAATGTAAAATATACTCATATGGCCCTGAAGGCTTAGAATGAGAAAAAATAAAATTAAACAAATGATGAAGGAGGGTAAATCAGTCATTAATGGATGGCTACAAATTCCAAGTACAGTTTCAGCAGAAGTAATGGCACATCAAGGATGGGATTCTCTTACAATTGATATGCAGCATGGATTAGTTGATTACACCAATGCACTTCCAATGCTTCAAACTATATCTACAACCGATGTTACACCTCTAGCACGTGTAAACTGGAATGAACCTGGTCAAATAATGAAAATTCTAGACGCGGGTTGTTATGGCATAATTTGTCCAATGGTAAGTAATCGAAATGAAGCAGAAAAGTTTGTTAAAGCGTGCATGTACCCTCCTTATGGATATAGAAGTTTTGGTCCAGTCAGGGGTCTAATTTATGGTGGAGGGGATTATGCAGATCACGCTAATGATGAATTGCTTAAGTTTGCAATGATTGAAACAAAAGAGTCTTTGGAAAAACTAGACGAAATAATGTCTACCCCTGGTTTAGATGGAATTTATATTGGTCCTGCTGATTTAAGTTTGGCGATCGGTGAAGCACCAGGCTTTGACAGACCGACAGAGTCAAAAGCATATTCTGAAATTTTAAGGATACTTGATCATGCAAAAAAAAATAATATTTTTTCTGGTATTCACAACGGTAGCCCAGAGTATGCTCTTAAAATGATTGACAAAGGTTTTAATTTTGTAACTATCGGTGCAGATCAAAGAGCTATGAGCTCAGGCGCAAAAGCGATAGTAGATAAAATGAAAGGTTCTTTAAAAAAAGAAGAGTCAAGTACTTACTGATAAATAAACTTTATAAAATCAATAAACTACATGAAAAAAATTCTTATCATTCAGCCTATACATCAGGAGGGTATAAAATTATTACAAAATAACTCTGAATACGAATTTGAAGTTGTAGAAAATATTGAAATAAATTTTTTAAAAAATAAGATTAAAAATTGTGATGGTGTTTCGATCAGGACTGCTAAACTAAGTGGAGATGTAATTGAGGCTGCTAATAATCTTAAAATCATTTCAAGACATGGAGTTGGTTATGATAATATTGATTTAAAGATCTCAAAACAAAAGAATATCACTTTAGCGATTACAGCAACTGCAAATGCTGTAGCTGTAGCTGAACATGTAATGTTCATGATTTTAAATATTTCCAAAAGAGGCAGTATGTATGATGACACTGTAAAAAGTGGAAAATTTAACGATAGAAACAAATTACCTAAAACAGTAGAGCTTTGGAATAAAAATATTTTAATTGCAGGATTTGGTAGAATAGGACAAGCCTTAATTAAAAGGTGCCTTGGTTTTGAAATGAAGGTTTTTGTTTTTGATCCTTTTGTTTCTAAAGAATTTATAGAAAAACGTGGTGGTACAAAAGTGGATAATTTAAGCGAAACCTCAAAAGATATGGATGCAATATCACTTCACATACCCTTGAATGATAAAACAAAAAATATAATTAACTATGAATTACTTAAATATATGAAAAAAAATTGCATTATAATCAATGCCGCCAGAGGAGGTATTGTAAATGAAGTTGATTTAGATAGAGCTTTAAACGAAAATTTAGTCTTCGGTGCTGGTTTGGATGTATTTGAAACTGAACCTCCTACTGAAAACAATCCTCTTTTGAAGAATAAGAAAGTTTTTTTAAGTCCACACACAGCAGCTTTCACAGAGGAATGTATGATAAGAATGGGTAAAGAAACTATTCAAAATATATTTGATTTTTTTGATGGTAGTTTAGAAGATTCAAAAAAAGTTAAACTATAAAGCTATTTTTAGATCAACATCTGCACATACCTCAGATAAATATTTGAAACCTTTTTTTGCATATTCTAAAGGATTTGCTTTAGCCGGATCTTGTTCTGCTTCTACAACTAACCAGCCTTTATAATCAATATTTTTTAAATATTTTAATAAAGGTTTATAATCAATACATCCGTCTCCTGGTACAGTGAAAGCTCCCTCTAAAAATGCTTTTCTAAAACTCCAATCTTTTTCAAGGGATTTATTTAGGATATCTTCTCTCATGTCCTTACAGTGAATATGAATTATTCTGTCTTTATAATCTTCTGCTATTTTTACAGAATTACCTTTTGCAAATAGCATGTGACCAGTATCTAGTATTAATTTGACTTGGTCACTTGTGTTATCTAACAGTCTTTTTGTGTCATCTTCTGTTTCGATCACTGTACCCATGTGATGATGATAAGCCAAAGGCATATCTTGATCTTCTAAATATTTTCCTATCTCAGAAATTTTTTTACAATATTCATTCCATTCATCTTTATTCATTTGTGGTCTACTGGATAAGGGTCTATTTGGTTCTCCAGCAATAGAGTCTGATACTTCAGCAAATACAATACATGGTGCTTTACAATCTTGAAAAAGTTTTAGTTGTTCTTGAATTAATATAATTTCATCCTTTACACAATTTTTTCTCAAATTTGCACTGTACCAGCCTGAACATAACTTTAGTTTATATTTTTGTAACAATGGAATGAGTTCTTCTGATTTTTTTGGAAATTTCCCCCCAGATTCTATTCCAGAAAAACCTGCTTCACTTGCTTCTGATAAACACTGTTCCAAAGGTGTTTCACCACCAAGTTCAGGCATGTCGTCATTGCTCCATGCTATTGGTGCTATTCCTAATTTTACTGACATAATACTTGTATTTGTTATGATATATAAAATCATAATCTAATGAATACAAATAAATTATCCTTAGGTATTGTTGGTGGAGGTCCAAAATCTTGGATAGGTCATGTCCATCGAATTTCTGCAAGATTTGATGACAAGTACGAAATAGTAGCTGGTGTATTTTCAAGAAATGCAAAATTATCAATTAACTTTGGAAAAACTTTAGGTATCTCTAAAGATAGATGTTATTCAACTTTTAAAGAGATGGCTTTGAAAGAGTCAAAAAGAAATGACGGTATTCAAGTAGTCTCTATAATGACGCCCCCATCAAGTCATCAAATTATTGCTGAAAAATTTATTGAAAAAAATATAAATATCATCTCGGATAAACCATTTGCTGGTAATCTAGATCAAGCCAAAAAACTTTATAAAAAAATAAAATTAAATAAAAAAATTAAATATGCTCTAACTCATAACTACTCAGCTTACCCAATGGTTAGAGAAGCAAAAGTTTTAATAGAAAAAGGTAAAATTGGAAAAATTGAATATGTGAATGTTGAATATATCCAAGATTGGTCTGGTGGAACAAAAATTAATGTAAGAAATGCCAAAAAAAAACTAAAATGGAAAATAGATAATAAAATAGTTGGTGCATCTGCTGTTCTTAATGAAATTGGAACTCATGCTTACCATTTAGCCACATATATTTCAGGACTAAAGGGAGAAAAAATTTTTGCTGACATTAAACAAATTTCAAAAAAAATAAAAATGGATGATAACGCACAAGTAATGATTAATTTTACAAACGGTGCAAAAGGTATGTTTTGGACAAACGTCATGGCTAAAGGAGGAGTTTATGGTCTTAGAATTAGAGTATTTGGTTCTAAAGGAAGCTTGGAGTGGGTTCAAAATGACCCAAATTATCTAAAATTAAATCCAGACAAGGGAGCAGTAAGATATCTTGAAAGAGGTTTTCACAATGCTGAGCTTTCAAAAAAATTCTCTAGAATAAAATTCGGACACCCAGAAGGATATTTAGATGCATTTGCAAATATTTATAGAGAATTTGCTGACTCCTTAAAAAA
>CACIYQ010000022.1 GCA_902590915.1 uncultured Pelagibacteraceae bacterium
AAATTTTATTAAAGACTTTCAGCCTTTTTTTGAAAAGCGTCTGCTATTTTATTTAGACCAAACTGAAAAGACTTTTCCATAATCAAATTTAAAAACTTATTTTTAATTTCAAAATCAACATCGAATTGAACCTCGGTATAATTTTCTTTTTGAGTAAATTTCCAGTTATTTTGTAGATGTTTCAAGGGACCACCAATATTGGTAACGTGTATTGAGTCGTTTTTTTTATCATAACGAACGTCACTTTTATAAGTATCTACAAAAGGTTTTCTGCCAATAGTTAAATCTGCAACAATTGCTATTTCTTCACCGTTATCCTCTTTTTCATAAACTTTTGAGTCTATGCAAAAAGGAATAAACTCAGGATATTTTTCAATGTCCAAAACAAAATCTATTAATTTTTGTTTTTCTCGATCTATTTGCCTTGTGACTGAGGCTTTAGGCATTAATTATTTTTTAATCTATTTTGTTGGAGTTTGGCAAAATCTTCATCAGCATGATAAGACGATCTTGTAAGTGGCGATGATGACACTAGTAAAAATCCTTTTGATTTTGCAATATTTTCTAAATCTTTAAATTCATCTGGATGATAATATCTACTTAATGGATGATGTTTTGGAGAAGGTTGTAAATATTGACCTATAGTAATAAAATCTACATCAGCAGATCTTAAGTCATCCATCACTTGGATTAATTCATCTTTATCTTCACCAAGTCCAACCATTAAACCAGATTTAGTAAAAACTTTTTTATTAATTTTTTTAACATTTTTTAAAAGTTCTAAAGATCCAAAATATCTTGCACCTGGTCGAACTTTTAAATAAAGACGTGGTACTGTTTCAATGTTGTGATTAAATACATCTAAATCTGCTTCTAAAATTTTTTTATAAGCGTCCCCTTTTCTTAAGAAATCTGGAGTTAAAACTTCTATTGAAGTTTTAGGATTTTTTTTACGAGTTGCATTTATTACTTCATAAAAATGATTTGACCCACCATCATCTAAATCATCTCGATCAACTGATGTTATGACAACATGTTTTAAATCTAATTTACTTACAGCGTTTGAAATTTTGTAGGGTTCAAAAGGATCTAATTTTTCTGGCTTACCTGTTTTTACATCACAAAAAGCACAAGCTCTTGTACAAGTGTCACCCATGATCATAAATGTTGCATGTCTTTTACTCCAACATTCAGTAATATTTGGACAGTTAGCTTCCTGACACACAGTGACTAAATTATTTTGGTTAACAATTGTTTTTGTTAAAAAAAATTCTTTACTGTTTGATAACTTTGATCTTATCCATTCAGGTTTTTTTTTAATCGGATTAATAGGCTTATTTACTTTTTCAGGATGTCTAATTTTTGTTTTCATCATTTTTAATTATATAGATCGTCTCTCCTTCTTTGCCAAATAGAAATCGTTCTCTAATTAAAGTCTCAATATAGTCTAGATCTAAATTTGTACTTAATAGTGAATTTTTATGATCCATATCTTCTATTTTACTAATTAGGGTTAATTCCTCATTTTTCAAGTTGGACAAAAGCTCCTTTTTCTCAATGTATGAAAAAAGCCCTCTTTCGCCAGAAACAAGATTAAAACCAAAGTAAAGAATCAAAAACAATGATATTAATAAAAAATAATTTCTTTTTATTAACCTCAACATTAGTAGATTTTATTCATTCTCACTTTTTTTCCAAGTTCTTCTTCAATACGAATTAATTGATTATATTTAGCTACTCTTTCAGATCTTGCTAATGATCCTGTTTTAATTTGATTTGAGTTGGTTCCAACTGCAAGATCTGCAATAAAAGTATCTTCACTATCACCAGATCGATGAGATATTATAGTTTTATAGCCAATAGTTTGTGCAAATTTGATCACATCTAATGTCTCTGAAACTGTTCCAATTTGATTTAATTTAATCAGAATTGAATTTGAGGAAATATTTAAAAACCCTTTCTTTAGTCGTTCTAAGTTTGTCACATAAAGATCATCCCCCACTATTTGAATTTTATTATTTGACCTCATTAATTTATTCCAGGCAAGCCAATCGTTTTCAGCAAAAGGATCTTCGATAGATTTGATTTTATATTTTTTGATAATTTTTTGATATTCTTTGATAGATTTTTCAACAGATATGTAAGTTTTAGAATGAATTGAATATTTGTTTTTTTTAAATAATTCATTTGCAGCTACATCCAAACAAATTGAAACATCTCTACCATTCACAAATCCTGATTTTTTTATCGCTGTCACAACTAAATCAAGAGCTTGGTTGTTGCTACTTATCATGGGTGCAAAACCACCTTCATCTCCAACAGAAGTAGATAATCCTTTATTTTTTATTAATTTTGATAAATTTTTAATCACTATAAAGCATATTCTCATTGCTTCAGAAAAACTCTTAGCTCGATCAGGTCTGATCATGAATTCTTGAATTCTAAGACCATTATTAGCGTGAGCTCCCCCATTAATAATATTCATTAAGGGATAAGGTAACTGGAAATTTTTCTTTATAAAAAAAGTTTTATACAAAGGTAATTTCTTGACTTTAGCTGAAAGTTTTTTAACGGCCATTGAAACTGCAAGCATTGCATTTGCACCTAGATTAGTTTTTTGTCTTGTTCCATCTAAGTTTATTAATAGAGTATCAATCCGTTCTTGGTTATGAATACTCTGACCCTTTAATTTTTTTGAAATTTTAGTGTTTACCAAATTAACAGCATTTAAAACACTTTTGCCTAGATAACGTTTATTATTTTTATCTCTTTTCTCAAATGCTTCATACGTTCCAGTTGATGCTCCAGACGGACAAATTGCAGTTGCGCTGTTATTTTTTGTATAAACCTCAGCCTCTATGGTTGGATTTCCTCTACTGTCAAATACTTGACGGGCCTTTACTTTTAAAATTTTACTCACTATTTTTTTATTAATTTATCTATATCTGATAATTGATGTAACAGATTTTCTAACTTATCCAATGGGACCATGTTAGGACCATCTGATGGTGCATTATCTGGATCTTGATGAGTTTCAATAAAAACTCCAGCAACACCTACTGCAACAGCAGCTCTAGCTAAATACTCGACAAACTCTCTTTGACCTCCTGATGACTCACCTTGACCTCCAGGTTGTTGTACTGAATGGGTTGCATCAAAAATCACTGGATAACCATTCTTAGCCATTATTGGTAAAGACCTCATGTCAGAAACTAAAGTATTGTAACCAAAACTTGCACCTCTCTCGGTGACTAAAATATTTGTATTTCCAGAATCTGAAATTTTTTTAGTAACATTAACCATATCCCATGGTGCTAAGAATTGACCTTTTTTAACATTAATAATTTTATTTGTTTTTGCGGCAGCTATCAAAAGATCAGTCTGTCTGCATAAGAAAGCAGGAATTTGTAATATGTCAACATGATCAGCTACTTCTGAACATTGATCAATGTTATGAATGTCTGTTAAAATAGGAACATTCAATTCTTTTTTTATTTTATCAAAAACGGGTAAAGATGCTTCAAGTCCAGCTCCTCTTTTTCCTTTAAGACTAGTTCGGTTAGCTTTGTCAAAAGAAGTTTTGTAAATAAAGCCAAGTCCAAATTTTTTTGTAATTTCTTGAATTTTGCCAGCCATATCCATTGCATGCTGTTCAGTTTCAAGCTGACAAGGTCCGGCAATGATGCAAATTTTATTATTATTTGAGATTTCTATATTTCCACAATTTACATTTATACTATTCATTTATGATTTTTTGCAGCCTTGATAAATGAAGAGAATAAAGGATGGGGAGATAAAGGTCTAGATTTAAATTCTGGGTGGAACTGTACCCCAATAAACCATGGGTGGTTTTTAAGCTCAATAATTTCAGGTAATTGATTATCAGGTGATAAACCTGAAAAAATCATACCTTTTTTTTCAAATTTTTCTCTATAAGCAATATTAACCTCGTATCTATGACGATGTCGCTCTTTAATTAACTTAGACTTATAAATTTTTCTAATCTTTGTATTGTTTTGTAATTTAGCATCATAAGATCCCAGTCTCATCGTGCCACCAAGATCTTTATCAGTACCCTTAATCGTTTTACCATCTTTAGACCATTCGTTTATTAAACCAATTATAG
>CACIYQ010000023.1 GCA_902590915.1 uncultured Pelagibacteraceae bacterium
TTTTTTGAAATAGCTAAAATTTTTGCCTGCCATTCTCCACTATTATTAAATAAAGAAAAAACTTCGTTCTCTTTAATTCTCATAACTTTTGAAACATAATGAGATTGTGACTTATCCAGCTTGTCTGACAAATTTATAGATAAACTTTTTGGAAAAAATAATCTAATGTTACTCATATTAATAAATTAGTTTATGAAAAATATTAAAGCAATAATTTTTGATGCATACGGTACTCTGTTTGATGTCAATTCGGCTGCAGAAAAATGTAAAGATAAAATTGGTGATAAATGGGAAGGCTTTGCAAACTTTTGGCGAACAACACAGCTAGAATATACTTGGCTTAGAAGTTTAATGAAAAGGCACAAAGATTTTTGGCAAATTACGGAAGATAGTTTGGATAAATCTATGAAAAATTACAAAATAGATCCTACGATGAAAAATGAACTATTGAATCTTTATAAATCTCTTTCTCCATATGAAGAAGTGTATGAAGTTTTAATAAAACTTAAAGAAAAAAATTTGAAACTGGCTATTCTCTCAAACGGAACTCCCTCTCTTTTAAACGAATTAGTTAAAAGTAATAATTTAGAAAATGTATTTGATGATCTTTTTTCAATAGAACAAGTTGGAATTTATAAACCAGACTCTAAAGTTTATGGTATGCCTATAAATAAATATCAAATTGAAAAAAATGAAGTTTATTTTCTGAGTTCAAACACATGGGATGTATCAGGTGGAGGGAATTATGGATATAATTCTATTTGGGTAAATAGAAATAACAATATTTTTGATAAACTTGACTATTCACCTAAACATCAAATTAAACAACTTGGAGAGTTACTTGATATACTCTAATAAATTCTTATATCGTTCAAATGAAAAACATTGAAATCAGTAAAATTATTGACCCTATCCCTGCATCTGATGGTGCGGGAGTTAAATTAAAAAGAAGTATTGGTGTAGAACCAAATTATTTTGATCCATTTTTGATGTTAGATGAGTTTGGATCAGAGAATAGTGAGGATTACATTGCCGGTTTTCCACCCCATCCACATCGAGGAATTGAAACAGTAACCTACATGTTAGCTGGAGATTTTGAGCATAAAGATAGCACCGGGGGTGAAGGAAGAATGACTGCAGGAGATGTTCAGTGGATGAAAACCGGAAGTGGAATAATTCATTCCGAGATGCCCGCGATGAAAGAAGGTAAACTTCATGGATTTCAATTATGGATTAATATGCCTGCAAAATTAAAAATGAGTAAGCCTGAATATATATACATAGATGCAGAAAAAATGAGTGTTCATATAGATAAAGAGAAAAAGGTTAAAGTTATAGCTGGAAGTTTTGAAAATGCTGAAGGCCCTGTTAAAGGTCATAATGTTGAGCCAATCTATTTTGATATTGAACTTACCAAAGATAAATTGTTTAGCTATAAATTACCTTCAACTCATAATACTTTTATTTATCTAATAAATGGTGAAATTAAAATTGGAAAAAATAAACATGATGATGTGAAAGATAGTACTTTAATACTCTTAACTCGAGGTGAAGATTTAACAGTGCAGGCTAAATCAAATGCCAAGTTCTTGATGATTTCTGGAAAGCCTATTAATGAGGAAATAGCAAGAGGTGGTCCTTTTGTAATGAATACTAAAGCAGAAATCTTGCAAGCAGTTCAGGATTATCATAATGGTACATTTGTAAAATAAATTATGAAAACTGTAAAAATAGAAAAATTTGGGAGTCCTGATGTACTAAAAGTTGAAAAAGTTAAAATTGGCAAACCTCAATCTAATGAAGTTTTAATTAAAAACTTATCTATTGGAATAAATTATATAGATACTTATCACCGAACTGGGCTGTATCCTATTCCACTTCCAAGCGGAATTGGCCTTGAAGCATGCGGTGTTATTGAAGATGTTGGCCCTGATGTTACTTTATTTAAAATTGGAGATAGAGTTTCTCATGCATCCATGCCTATTGGTGCATATTCAGAAAAACATATTATGCCAGAAAATAAACTTGTTCCTGTACCGGATGGAATTTCAGATGAGGTTGCGTCATGTGTTACTTTAAAAGGCATAACGGCTGAATATTTACTACATAGAGCATATCCATTAAAGAAAGGAGACACGGTTCTGTATCATGCAGCAGCTGGCGCTCTAGGACAAATTTTATGTCCATGGGCCAATTCCATTGGTGCAAAAATAATTGGAACTGTAGGTTCTAAAGAGAAAGAAGAAATTGCAAAGAAAAACGGTTGTCATCATGTAATTAATTACACTGATAAAAACTTTGTAGAAGAAGTAGAAAAAATTGTTGGGAAAAATGGAATTGATGTCGTTTACGATGGTGTTGGTATAAAAACTTTTGAGGGTTCGATTGAAGTTCTAAAAATCAGAGGTATGATGGTAGCCTTTGGAAATGCATCAGGTTACGTAGATACTATCGATGTAAAAAAACATATAAATACTAAGGGTTTATTTTTTACACGTCCTTCTATTGCACATTACACCATAAAGAGAGAAGAATTGTTAGAGTCAGCAAAGAAAGTTTTTGATGCTGTTTTGTCTGGCAAGTTTAAAATAGAAATTTCAAGAAGATATTCACTTGATGAGGCTAAACAAGCTCACGAGGATTTAGAGGGTAGATTGCTTACAGGGCCAGCTGTCATTAAACCATAACCAAACTCATCATTCATATATATTCATATCAGACATATGAAGTTTTAAGGCGTTAGTTGAAACCTGAATTTCAACTATAAAGAAAATAATAGATATAATCATTGATAAACAGCATGATCCAAAAATAATTCTAGCAATGAAAATTTCGCTTAAATAAAGTCCAAAAACAGTTAACATATTAAATAAAAAACCAAAAGCTGCAAATACCATTGAAAATTTTAGAAGACTGATCCTTCTATTAAGATTAATAAATTGTGCTTTCCATTCAGGTGGAGTGTGTTTTTCAAATACATGAGCATCATGAATTTTTCTAATTAGAGCACTCAATGTATGAAACCTATTACTATATACACCCATTAATAAAGGTATTGCAGGGAACATCAGTGCTGTAACGGTGTAATCTATATTCATACGAATCAATTTGATTATGAATCTAGCGTTTGTTATTTACAAGTAAATTATGAAACAATTAAACTTATTTGTTGAGCTTACAAGATTAAAAAAACCAATTGGTTTCATGCTTCTATTCTGGCCGTGCGCTTGGGGGCTTACTTTGGCTTACGATTTTTCCTCAAGTTTAAGCAACTATTACTTTTTCTTATTTTTATTTTTTTTAGGTTCAGTGTTTATGAGATCAGCAGGTTGTATAGTTAACGATGTACTAGATAAAGAATTTGATGCAAAAGTTTTTAGGACGAAAGATCGTCCAATTGCCTCAGGTACTGTCTCAGTTAAACTTGCTTTATTTTATTCATTAACACTCTGTTTTTTTGCACTTTTAGTTTTGCTTAACTTTAACTTTTTTACAGTAATACTTGCTTTTGGATCAATGCCCCTAGCCTTCACTTATCCATTGATGAAAAGGTTTACATATTGGCCACAATTATTCTTGGGTATTACTTTTAATTATGGATTGATACTCGGTTGGACTGCAGTTGTTGGAGAAATAAATCTTGCACCCATACTCTTCTACATTGGAGCCATATTTTGGACACTGGGCTATGACACAATTTATGGATACCAAGATATAAAAGACGACGAAATAATAGGATTAAAATCAACTTCAATAAAATTTAAAGGGAATGCTAAAAAGTTCATATTTGTATGTTATCTTTTTTTATTGACTTTCTTTCTACTCGGAGGCTACAAAATGAATTTTCATTTTAGTTATTATATACTTTTTATAATTCCATTCTTCCACTTATTAATTT
>CACIYQ010000024.1 GCA_902590915.1 uncultured Pelagibacteraceae bacterium
CTATTCTACAAAGTGCTTTAATTTTTTTAATTTCACCTGAGATGTATTTAATTTCAACATCCACTTGATCAGAAGGATTTATTCCTTCTTCAAGATTTAAAACACTTATTAATTCTGATCCAGTGAGTTGCAGACTCTTTCTGTCCATACTATCTATAAATTGAAGAGGTAACACTCCCATACCAATCAAATTAGATCTATGAATTCTCTCAAAACTTTCTGCAATCACAAGTGTAATCCCAAGTAATTTTGTTCCTTTTGCAGCCCAATCTCTTGAGGACCCAGTACCGTATTCTTTACCTCCAATTACAACTAAGTCTGTTCCTCTTTTTTTATATTCCACTACGGCGTCATAAACTGGAACTATTTTGTTATCTGGATAAAGTTTGGTGAAACCACCTTCAGTACCTGGTGCCATTTCGTTTCTAATTCTTATATTTGCAAATGTACCTCTCATCATAACCTCATGATTTCCTCTTCTCGCGCCATAAGAGTTATAATCTTGAGGTAAAATTTGATGCTCCATAAAATAATCTCCAGTAGGACTATCTTTTTGGATACTTCCAGCTGGTGAAATATGATCAGTTGTAATCATGTCGCCAAGTATCAACAAAGGTCTTGCCTCTTTAATGGGTTTAAACCCTTCGGGTTCATCTGGTAAATTATCAAAGAAAGGTGGTTTTTTCACATAAGTTGATCCTGAGTCCCATTTATAGATACTGCTCTTTTCACTTTTTATATCCTGCCATTGCTTTGGACCTTCAGCAACATTTGAATACCTTTTAATAAACATTTCTGCATTTAATGATTGCTTTAGGGTATCTTCAATTTCCTTATTTGATGGCCAAATATCTTTTAAATAAATATCTTTTCCATTTTGATCTTTTCCAAAAGAGTCTTTATATAAATCAAATTCCATATGACCAGCAAGTGCATATGCAACAACTAGTGGAGGAGAAGCTAAATAATTTGCTTTTACATGTGGTGAGATTCTTCCTTCAAAATTTCTATTTCCAGATAATACTGATACTCCATAAAGTTTGTTGTTTTGAACTGCCTCAACTATATTTTCAGGTAAAGGACCTGTGTTTCCAATACATGTTGTGCAACCATAACCTACGAGGTTAAAACCTAATTTATCCAAGTATTCATTTAGTCCTGCTTTTTTAAGATAATCAGTTACTACTTGAGATCCAGGTGCTAATGAAGTCTTAACCCATGGCTTTACATCTAATCCATACTCAACTGCCTTCTTAGCTAGTAAGCCGGCTCCTATCAAAACGTTAGGATTTGAAGTATTTGTACAAGAAGTTATCGCAGCAATCAAAACTGAGCCATCTCTAATTTTATATTCCTCACCTTTTACTTCAGAACTTTCAAATTGACTTTTATTTGTTGCTTCTTGAAAAACTTTAAAAAAACTATTTTTAGCATCTGTCAATAAAACTTTATCCTGTGGTCTTTTTGGACCTGAAATTGTCGGCACTATAGTTGACATATCTAAGCTCATGGTGTCGGTAAACTCAATATCTTCACTAGCCCATAAACCTTGTTCTTTTGCATATTTTTCAACTAATGAAATTGTCTCTTCATCTCTACCTGAAAATTGAAGATACTTTAATGTTTCATTATCAATTGGAAAAAATCCACAAGTTGCCCCATATTCAGGAGCCATGTTTGCAATAGTAGCTCTGTCTGCTAAAGTCAGGTTCTTTAAACCTTCTCCATAGAATTCAACAAATTTTCCAACTACTCCTTTGTCTCTCAGCATTTTTACTATTGTGAGAACTAAATCTGTAGCCGTTGTTCCTTCTGGCATTTTATTTTTTACTTCAAATCCAATAACTTCTGGTATAAGCATAGATATTGGTTGTCCAAGCATTCCTGCTTCAGCCTCAATACCTCCTACTCCCCATCCTAAAACTGATAAACCATTAACCATGGTTGTATGACTATCTGTACCAACCAAAGTATCAGGGAATAAATAATCTTCATCTCTGAACTTTTCACACCAAACAACTTTAGATAAGTATTCTAAGTTTACTTGGTGACATATACCTGTTCCTGGAGGCACAATTCTAAAATTATTAAATGCATCCTGACCCCATTTTAAAAATGAATATCTTTCAGCATTTCTTTTAAATTCAATATTTACATTTTTCTCAAATGAATCTGCCTTAGAAGATTGATCAACCTGCACAGAGTGATCAATGACTAGATCAACAGTCGAAAGTGGATTAATTGAATTGGGGTCAATATTTTTTTCTTTAACAGCTTCTCTCATAGCTGCTAAGTCTGCTACTGCTGGTATTCCGGTATAATCTTGCAACAACACTCTTGCTGGCCTGTAGGCTATCTCAGTTGATGATTTTTTAGTTTCTAGCCAATTTTTCAGCGCATCAATTTGATTTTTGGTTACTGATAAATCATCTTCATATCTCAATAAATTTTCAAGAAGAACCTTTAAGGATTTGGGTAGTTTAGAGATACCTTTTAATCCATTGCTCTCGGCTTTGCTTAAAGAGTAATATTTGTATTTTTTTGAATTTATTATTATCTCAGATAGAGAATTGTAAGAATTTTTTGTTCCTGGTTTCATAGTTTAGTAATAAAATGCTGCTATACAAAATAATAGAAGCGTTGACATAACATAATTAAACAATTTAATAAATTTCTCATTTGTCGCGAATTTCCTCATAAATTTACCCAATAACGTCCAAAAAATAATACTTATTATCGCAAACATAAAAGCTACACTTAACATCCACATTGAGTAATTTAAGAAGTTTATACCCGATTCTGTATAAGTCGATACTGCAACAATCGCAACTATTACTCCCTTGGGATTTAAAAACTGAAAAAGAAAAGTTTCAATAAAATTTACAGGTTTCAATTCTTTACTATCAGTTGATGATTTTGAAAATGAAATTTTGTATGCTAAATATATTAAAAAAATTGTTCCAGTTCCAATTAAGACTTCTTGAATAATTGGATAAATATTAAAAATATTTATTAATCCAAAATTAACCACTGCAAGCATAGTTGTAAAACCAAAAATCACACCCAGCATTAATGGAACAGATTTTTTTATACCATGATTAAATCCTGAGTGAGAGGCAACCACATTATTTGGCCCAGGAGAACAACTAGTCACAAACATAAATAATGAAAGAGATAAAATTTCAGGGTGCATTTTTTATGCTATAGGAAGACCATTCTCAGATTTTTGAGATGGATGGACTAGTATTACTTTACCTTCTGCATCAATTGATCCAAGAATAAGAACTTGAGAAACTACACCAGCAATATTTTTTTCTGGAAAATTACAAACTCCAATAACCTGTTTTCCTTTTAAATTTTCCTCATTGTAATAGTGAGTTATTTGAGCTGAGGATTGTTTAATTCCAATTTCATTACCAAAATCTACACTTACGACTAATGATGGTTTTCTTGCCTTTTCATTTTTTTGAACTGAAATTACAGTACCAACTCTAATGTCGACTTTATCGAAAATATCGTAGGTTATTTGTTCTTTCATATAATTAATATATAATGAATCCTAAATATGAGTACAGAAAATAATTTAGAAGTTTTGTTTGATAATTCTGTTAAGATTTTAACTGACTTAATAGCGTTTAAAACAATTTCTGGAGAAGATAATAATTCTCT
>CACIYQ010000025.1 GCA_902590915.1 uncultured Pelagibacteraceae bacterium
ATATGTCCCATAATAAATGAATGACAACTATGTTTCAAATTGGTAAAAATTTGTATGGAATTTACACAAGAAGTAAAGCAAGCAACAGATCCAATTTACCAAAAAATTTCTAAGGTTATGCCTGAAATTGAGTGGTCAGTTCACGCGCCCTATATTCATAAAATCAATAAACTTAAAAAAGAGAAGAACGCAGTTATTCTTGCTCATAATTATCAAACTCCTGAAATATATCATGGGGTTGCAGATTTTTCTGCAGACTCTTTAGCTTTAGCAATTGAAGCCTCTAAAACTTCAGCAGATATAATTTTGATGGCAGGAGTTCATTTTATGGCAGAGACTGCAAAACTAATGAGCCCTGATAAAAAAGTTATTTTACCAGATATGAATGCAGGTTGTTCGTTATCCTCATCAATTACTGGAAAAGACGTAAGATTATTGAAAGAAAAATACCCAGGAGTTCCGGTTGTTTCCTATGTTAACACCTCTGCTGAAGTAAAAGCCGAAACTGATGTTTGTTGCACGTCAGCCAATGCTGTTAAGATTGTAAAATCACTAGGAGTTAAAAAAGTAATATTTTTACCTGATGATTATCTTGCAAAATATGTTGCTTCACAAACCAATGTCGAAATTATTTCTTGGAAAGGCATTTGTATTGTTCATGACCAATTTAATGAGCAAGAAATACATAATATTAGAAAAAATAATCCTGGAATAAAAATAATTGCTCATCCTGAATGTCCCCCAGATGTTATTAAGGCAAGTGACTTTGCAGGTTCTACTTCTGGAATGATTAATTATGTCAAAGACAATCAGCCTAAGAAAGTTATGATGGTTACTGAATGCTCTATGAGCGATAATATTCAAATAGAAAATCCTAATGTAGAATTTATTAAACCATGTAACATGTGTCCTCATATGAAAAAGATTACTCTTCCAAAAATTTTAGATTGTTTAGAAAATGAAACAGGTGAAATAATCATGGACAAAGAGACTATCGATAAAGCGAGAATTTCAGTAGAGAAAATGGCAGCTATCGGCAGATAATTAGTGTCAAAAATTAAACTTAGCAAAGAATTTATTCGTAATACTGTCAAACTAGCATTAAATGAGGATCTTTATCCTTCTGGGGATATAACTTCAAGTTTAGTTAAAAATGATAAAGTTATAACCGTTAAACTTTTATCTAACCAAAATGCAATAATTGGTGGATTGTTATTTGCTAAACAAGCTTTTGCACTAATTGATAGTAAAATTAAATTCATAATCAAAAAGAAAGATGGCTCAAAGATAAAAAAAGGTTCTTTAGTTGCTTTAATAAAGGGAAATGCAAAAAATATATTAATAGCTGAAAGAGTTGCATTAAATTTTTTATCTCACATTTCTGGTATAGCTACTAAAACTAATGAATATGTTAAACTGGCTGGAAAAAAAACAAAAATTTGTTGTACACGAAAAACAATTCCAAATTTAAGAGTAATCCAAAAATATGCAGTTAAGTTAGGAGGTGGAACAAATCATCGGTTTAATTTAAGTGATGAATATTTAATTAAAGACAATCATATAGCAAGTTCAGATCTAAAAAGTTTAGTCACCAAAGCTATCAAAAATAAAAGAGGACGAAAAATTACTGTTGAAATAGACAATCTAAATCAACTTAAATCAATAATAGGTCTTAAGTTTAATACAGTGTTATTCGACAATATGAGTATTAAAAGTTTGAAAGAGGGCGTCAAGATCTCCAGTAAACACTACGAAACCGAAGCCTCAGGAAATATAAATTTAAAAACAGTAAAATCTGTTGCTGCAACAGGAGTTAAAAGGATTTCTGTTGGATCTATTACTCACAGTGCTCCAGCAGTTGATCTAAAATTAGAAATTTAAGATACAAATTTTGAAAGATCTGGTTTGAAATAATTGGGTCCTTTCATAACTTTTCCTGCGTCATTGTAAATGGGTTTTCCATTTTCGTCTAACTTGCTCATGTTTGAATTTTGAACCTCCTCAAAACACTTATCTAAATCAATTCCAAAAGCATGCCCTGCTCCATAAGTAACGTATAAAATATCTGTTAAAGCATCAGCGACCTCTAACAAATCTTGTTTGTTAATGGCATCTGTGAGTTCCGCTAATTCCTCTTTAATAAGATCTATCCTTAATTTATTGATTTTATCTGTGCTAAATGCAGGCTTTGTTTTGACCTCTTGACCAAAAGTTTTCATGAAAGTTCCAACTTTACTAAAATTCGACATATTGCTCCTGTATGTTTTTAATAATTTATTGTATATTAATAATTATTTGTAACTTAGAAATTAATCAATGAAATTAAGAAAAGAATTCGATAGCATTGGTGGTATCAACGTCCCAAATGATAAATTATGGGGAGCATCTACTCAAAGATCAAAAAAATTTTTTAATATTGGTAAAATTTTAGTAAATATCTCCATCGTCAAATCTATTGCTATAATAAAGAGATCTGCAGCAATAGTTCACGCAAGGGACAAACTAATTGATGCCAAAATTTCGAAGGCAATAATTAGAGCATCCCATGAGGTTATCAAAGGAAAATTAGATCACAATTTTCCATTAAAAGTATGGCAAACAGGTTCTGGAACACAAACAAATATGAATGTTAATGAAGTTATTGCTAACCGTGCGATAGAATTGATGAGTGGAAAAAAAGGTTCTAAGAAACCTGTGCATCCAAATGATCATGTAAATAAATCACAATCCACAAACGACGTTTTTCCAACTGCAATGCACATATCAGTTGCAAAAGAGACGTTAAGTAAATTACTTCCAAACTTAAAGATTTTAGAAAAAGAATTAAATAAAAAATCTAAGGAATTTAAAAGTATAGTAAAAATAGGACGAACCCATCTTCAAGATGCAACTCCTCTTTCTCTAGGTCAAGAGTTTTCAGGATATCATGCTCAACTTAAGAAAAGTATTGAAAGAATTGAATATGCCTTAAAAGAAATTTTATTTCTTGCTCAAGGTGGAACAGCTGTTGGAACAGGAATCAATTCTAAGAAAAACTTTGATAAAAAAATAATTAAAGAGATTGCTAAATTCACAAAGATTAAATTTAAACCTGCTCCTAATAAATTTGCTGAGCTTGCAGCACATGATGCAATAGTTAATTTTTCTGGAACTCTAAATACTTGTGCAGTAGCATTAATGAAAATATCTAATGATATAAGATTTCTAGGATCAGGTCCTAGAGCGGGTTATGGAGAATTAATTTTACCTGAAAATGAACCTGGTTCATCTATTATGCCTGGCAAAGTTAATCCTACTCAGTGTGAGGCTGTTACAATGGTTTGCGTAAAAGTTATTGGAAACCATAACGGTATAACAATGGCAGGTTCACATGGACATTTTGAATTAAATGTTTTTAAACCTTTGATCGCACATAATATTTTACAGTCGATTGACTTGATAGCTGATAGCACCAAAAATTTTGCTCTATTTTGTGTTAAAGGTATAAAAGCAAATAAAAAGAAAATACAAGAACACTTAGATAATTCTTTAATGCTTGTTACGGCATTGGCCCCTCATATAGGCTATGATAATGCTGCCAAAATTGCAAAAACTGCACTAAAAAACAATACTACATTAAAA
>CACIYQ010000026.1 GCA_902590915.1 uncultured Pelagibacteraceae bacterium
GCAGGTGGTGGAACTGCAGTTGCTTACGATCAAATTGATAAAGCGCCAGAAGAAAAAGAGAGAGGAATAACAATTTCAACTGCTCATGTTGAGTATGAAACTGAAAAGAGACACTATGCTCACGTAGATTGCCCAGGCCATGCTGACTATGTTAAAAATATGATTACAGGTGCAGCCCAAATGGATGGTGCAATTTTAGTGGTAAATGCTGCAGATGGTCCAATGCCACAAACTAGAGAACATATTCTTTTAGGTAGACAAGTTGGTATACCAGCAATTGTTGTTTATCTTAATAAAGTTGATCAAGTCGATGATAAAGAAATGATAGAACTTGTAGAGGAAGAAATTAAAGAGCTCTTAACTTCTTATAAATATCCTGGTGACAAAACACCAATAGTTAAAGGTTCTGCTTTGGCAGCTGTTGAAGGAAGAGATGATGAAATTGGAAAAAACTCAATTTTAGAATTAATGAAAGCTGTTGATGAACATATTCCACAACCAGCTAGAGAGGTTGATAAACCTTTCTTGATGCCTGTTGAGGATGTATTTTCAATTTCTGGTAGAGGAACAGTTGCAACTGGAAGAGTTGAGTCTGGCGTTATTAAAACTGGTGAGGAAGTTGAAATAGTTGGAATTAGGGATACTAAAAAATCAGTTTGTACCGGTGTTGAGATGTTCAGAAAACTTCTAGACTCTGGTGAGGCCGGGGATAATGTGGGAATTTTATTGAGAGGTATAGAAAGAACCGATATTGAGAGAGGTCAAGTTCTTTGTAAACCTGGTTCAATTACTCCACATACTAAATTTGAAGCTCAAGCTTATGTACTTAAAAAAGATGAAGGTGGTAGACATACACCTTTCTTTACTAAATACAGACCACAGTTTTATTTTAGAACTACAGACGTAACTGGTGAAGTAGAATTACCAGCTGGAACTGAAATGGTTATGCCAGGTGATGATGCTAAATTCACAGTGAAATTAATTACACCAATCGCAATGGCTGAAAAATTAAATTTTGCTATTCGTGAAGGTGGAAGAACTGTTGGAGCAGGAGTAGTAACAAAAATTATAGAGTAACTCTATAAATAGGAGTGTAGCTCAATTGGTAGAGCGCCGGTCTCCAAAACCGGAGGCTGAGGGTTCGAGTCCCTCCGCTCCTGCCAATTAGAGCTGAAATAGTATGAGAAACCCGATTAAGTTTATTCAAGAAGTAAAGCAAGAGGCGTTCAAAGTTACTTGGCCAACTTGGAAAGAAACCTTACAAGGTGCTTTAATGGTGTTTGCAATGGCTGTTGTAATGTCTTTGTTTTTTTTAATCTTAGACCAAGTTTTGAAGTTTTTCTTAGAACTATTACTTAAAGTGAGTATATAATGAAAAATTGGTATATTGTTCAATCTCATTCAAGTTTTGAAAATAAAGTTGCTTCACTTATTAAAGAGGAAGCTGATAAAGCAAAAATAAGCGAAAAATTTGAAGAAATCGTTGTTCCAACACATGATGTAACAGAAGTCAAAAGAGGTAAAAGAATTCAAAGAAAAAAGAAATATTTCCCTGGTTACGTATTGATTAAGAGTGAGATGGATAACAATATTTATCACATGATAAAAAATATAAAAAGGGTAAGTGGCTTCCTTGGAACAAAGGGTATACCTGTGCCTGTCTCTGATAAAGAGGTAGAAAAAATTTTAGGACAAATAAAAGATGGTGTAGCCCAGCCAAAATCTGGTATAGATTACAGCGTTGGCGAAAAAGTTCAGGTTGTTGATGGTCCTTTTGCTTCATTCAGTGGAATGATTGAAGAAATTGATGAAGAAAAGTCAAGATTAAAAGTGTCTGTTTCTATATTTGGACGCCCAACACCAGTTGATTTAGAATATAACCAAGTTGAGAAAGCAAGTTAATGGCAAAAGAAATTAGTGGATTTATAAAATTACAAATCAAAGGTGGTCAAGCTAACCCAGCTCCTCCTGTAGGGCCTGCTTTAGGTCAAAGAGGTGTTAATATTATGGAATTTTGTAAAGCTTTTAATGATAAGACAAAATCAATGGCAGGCAAACCTGTACCTGTTGAAATCACAGTCTACAAAGATAAAAAATTTGATTTTAAAATAAAATCACCCCCAGCATCTTTTTACATAAAAGAAGCAGTGAAACTTAAAGGTGGATCAAAAGAACCTGGAAGAAATATTGTGGCTTCCATTTCAAAAAAACAACTAGAAGATATTGCAAAAGAAAAAATGAATGATCTTAATGCTCACGATATCAATGAAGCAATAAAAATTATAGCAGGATCAGCAAGATCAATGGGTATAGAGGTAAAAGAATAATGTCTTCAAAAAGATTTAAAAAATTACCAAAAAAAACTCAAGATTTAAATGCAGAGGTTTTTGAAAAACTAATACCTGAGCTTAAAAAAAATTGTACCACAAAGTTTGACGAATCATTAGATCTAAGTTTTCAAATAAACAATAAACAAAAGAAAAGTGAAGTTAATATTCGAACAGTTGTTAATTTACCAGGTGGTACAGGTAAAAAAATAAAAGTAGCTGTAGTTTGCGAGGATAATAAATCTCAACAAGCTAAAGACGCTGGAGCAGATATAGTGGGTAGCGATGAATTTGTTGAAAAAATAAAAGGTGGTGAATTAAATTTTGAAAAACTAATTTGTACCCCTGGTATGATGGTTAAACTTTCAAAATTAGGTAAAGTTTTAGGACCAAAAGGGTTAATGCCTAATCCAAAACTAGGTTCAGTCTCAGATGATATTAAAGAAGCCGTGACAAATGCAAAATCAGGCCAAGTTGAAATTAGGAATGATAAAGATGGTAATATTGGAGTTAGTGTTGGAAAAAAATCTTTCAATGATGATCAATTAATAAAAAATTATAATGCTATTATAGAAGCTTTGGAAAAAGAAAAATTAAATAATACTTTAAAAGGCGATTTAATTAAAAATATTTTTGCAAGTTCTACGATGGGTGTTTCTTATAAAGTTAAATTAGGTAAATCGATATAATTATGATGAACAAAGAACAAAAGAAAAATTATATTGAAGAAATGACCTCAAATTTTGAAAACAGTAAAGCTGTTATGGTTACTCATTATCAAGGTTTAACAATGACTCAATTAGATGATTTAAGATCAAAAATGAGAGAGCATGGAATCGTATTTAAAATAACAAAAAATAGAATTACCAAAATTGCCTTAGAAAAAACTAAGTGCAAAGATTTGACCGATTTGTTTACTGGCCCAACAGCTGTTGCTTTTGGCGAGGACGCAATTATGTCTGCAAGAATTCTATCTAATTTTGCAAAAGATAACGAAAATTTA
>CACIYQ010000027.1 GCA_902590915.1 uncultured Pelagibacteraceae bacterium
GAGTCGTTTTTGCATCTTAATAAATGAGTAAATTTATCAGAATACTGGTTAGTTATTTTTGTTTTAAATTTACTATAAATAATTTTATTTTTTGAGATAGCTATTTTGCCAGTCATGAAAGGTATTTTGTTTTTTCTGTTAAAAAAATATGGATTGTAAAATTTTTTTACTTTATCTTTTAAAAGACCTATCGAAACATTAATTTTATGAGATTTCAAAATTTTAAAACTTTTTTTTCTTACTCTTTTATCAGTATCTTCAAGTGCGTAAACAACTTCAGAAATTTTTGATTTGATTATTTCATTTGTGCATGGAGGGGTTACACCATGGTGACTACATGGTTCTAATGTGACGTACATTTTTGCTCCATCAAGTTTTATATTACAATTTTTAATTGCATTAAATTCTGCATGGGGTCTCCCATTATAGGAAGTTTGACCAATTGAAATAATATTATTGTTTTTAACTATTACACATCCAACAGATGGATTTGTTCCTGTTAATCCTTCACGAGATCTTGCCAAGTCCAAGGCGATCTCCATGAATAGTTTATCTTTTTTTGAAAATTTATTTTTTTTTGAAGACATCTATCTTGTCCACGAATTGAACAAAGTCTTGTTCTTCTCTGAAGTTACGATAAACAGATGCAAAACGGACATAAGCAACTGGATCTAATTCTTTTAAACCCTCCATCACCATTGTACCAATTGTACTTGTTGAAATTTCACTTTGACCAAGTTCCTCTAAAGCTCTTGAAATTTTACTGATAAATTTTTCAGCAGTACTGGAGTCAATAGGTCTTTTTTTTAGAGCAATATATATTGATTTAGAAAGTTTATCTCTATCAAATGGAGATTTTCTTCCATTCTTTTTAACAACCATCAATTCTCTAAATTGAATTCTTTCAAATGTTGTAAATCTTTCGCCGCATACACACATTCTTCTTCTTCTTATAGCAGTACCGTCTTCAGTTGGACGTGAGTCAACAACTGAGGTCTCACCTTTTTTTTCGCAGGGGCAAATCATTAATTAAAGATTCTTATATATCGGAAATGAAGAAGTTAAAGCAATAACTTCATTTCTAACCTCATCTTCTATTTTGCTGTTATCATCTGGGTTTTCTGATAATCCTTTAAGAGTTTTTGTAATTAATTCACCTACTTTCTTACATTCATTTAAACCAAAACCACGTGTTGTAATAGCTTGAGTTCCTAGTCGTATACCAGATGTTACCATTGGTTTTTCTGTATCAAAAGGAATTCCATTTTTATTACACGTAATATTAGCTCTTGATAAGCTTTCAGCAGCTAAGTTACCTTTTACATTGTAAGGACGTAAGTCAACCAACATAAGATGCGTATCCGTACCATCAGAATAAATTTTAAAACCATTATTTTTTAAAGTTTCTGCTAAAATTTTTGCATTTGCCAAAACGGATTTAATATAGTCTTGAAAATTAGGCTGAAGAGCTTCTAAAAAACCTGCTGCTTTAGCTGCAATGACATGCATTAATGGTCCTCCCTGGTAGCCAGGAAAAACTGCTGTATTAAATTTTTTTGATAATTCTTCGTGATTAGTTAAAATTATTCCGCCCCTTGCGCTTCTAAAAACTTTATGCGTAGTAGATGTAACTACATGAGCATAATCACAAGGATTTGGGTATCCCTTTCCAGCAACCAAACCTGAAAAATGTGCCATATCAACCATTAGATACGCTCCAACTTTATCTGCAATTTTTCTAAATCTTTTAAAATCTATAACTCTCGAATACGCACTTCCACCTGCAATTATCAATTTTGGTTTGTGTTCTAAGGCAAGTTTTTCAACATTGTCATAATCTATAAGTTCAGATTTTTTATCAACATCATACCCTATTGGATTAAACCATTTTCCTGACATTGAAATTTTTAAACCATGGGTAATATGACCTCCTGAATTTAAACTCATACCCATAAAAGTATCACCAGGTTTTAACAGCGCCAAAAATACAGCACCATTTGCTTGTGCTCCTGAGTGTGGCTGCGCATTAGCAAATTTACAATTGAAAAGTTTTTTTAATCTTTCTATTGCTAAATTTTCAGCAACGTCAACGTGTTCACATCCATTATAATATCTTTTACCAGGATAGCCTTCAGCGTATTTATTAGTTAGCACTGAACCTTGAGCTTCTAAAACTGCCTGAGAAACAATATTCTCTGATGCAATCAATTCTATATGTTGCTGTTGTCTTATAAGTTCATCTTGGATTGCCTTATAGAGCTCTGGATCTTTTGAGGATAAACTATCTTCAAAAAAGCTTTTATAGCTATCGTTTATATAATTTTTTTCACTCGACATTATATTTTTTTAATCCTTTTTAAGTGTCTACCACCTTCAAATTTAGTATTCAAAAAAACACTAACACAATTTAAAGCATTTTTTTTTGTTAACAACCTTGAACCTAATGTAATGATATTTGCATCATTATGCAATCTTGATAATTTCGTTGATTTTAAATTAAAACATTGAGCGGCTCGAATATTTTTATGTTTATTTGCAGCTATATTCATCCCCATTCCAGATCCACAAACCAAAATTCCAACATTATTTTTGCTAATTTTTACTTTTCGAGCAACCTTATGGGCGTAATCAGGATAATCTACTCTGTTATTAGAGGAAGGCCCTAGATCAAAATAATTTATTTTTTTTTTAATTAAGAGTTTTTTAATAATTTCCTTTAATTTAAAACCAGCGTGATCGGAAGAAATATATATTTTTTTCAAACTAATTAAATTTATAATCAAGAACGCAAGCCACAAGGTGAATTCTATTTTCTTCACCTCCATTAAATGCATTGTGATACTTAGTATTATTTGTAACCCATACAGAGCCATCTGCAGGCATATGTTTTGCAACATTGTCAATTACCATTAAACAACCTGGGTTAGTGATAATAGGTATATGAAGTCTTGGTTCAGGATCTCTATGCCAACTCAATGTGGATCTTGGCTCTTTTAAAAGAATTCTTACTCTACCCAATTTATATTTTGAAGAAAGCACATCATAAACTTCCTTGAAATATGTATTATCGTAATCTTTAATAAATTCACAATACTTTGACTCATCGATTTTAATATCTCTTGAAACTTCTTTGCCAGTTTTGTCAGGTTTGGTCCAATAAACCCCTCTTGCCTTACTACCTTTTATTGAGTCTGGATCTCCAGGTATTTGAGTTAGTGAA
>CACIYQ010000028.1 GCA_902590915.1 uncultured Pelagibacteraceae bacterium
TTATGAGGAAAATATATCATCTGAAATAAAAAACTTAAAAATAAAATCAAATTTTAATTACGAAAGGATTCAAACTTTATTTTCAAATTTATCTTCCTTGTCTATACTTGAATTGTTAGATCTTAAAAAGAATTATGAATTACTAGGTTATTCCACTGTAAAAGTAGATGTACACCTACACAAACTTTCATCTTATCCAATTTATTTTATCTTAATTGTAATATTTTCATCGATTATAATGTTTAATTCAAAGAATTATAAAAGCACTGGATTTAAAATAATTATTGGATTATTTTCATCTGTCATAATCTATTATGTAAATAATTTTTTTTATGTTCTTGGAAACACTGAACGTGTTACAATAATACTAGCAATTTGGCTTCCACTGTTGATACTTAGTTTTATAAATATGTATATGGTAAGAAACATAAATGAAAAATAAATTAAAAATTACAATTTTTATTATTCTTATTTTTTATACAAACATTGTTTTGGGACAAGAACAATTCAACTTTGATGTAACTGAAATTGAAATTAAAGAAAATGGAAATAAATTTTTTGGTCTTAAAAGAGGAACGATCACCTCAGACAATGGAATTGAAATAGAAGCTGATACTTTTATCTATGATAAAATTCTTAATATCCTTGATGCTAAAGGTAATGTTAAAATTATAGACGAATTAAATGATTATATAATTTTTTCAAACGAAATCACCTATTTTAAAAATGATGAAATAATTTTTACTAAAGGAAATTCAAAAGCTACTAACGAAAATACAGAAATATTAGCAGATGAATTTAAGTTTTTTAAAAAAACAAATATCTTGATTGCAAAAAGAAAAGTTAGGGTAGATGATACCGATGAGGATGTTGTTATTTTTGCAGAAGAATTAACATATGATAAAAATGAAGAAGTTCTTTTTAGCAAAGGTTATACAGAAGCTAATATACAAGGCAAATATGATTTTTATTCAAATAATGTTTTCTACGATAAAAAAAAAATAGAACTTTCTTCAGAAAGTAAAACTCAAATTGTAGATGATAAATTTACCATCTATGAATTAGATAAATTTAAATATTCTAGAGAAAAATTTTTGTTAAAAGGTAAAAAAGTTAAAATTAAAACTAATTTTAAATCTAATAATGACTCAGATGAATATTTTTTCGAAAGTGGTTTTTTTGATTTAAAAAATCGAAATTTTGATGCTGGAAAAACAAAAATAAATATGCAGAAAAATATATTTGGAAATATAGAAAATGATCCAAGACTAATTGGGGTTAAGTCTTCTAAAAATGATGAAATTACTCAAATTAGCAAAGGAATATTTACTAGTTGCAAAAAAAGAGATGGTTGCCCTCCATGGAGCATTCAGGCACAAAAAATTATACATGATAAAACTAAAAAACAATTAATTTATGATCATGCATTGTTAAAACTATATGACATTCCAGTGGTATATTTTCCTAAATTTTTTCATCCAGATCCATCAGTTGATAGACAATCTGGCTTATTAAAGCCGATTTTAAATGAGTCAAATATACTCGGATCTTCACTACAAATACCATATTTTAAAGTACTAGCTCCAAATAAAGATATAACTTTTAGGCCAAGCATATTTGATAGCAATATTTATATGCTGCAAAATGAATACAGAGAGAAAAATGAATATTCTACTTTGTTGGCAGATTTCGCATTTACAAATGGATATAAATCAAAACTATCAAATAAAAAAAAGAGTATCGCTCATCTATTTGCAAAATATAAAATGGACCTAAATCTTGATAATTATGAAACCAGTCAAATAGATTTGGATTTAGAAATGGTTACAAATGACACGTACCTTAAAGTCTTTGAAAGTAATTTATCAGAAACAATGATTAGACCAAATCCAAATCAACTTACGTCCTCGTTAAATTTATTGATGTATCGTGACAATTTTAATTTTTCAGCTGGAATTACAAGTTATGAGACATTAAGCGGTAAAGATAGTGACAGATACCAATTTATTTTGCCTTACTATAATTTTTCCAATACTCTTTTTAAAGGACAAAATTTAGCGAATGTAAACTTTGAGTCCTCTGGTAGTAATGATCTTAAAAACACAAATAACTTAAGATCTAGAATAGTCAATAATTTAAGTATTCAAAGTAAAGATTATATTCTCAATATGGGATTTAAGAATTCTATTGGAGCTTATTTCAAAAACTTAAATACAGTTGCAAAAAATGATACTATTTATAAATCAAGTCCTCAAATTGAGTTAATGAGTATATTAGAAGCAAACTCCAGTATACCATTAATTAAATATAATGAGAGATTTAACGAATATATAGAGCCAAAAATCTCATTAAGATTTAACCCAGGTGAAATGAAAGATTACTCAAATACAAATAGAAAAATTAACAACTCAAATATATTTGAAATAAATAGACTTGGAATAACAGATTCTTATGAGGAAGGTAAATCTTTAACTTTAGGTATTGAATACAAAAAAGAACAAATCGATGATATTAATAAATATTTTGAATTTAAATTAGCTTCAGTATTCAGAGATAAAAGTGAGGAGAGAATTCCTTCCTCCAGTTCAATTAAACAAAATGGAAATTTGATTGGTTCATTTCAAAACAATCTCAATGAAAATTTAAATCTAACATACAATTTTGCGATCGATAATGATTTAAAAACATTTGAATATAATTCAATTGATGCAAGTTTTAATTTTGATAAATTTTCAACTAGTTTTTCATTTATTGAAGAAAATGGTAAAATTGGGGATGCAAATTCTATAGAAAATTCATTTAGCTACAGATTTGATGAAAATAACTTTTTATCTTTTAATACTCGTAGAAATAGAAAAATAGACTTAACAGAATTTTATGATTTAGTTTATGAATATCAGAATGATTGCTTAATTGCAGGTTTAAAATATAAAAAAACTTACTATAAGGATAGAGATTTATTACCAACAGAAGATTTTATGTTTACAATTACTATCTTTCCTCTGACAACATATGAAAAAAGATTCGATAGAAGTGAAATTGTGAATGTTTTCAATTAAAAAGTACTGTGAAATTTAAAAAATATTTATTTCCTTTCATCTTATTATGTTGCTTTAATTTAAATACCAACGCAATAGAAAATAAAATACTGATCAAGATTGACAGTGAGATAATTACAAGTATCCAAGTGTATAAATATTCAAGATATTT
>CACIYQ010000029.1 GCA_902590915.1 uncultured Pelagibacteraceae bacterium
TCAATATTGCAAACGCCCATAATCATTTTCCAATTACTACTGTCTCTAAACTTATGATTGAAAGAGGTAAAATTGCATACGAAAATAATTGTATTTCTTGTCATATGATAAATCTATCTGGAGCTGAAAATTGGAAGGGTGTAGATAGTGACGGACATAGAAAAGCACCACCTTTGAATGGATCTGGTCATACTTGGCACCATGATGATAAAACGCTACATGCGATAATAAAATATGGATTAGCTAAATTGGTAAAAAATTATGAAGGTAAGATGATTGGATTTGAAGATAAATTATCTGACAAAGAAATTGATAGTGTACTAGCATATATGAAATCTTATTGGTCTAAAGAAAATTACGAATATCAACTAAAGCTTAATTGATGCATTGAATTTTTGATTTAATTAGCTATATCACAAATATGTTCAAACATTTTTTTATAATATTAATTTCATTCACTGTATCAATTTCGACTGCACTAGCTGATAAAAGTATGAAGATTGGTAAAAAAGGAAAACAAGAGGACGTTACAAGAATAATTAAAGTTTTAATGTATGATAATTATTTTGAACCAAGTTCTTTTACTGTTCAAAATGGTGAAACTATAAAATTTGAGGTAGAGAATGTTGGTGAATTAGTACATGAATTTAATATTGCTAATCAAACTATGCACAAAGATCATCAATCTGAAATGCAAAAATTGGTTGAGATGGAAATAATATTAGCTGATAGCATTGACAAAATGTCTATGATGGACAAATCTATGGCTCATAGTCATGCTAATAGTGTTCTGTTGGAGCCAAAGAAGAGTAAAGATTTAATTTGGAAATTTGAAAATGCATCTAATATTGAAATAGCCTGCAATGTCCCAGGCCACTACGATGTAGGAATGATTGCAAAAGTAGAAATTAATTAAAAAAAATTTTTTTATATGGAAAGCACTGTTAATTTTAATTGGTCTTGCAATCACACATGGAAAAGAAGTGCCAAAAATACTGCCTGGTGTCTATTAGGATGTGCAATTGGTGACTTTGGAACTATATTGTATTTCCAAATAACAGGAATTCCCTGGCCTGTTTTAGCCATTATGACTTTAGCAATTATCAATGGTTTAATTACAAGTATTATTTTAGAAACCATAATTTTAATAAGACAAAATTTTAAATTTAAGGATGCCTTAAAAACCGCCTTAGGAATGAGTTTTATTTCAATGGTAAGTATGGAAATTGCAATGAATTTAACAGACTATCTTTTAACAGGTGGTGCCATATTAACATGGTGGGTCGTACCAATAATGCTTATAGCTGGTTTTTTAACTCCTTGGCCTTATAATTATTGGAGATTAAAAAAGTTTGGAATTAACTGTCATTAAATGTTTTTAAAGAATTTTCTTTAATAAATTATCACTAAAAAATAATTTATGAACTATAACAGCTGAAATATGTAGAGCGATTAAAGCGACAATCGTATAATTAGAGAATATGTGTATATTATAAAATTGATTAGCTAACTCAAAATTATCTTGGATTTTAATTTCTTTAAAAAAAATCACTAAAGATTCTCCATTAAATAACTTTTTTAAAATTCCAGAAATAGTTATGGATAAAATTGCCACATAAAGAAGAACGTGATTTAGTTTAGCAATAAATTTTTGACCACTAAATACACTAGGATCTAATTTTGGGGTGGGATTAAAAATATTATTTAGTAATCTTATAATCACCAAGTAAAATATAGATAATCCAATAATGATGTGTATATTTTCAATATTTAATCTTTCTTCTCCAAAGTCTAGATCAACTAAATAAAAACCAAGTGGAATTTGAACGAGAAGCAATATTGCACTTAGCCAATGTAACAGCTTTGAAATAATACCATACTCTGTTAAAGTATTTTTAACATGCATACATTAGTAAACCATATTAAGTATTGGTTTAGTATCGTTTTGTTGTCACTGTTTTTTACCACAATTGGATTTCAAAGTATCGCAGAACAAACAGCAGAAGAAATTATCAAAGGAAGAAAAGCTCTTTTTAGTAAGAATTACAGCACTGCAAAGCGTGTTCAATCATTTTCCTTTAATGGCGATTTTGATGAAGCAAAAGAATTGATGATAGAAATGAGTGAAAATTATAAAACATTATTAGGATTGTTTCCTGAAAATACTCAAAAGGGATTTAAGACAGAATCTTTACCAATAATTTGGGAGGAAAAAGATGCGTTTAATGCTTTAATGCAAAAATCTTCAGACGATATGATCAAGCTTACCTCGGTAATTGAAGACAGTGATGATATTCGAGGCACCCTTCAAGAATTAATGTGGAGTAATTGTAAGGCTTGCCATAGTAAATACCGTATGAGTAATTAATCAAATTTCTTATCAAACAGTGATACCTCAAAAAGTTATAGAGTATTTAGAAGAGTACATTAGCCAAGAAATATACGTTCAAATAGCAATCATTAAAGGTAAAGAAAAAGTTTCAAATGATTTAGCTATTAATAAATATTTTAAAACCAATCATTTTAAAGATTTATCAGAGGGAAAACCCTATGATCATTTTATTGAAGGATTAAGAGATAAATGTCTTGGAAAGTTAAAGAATTCTCCAATGCGAAATAAGCAAACTGATGACCCAACTATTTTGGAACTACAGAATAAATTAAACAATTTAACTGATAAAGAATTAGATAATACTTATTGGGAGATAGAGACAGGTGAATTTTTTACAGGAGAGCAAATCAAAGAATTAGAGGACAATCGAGATAAGTTAATATCGAAGTTAAAGATTAATACCAATACAAATGAAAATTTAGTTTTAAAGATAATTATTGATTTTTGTCAAAGTTACGAAACACTATGTCAAAAAAATTACCCAGCAGCACCACTTCCACTAGAAATTTTAAAATCAGTTAATTAATTTTTAAGGGTTCGCTCTTTAAGATTTTACCTAAAGAGCTCCCTTATATCGCCTCTTTGGCATTTAAAT
>CACIYQ010000030.1 GCA_902590915.1 uncultured Pelagibacteraceae bacterium
AGATTGAACTAATTCTAAAAATATTTTCTACAACTGGAATTAAGTCTTTTTTTGCCAAAAAAACAACTTTATCATCTTTAAGAAACACAAAATCTGATCTAGGGATAATTATTTTATCTCCTCTCAAAACTGCACCTATTCTAATCTCATCAGGTAAATTTGAATTCTTTAATTCTTTATTAATTAACTCAGATGTCTCGATAATATCAGCTTCGATTACCTCATATTCACCATTCATAATTGTGTATGCAGTTTCGATGGTACCTTTGTGAACATGTTTTAAGATGCTTGAAACTGTATTCATTCTTGGATCTATTAGATCATCAATTTTAAGAGAATCTTGAAGTAAAGAATAATTAGGTTTATTTACTAAAGCCATAGTTCTTTTATCCTCAATTTCTTTTTCATCCTTGGCAAATTTTTCAACAAGAACACTTACCATTAAATTATCTTCATCGTCATTAGTTAAAGCAAGTACAGTTTCTGCCTCTTCTAAATTCGCTTCAGCTAATACTTCCTCATCCAAACCATTACCATTAATCACTATTGTATTATTTAATTCTGCAGCAAGAAATTCTGAGCGTTCTTTATCTTTTTCAACTATTTTAACTCTTGCAGCATCTAATGTTTCCTCAATATTTTTGGCAAGATTAAAACCAATGTTACCGCCACCAACAATTAGAATTCTTTTTGAAACTTTCTCTATATGACCAAAAGCCTCTAAAGTTTCTGCAGTTTGTGAAGAATTTATAATTACATAAATTTTATCATTTTCTCTAATATCATCGTCTTTTTTTGGAATGATAAACTTATCGTCCCTTATAATTCCAATTACATTTGCATCTAAGTTGGGGTATTTTTTTGTCAAATCTTTAAGTTTGATATTTATTAAATTACAATCATTATTAATTAGAATTTCTAATAATCGTATTTTATTCTCAGCAAAAGGAACACTATCGAGAGCCCCTGGGGCCTCTAACTTTCTTTGAATTGATTTTGCAATTTCGAGTTCAGGAGAAATAATTACATCTATTGGTAAGTTTTCCTTATTGTAAACTGTAGAAAACTTAGGATTCAAATAATCTTGTGATCTTATTCTGGCAATTTTTTTTGGGATCTTAAATATAGAAAATGCTATCTGACAAATAAGCATATTAATTTCATCGTTTCTAGTAACCGCTATAATCATATCTGTCTCTACAGCATTAGCTTTTTCAAGTATAGTTGGGTATGTTGCCTTACCTAAAATTGCCTTGACATCCAAAGCATCATCTATTTTTTGAATATCTTCGCTTGATGTATCAATTACGGTAATAGAGTGGTTCTGTTCACTTAATTGTTTAGCAATAGTGAAACCCACTCTTCCAGCGCCACAAATAATTATGTTCATTAATTAAATTCTTTAATTCCTAAGCCTTTAAGTTTTCTATGTAAGGCGCTTCTTTCCATACCGACAAAGCTTGCTGTTTTTGAAATATTTCCATTAAATTTTTTTAATTGGATAGTTAAATACTCTTTTTCAAACTTTTCTCTAGCCTCTTTTAATGGCACAGATAGGCTATTTTCAGCTAATTGATCATCAAAAGTATTATTTTTTAAAGATTCTTTTATAATATTGGATATTTTATCTTTAGTGTCGGGTTGTAAAATAGCAATTCTTTCAATTAAGTTTCTTAGTTCTCTAACATTTCCATGCCAGTTATGATTTAGAATATAAGTATTATTTTCATCTATATCTAATTCTTTAATGTTATAATTTTCAGATATTTTTTTTGAAAAATATTTAATTAATAATGGTATATCAGATATTCTTTGGCTTAAAGGTTCAACATTAATTTCAAAAACATTTATTCTATGAAATAAATCTTCTCTGAAATTTCCAACTTCAATTTCTTTTTTTAAATCTTTACTAGAAGAGCAAATTAATCTTACATTTACAGTTAAATCATTACTCCCATTAACTCTTTTAAATTTCTGATCAGTTAAAACTCTTAAAATTTTAGATTGAATATCCAATGGAATTTCAGAGATTTGATCTATTAAAAGAGTACCTTTATTTGCTTTTTCAAGTGCACCGTAAGAGATAGATCCATTTTCTTTTTCTTCACCAAATAATTCTAACTCATATTTGTCTGTATCTAATAAAGCACCATTCAATATAACAAATGGATTTTTACTTCTATTGGAGTTTTTATGAATTTTTCTTGCTATTAATTCTTTACCTGAGCCTGATGGTCCATAAATAAAAACTCTACTTTCTCGAACTGATATTTTTTTTACTTGATCATTAATATTTGTAATATTTTTACTGTTTCCTATAAGTTCATATGATGAAAAAAGTTTATCCTCGTATTCTTTATTCTGTTTTTTTAGATCATAATTTTCAACTGCTCTTCTTACAAAATTTAATAATCGATCTCGATCAAAGGGTTTTTCAATAAACTCAAAAGCTCCTTTATGAAGAGATTTAACAGCCATTTCAATATTTGCATGACCAGAAATAATTATTACAGGAACATCTTTGTTTTTTTTCTTAATATGTGAAAGTAATTCAATACCATCATTATCACCTTTGTCTAATTTTACATCCAATATAGCTACATCAGGTAATTTTTTGTCTATTTCAGAAAGCGCTTGATTATAGTTTGCAG
>CACIYQ010000031.1 GCA_902590915.1 uncultured Pelagibacteraceae bacterium
GTCATAAGCCATCTGTAAATTTTAAAAAAGCACGACATAAGGTTCCAATGTTATCATTATCAAATGCTTTTACAGAAGAAGATTTAAAAAATTTTGAAAAAAAAATCTCTAACTTTCTTTCAAAAAAAAATGATTTTAAAATTTTATACAGTGCTGAGCCAAAAATTGATGGTATTTCAGCTTCATTAACTTATAAAAACGGAAATCTTGTAAGAGGCCTTTCAAGAGGAGACGGTAAAGAGGGTGAAGACATAACAGATAATTTAATTACAATTAAAGATATTCCAAAAAAAATATTATCAAAGGATTTTCCGCAAGATATAGATGTAAGAGGAGAAGTCTTTATTCAAAATAGTGATTTTGAGCATTTAAAAGATAAGTTTGCTAATCCTAGAAATGCTGCCTCTGGCTCATTAAGGCAAAAGAATTCAGAAGATACCAAAAAAATACCGTTAAAATTTATTGCTTATACTTTTGGTTTTGAAAATGGTTTAAAGGTTGAAAATCAATCAGATTATCTCAAAAAATTGGATGAATGGGGTTTTAAAATTAATCCTTTAAATAAATTGATCAGTGGAGTGAAAAATTTATTACAAAATTATAATGAGGTTGAAAAAAAAAGAGCTGATTTGGATTTTGATATAGACGGAATTGTTTACAAAATTAATGATTTTGCTCTTCAAAAAAGGTTGGGAAATGTTGCTAATGCTCCAAGATGGGCTATTGCACATAAATTTTCATCAAATAAAGCTATTTCTCAAGTAAAAGACATTGAGATTCAAATTGGAAGAACTGGTGCTTTAACGCCTGTTGCGAAAATTAAACCAATTAATATTGGTGGAGTAATTGTATCTAATGCAACATTACACAACGAAGATGAAATTGAAAGAAAAGACATTAGAGTCGGTGACACAGTAAAAGTAGAAAGAGCTGGAGATGTTATACCTCATGTTGTTTCAGTTGATGTATCAAAAAGAAAAAACACATCAAAAAAATTTATTTTTCCAAAAAAATGTCCATGTGGATATGATACAATTAAGGAATTTAATAAAGTTACTAAAAAGTTTGATGCTGTCCGAAGATGTCCAGATAGAGGTTTTGAGTGCAACAGAATAGCAAAAGAAAAAATTAAACATTTTGTATCAAAAGAGGGTTTTAATATTGATGGATTTGGAAAAAAAATTGTAGAAAAATTCTGGGAACTAAAATTAATAAAACTTCCCCAAGATATTTTTAAATTAAATTTTGATAGAATTCAAAAATTAGATGGGTGGGGAAAACTATCGGCAGACAATTTAAAATATTCCATTAACGAAAAAAAACAAATATCTTTAGAAAGATTTATTTATTCATTAGGTATAAGGCATATTGGATTAGAAAATGCAAAATTATTATCTAAATATTTAGGTTCTTTCCAAAAATTTAAAAACTTGTCAAAACATAACAATTTTGATGATTTATTAAATATCGATGGAATTGGGGAAACTCAATTGCTCTCTATCAAAAATTTTTTCTCAAAAAATATTAATCTAAAAATCTTAAATGAATTAGATAGACTTATTAATATTGTTAATGCTAAAGCTGCTAATACAAGTGGTTTATTGAGAGATAAGTCTTTTCTGGTAACAGGTAAATTAAATAATATTAGTAGAGCAGAAGTAAAATCCTTAATTGAAGAAAATTCTGGTACAACAGTAAGTAGTGTATCTAAAAAGTTAAATTATTTGATTACTGGAGAGAAGCCAACCAAAAGAAAGATAGAAAGTGCTAGAGCACTTAAAATTAAAATTATAAACCAAGATGAATTTTTAAAAATGTTAAATAAGACTAGCTAGCCATTTTTTCTCATTTGAATTTAAATATCTTGATATTTTAGTATAAACATTTAAATGATATTTAAATAAATAATTTTTCTCAAATTTAGTTAGTAAATTGAAATTAATTAAATCTTTTTCAATTGGAGCCATTGTCAAATTTTCAAAAAATAATTTTTTGTTCTTCATTTTAACATAAACCAAATTCTCAATTCGAACTCCAAATTTATTTTTTTTGTAAAAGCCAGGCTCATTACTTAAAATCATGCCTTCTTTAATTTTCACTTTATTTATCTTGGATATTGATTGTGGCCCCTCATGAACATTAAGAAAAAAACCAACACCATGGCCAGTTCCATGAGCATAATCTAAATTACTCTTTTTAAGGAATTTTCTAGCTCTCCTATCAATTTTTTTCCCAATATTATCTCTCATAAGATTGGTTGTTGCTACTGCTATGTGCCCCTTTAGAACTTTGGTAAAAATATTCTTTATATTTTGGTTTTGTTTAGAGAAGCAAATAGTCCTGGTAACGTCTGTTGTTCCATATTTATATTGTCCGCCAGAGTCACATAAAAATATATCTTTTTTTTTTATAATTCTGCAATTCTCTGGTTTAGCTCGATAATGAACTATTGCTCCATTTTTTCCAGTTCCAGCAATCGTATCGAAACTAGGATATAAATAATTTTTGTTTTGCTTTCTAAAACTCTCTAACTTGTTTTGTGCTTGGTGTTCTGTGATCGGTTTTTTATTAATATTT
>CACIYQ010000032.1 GCA_902590915.1 uncultured Pelagibacteraceae bacterium
TATTAAGATCAAAAAAGTTTTCAGGGAATTTTATTGTCCAATATAACATTTGACCTAAAGGAAATAAAAAACTCAAGAAGAATATAATTAAGCAAATAAAAAATGCATAAAAAGCTTTAGCTCCTGAAAGTTGTATTTTTTCTTTATGTTTAAACCCACCCTTTGTATTCAAATGGTATCTTGCTTTTTTTCTAGATAAATTTTCTAAAATAAAAATTGCAAATATAAATATTAAAAGAAAGAAAGATATTCGATTTGAAAAAGCTAAATCATCAAAAGTAATCCATGCATTATAAATTCCAGTTGTTAAAGTATTGATCGAAAAAAAGTCTACGGCACCAAATTCAGCTAAAGTTTCCATTGCAACAAGTGATAAGCCAGTAACAATCGCTGGCCTAGCTGCTGGTAAAATTAAATAATAAAAAGATTTTAATTTTGAAAATCCCAAACTTCTTCCTAAATCAATTAAATTTTGAGATTGATAAAGGAATGATGCTCTTGCGAGAATATATACATAGGCAAATAAAGAAAAGGAAAGTGAAAGAACAGCTCCAAACAAGCCATCAAATTTTGGTATATATTGGTTATAATTTCCTGGTCCAAATAAATTTTTTAAAATTGAGTACAATGTTCCATAATTCTCAAAAAAGGCTGTTAATGAATAAGCATATATGTAAGGAGGCACGGCAAAAGATAAAATCAAGGCCCATTTAAAAAAATTACTTAGTGGAAATTTATAAAATGAGACTAAATAAGCTGTGCTAGTACCAAATATAAAAGTTAGAACTAAAACACAAATTAACAAAGTAAAAGAATTAAATATATATTCGAATAAAAAGGTATCTTTTAAAATTTGATAATAATTAGAAGTATCCTCAAAAAAGCTTGAGAAAACAGTAATAATTGGGATCGCAACAATAATTGAAATTAATAAAGAACTTAGAAACCAAAAATTAACTTTTCTTAAATGCATATTTGCCCTTTTTATTATTTCCAACCTGCCGCTGTCATTACTTCTAATGCTGCTGCTTGATTTTTTCCATAAGTAGAAACTTTTGTCGCTAGATCTTGTTTAAAATCTAATCCCAAGTTATTTACTACTAATGGGCTTGGTGAAACACCTGATATCATTGGAAACTCAAAAGTATTATTTGTAAAATGCTCTTGAGACTCTGGTGATAATAAAAAGTCAACTAAAGCAATAGCATTTGCTTTATTTGGTGCACCTTTAACAAGGGCAGCACAACTAATATTCATGTGTGTTCCTCTACCATCTTGGTTTGGAAAGAATGCTTTGACTTTTTTAGCTGCCTCTTGTTGTTCTGGGCCTTTTTTACCAGATAACATTAGCGCTAAGTAATAAGTATTAGCAACAGCAATGTCAGCTTCGCCAGCTGCCACAGCCATAATTTGAGCTCTGTCATTTCCTTTTGAGTCTCTAGCCATATTAGCTACAACTCCTTTTGCCCAATCTGCTGTTGCTTTTTTTCCATTGTTAGCAATTAATGAAGCCACAAGAGATTTATTATAAATATTACTTGATTTTCTAATTACTAATCTACCTTTCCATTTTGGATCAGCTAGACCTTCATAAGACATTCCAGATAATTCAGCACCAGTTACTCTTTCTGGTGAGTAGTAAATAATTCTTGCTCTTTTTGCTACTCCAACCCAGTGTGTTGTTCTAAAGTTTTTTGGAACTGACGACTTAATTGTTGATGAAATTAATCCACTTTGTGTCATACCTTTTGCTTGAAAAGCACCACATCTTCCAGCATCAGCAGTAATATAAAGATCTGCAGCAGAGTCAGCGCCTTCTTCAATCATTCTTTTTTCTAAAGCGCCTGATTTACCATTAATTAAATTTACTTTGATCCCTGTAGCTTTAGTGAATTTTCCATAAAGCTCAGCGTCGGCTTTATAGTGTCTTGCGTTAAATATATTGACTTCGTTTGCAGCCAAAAATGCTGGGGCAAAAAAAGTTAAAATTAATGTTAAAATAGTTATTTTTCTCACTTGTTTCCTTTTCTTTACCCTTATTGATTTGCAAATGAGAATTATTCTCAATGCGAATGATTATCAATCGCATATTTTGTCGCAGATTACGATCAATTTTTTTAGTATTTTAGATTTATTTCCAGTCGCCAATCTTGCTGAATAAGAAGTTCCTAAAAGCTTGAACTCTAGCAGTATTTTTTAGGGACTGAGGGTAAACGAAATGTGCTTCTGTAATTGGTCCTTCTGATTTTGGTAGTACTTTTAAAACTTTTGAAGAATTTGTTACTAAGTATTCTGGCAAAGCAGCCAAACCGACACCCGACTCTACTGCAAGCAATAATCCCATTACACTATTCACCTTCATAATAGTTTTTCTTTTTTTTCCGTCATGCATTCCAAGTTTTAAAGCCCAATCAGGATTGTAAACTGGTGATGGTGC
>CACIYQ010000033.1 GCA_902590915.1 uncultured Pelagibacteraceae bacterium
AACATTAGATTATTTATTAAATAATTCCGATGGGATTGCATTGTTTTCTGGGACAGTATTTGGTTTATTCGGTAAATTATTTGATAAAGGAAAGTTTACTGAAATATATGATTTATATAATAAAATTAAGTTGAAGTTTGGTGATCGTTTTTATCTTGAAATTCAAAGGCACAAAGATTTGAATGAAACTGGTTTTGAAAAATTCAATTTAAAAAAATCTTTAGATCTTGAAATTCCAATTATTGCAACCAATGAAGTCTTTTACTTAAATAAAGATATGTATGCAGCACACGATGCATTGATTTGTATAGGTAATAAAACTTATGTTAATGAAAAAAATAGATTAAAATTGAGTGATCAACATTATTTTAAAAATAATACTGAAATGTTAGAATTATTTTATGATTTACCTGAGGCACTAGAAAATAATTATAATTTTCCACTAAGATGTAATTTTAGGCCTTTGTTTTCAAATCCTGTTTTACCCAATATAAGCCAAGATAAAGGTGGAAATGTCAACGAAATTTTGAGAAAAGAGTCTAATGATGGCCTTAAGACTAAATTTGAAAAACTATTCAACATCAATATTAGCGATATTAAATTTAATAAAGTTTATTTAGATTACAAAAAAAGATTAGATCATGAGCTTTCAATAATTATTGAAATGAAATATGCGAGTTATTTTCTTATTGTGTCAGATTATATTAAATGGGCAAAAAGTAATGATATTCCAGTTGGTCCTGGTAGAGGCTCAGGTGCTGGTTCTTTAGTTGCTTGGTGTTTATCTATTACAGATGTAGACCCAATCAAATTCAATTTAATATTTGAAAGATTTTTAAATCCCAATCGAATATCAATGCCTGACTTTGACATCGATTTTTGTGAGGATAAAAGAGATCTGGTTTTTGAGTATCTATCAAAAAAGTACAGAAATAGTGTTGCTCATATAATTACTTTTGGAAAGTTAAAAGCTAGAATGGTAATTCGTGACGTTGGTAGAGTTCTGGGATTGTCCTATGGTTTTGTAGATAGTATTTCTAAAATGATACCTTTTGATCCGTCAAGACCACAAAACTTAACTCAGTGTATAGCTGGAGAACCAAGACTACAAAAATTAATTAAACATGACCCAAAAGTTAAAAAATTAACAGATTTGTCTTTACAACTTGAAGGTCTAAATAGAAATGTTGCAACTCATGCAGCAGGAGTAGTTATTGCGGACAGAAAATTAACTGAGGTAGTTCCTTTATATAAAGATAATTCAGCAAATTTATTATTACCCTCTACCCAATTTGACATGTATTCAGCTGAAAATGCAGGGTTAATAAAATTTGACTTTTTAGGTTTAAAAACTCTTACCGTGATTAACAATACCCAAAAGTTGATTAAAAAGATTGATAAAGATTTTGATATAGAAAAAATTGATTTTGAAGATCAAAAAGTTTTTGATTTATTATCAAGCGGTAAAACAGTTGGTTTATTCCAGATCGAAAGTGCAGGAATGAGAGAAGCTTTGATACAAATGAGACCAAATCATATAGAAGATATTATTGCTCTTGTAGCCTTATATCGACCAGGACCAATGAGTAACATACCAACTTACAATGATTGCAAACACGGGAAACAAAAACCAGATTATTTACATCCTCTTTTAGAGGACATTTTAAAACCAACTTATGGCGTAATTATTTATCAAGAACAAGTAATGCAAATAGCTCAAAAATTATCTGGTTTTACTGCCGGTCAGGCAGACTTACTACGAAGAGCAATGGGGAAAAAGAAAAGGGCTGAACTCGAAAAACAAAAACAAGGTTTTATAGAAGGAGCAATAAAAAATGGTATCGCAAAAGATGTTGCAGCTGGAATTTTTTTAAAAATAGAACCTTTTGCGGAATACGGATTTAATAAAAGTCATGCAGCCGCTTATGCAATAATTTCATATCAAACTGCATTTTTAAAAACTTACTATCCAAAAGAATTTATTGCTGCATCAATGACAATGGATATTTCTAATCAAAACAAATTAAGTGAGTTCTATGAAGAATTAAACCGACTAAATGTTAAAGTTGTTCGACCAGATATAAACCAATGCTATGCTGATTTCAGAACTAAAGATGGAAAGTTTTATTATGCTTTGGGAGGTATTAAAGCAGTAGGGTACGAAGCAATTTCAAATATAATTGATGAAAGGATTGCTAACGGAAAATTTTTGTCAGTAAATGATTTTTTAAACCGAGTAAATCCTAAAG
>CACIYQ010000034.1 GCA_902590915.1 uncultured Pelagibacteraceae bacterium
AATTGCAAGACCGGCAGATCCACTAAAATTTGATATTAACTTTAGCCTGTTAATTTTAGAATATTCAGTAAAATAATCATCATTTTTTGGAACAACGTAACCATCTATCTTATGTTGTTTAAATTTACCCCGTAAAATTTTAATTTTATCTATCACTTTATTCTTCTTTGATATCTAATCCATCCAGGACTTCGAGTTCCCTCTTCAACCTCGAAATCTTGGTTAAATTCAAAATCCTCTTCATTACTTACTTCATCATCAAAAAATGAATTCTTTTCTAAATTTTGTTCTGGTAACTCATCAATAAATCTTGATGCCATACTGTCAATCCAATCCCCTTGGTAAAATCTATTCATTGAAAATGAAATTATAGCCTTTTGTTTAGCCCTAGTTATTCCAACATAAGCAAGTCTTCTCTCCTCTTCGAGGCCTTTTTGGCCTTTTTCCTCAATAGATTTTTGATGTGGGAATAGTCCCTCTTCCCAGCCAGGTAAAAAAACTACTTCAAACTCTAAACCTTTTGCAGCGTGCATTGTCATCATATTAACTTTTTCCCCTTGCCATTCTTGATCTACTGACGTTGCAAGCGAGACATGTTCTAAAAAACTTTCTAAATTATCAAATTCTTTCATAGCACTCAGTAATTCTTTAATATTTTCTAATCTATTTTCGTTATCTAAATCTTTTTTATTTTTAAGCATTGCTGAATATCCAGACTCGTCTAGAACAATTTGTAATAGCTTGACGTGATTTGATTTTTTAATTTTCAAATCATTTCTCCACTTATTCAAAGAATTAATAAATAAGCTTAATCCAATTTTAGCTTTTGGTTTTATATGGTTTTGTTCTAGCATTTTGTTAGACGCTCTTTCTAAATTTAAATTATTTTCTTTCGCAAATTCATGAATATTTTTTAAAGTACTATCTCCTATTGCTCTTTTGGGGTTATTTACAATTCTCTCAAAAGATAAATCGTCTTTTTCTTGATGAATTAATCTTAAATAAGCAACACAATCCTTAATTTCTGCCCTTTCATAAAATTTAGTTCCACCCAAAATTCTATAAGGCATCCCAATTTTAAGAAACCTTTCCTCAAATTCACGAGTTTGAAAAATAGCTCTAACTAGAATTGCAACATTATTATATGAAAATTTTTTCTTTATTTTTTTTTCAATTTCATCTGAAACTCCAATAGCTTCATCTTTACCATTTTTAAAACAATTTAGTTGGACTAAATCTCCTTCTTCCATCGTAGTAGTCAAAGTTTTACCAACTCTATTTTTATTGTTAGCGATAAGATTAGATGCAACAGATAAAATATTTTGAGATGATCTATAATTTTGTTCAAGCCTTATAACTTTGGTATTTTCATAAACCTGATCAAATTCAAGAAAATTTTTAATTTCAGCTCCTCGCCAACTATAAATAGATTGATCATCATCTCCAACGCAGCATATATTTTTATTTTTCTCAGATAAAAGATTAAGCCATTTACTTTGAATAAAGTTTGTATCTTGATACTCATCAACAAGAATATATTTAAAATTTTTAGAATAAATTTCTCTTATATCAGAAAATTTTTCCAAAATTTTAACAGTATGTAGAATCAAATCGCCAAAATCACACGAATTTAAATCAATTAATTTTTGTTGATATATGCGATATAAAGGTAAGATAGTTTTTTCATAAATATCTTTTTTGTTAATAATAACCTCGGAGGGATAATATCCCTTATTTTTCCAACGATCTATAATTGCTAATATAAATCTTGGTGATAGTTGTTTGATGTCTACATTCTCAGCTTTACAAATATTTTTAATAAGTCTTATTTGATCATCGGTATCTATTATTGTGAAATTTGAATTTAAATTTGCAGCAGAAGCATGTTTTCTGAGCAGCTTTGCACAAATTGAGTGAAAAGTTCCAAGCCACGAGAGTCCTATTGCAGCAGAGCCTAATATGTTACTCACTCTATTTTGCATTTCTTTTGCTGCTTTATTTGTGAAAGTTACTGCTAAAATCTGATTGGGGAACGCCTTTTTTTCATTAATAATATTGGCAATTCTAGATGTTAAAACTTTGGTTTTACCTGAGCCGGCCCCTGCCACAATTAATAGTGGACCATCAAGATGTAATACCGCCTCTTTTTGAGGTTCATTCAAATTATCTAAATAATCTTTGTTTATCATTT
>CACIYQ010000035.1 GCA_902590915.1 uncultured Pelagibacteraceae bacterium
TATCATTTCCCAAATTCAGTTGAAGTAGTAAATTTTTTAAATAGAGGAATATTAATTCCTGCAAAGGTCACAGGTGAAAATTCACTTGAAAATAAAGATTTAGGAACAATTAAAGGTAATTTTATTAAACACTACCCTAAAGGCTCAGACGTTCAATTACTTTTGCAACCAGAAGATCTTGAACATGATGATCGAAGCAATCTTAAGTTAGAGGTTGTTGATAGGAAATTCAGAGGTACAAATTTTATTTATACTTTAAAGACTAATACTGATTTATTGATACCTGTTTTTGTTCATTCTCATCACGTTCACCAACATGAAGTTGATGAAAAATTTGGTATTAAAAGACCTATAAATATTGATCATATAGTTTGTTTTTAATACAAACGAAATAAATGTTATCAAAAAAACAATTATTTACTAGAGGAATGATTGATGTCGCTCCTCATATGCTTTCAGTAATTCCATTTGGAATTATTTGTGGAGCAATTGGTGTAGAGCTTGGATTTAATCCATATTTAGTTTATGGAATGTCCATCATTATTTTTGGGGGAGCTTCACAAATTGTTTATTTGCAGCTTCTGTCAGGTGGAGCCTCTACTTTGGTAGCCGTCACTTCTGTAGGTGTTATAAACTCAAGACATTTATTATATGGAGCCGTTCTGTCGGAATATTTGGATAAACTATCTTTTCTTAAAAAGTTACTAATTTCATATTTTATAGTTGACCAAGGTTTTGCTGAGTCTAATAAATTTTTTAAAAAAAATAAAACTGAGCAACATCTCCATTATCACTTAATTGGTACTGGCGGAACACTATGGGTTTGTTGGCAAGTCGCAACTATTTCAGGAATTATCTTGGGTTCATTTGTTCCAGAAGAACTTGGATTAAAATTTGCAATTCCACTTACTTTTATAGCCATTGTTGTCCAAGACTTAAAAAAATTGGATCACGTAATTGTAATGCTTGTTTGTGGGATTAGTTCGTTATTATTTTTTGATGCTCCATTTAAATCTTACATACTTATTTCACCAGTTATTGCTTTGTTTGTTGCAGCATTGTTGTTGAGGTTAAAAAAATGACCTGGTTATCAATAACAATCGCAGGAATATTAACTTATATGACAAGAATGACTATGATAGCATTGGTTAGAAGGGATTTATTGGGTGAAAAAATTAAAGCAGTATTGGCTTACGTTCCCTCGGCAGTGTTTCCAGCTATCATATTTCCTGCAATATTTATTAATGATTATGGTGTCTACATCGACATGAATGATCCTAAAATCTTTGGTGCTATAGTTGCAATTCTTGTGGGCTATTTTTCTAAGAATGTTATAGCAACAATATTTTCGGGTCTATTATCTTACTGGTTTGTTATATTTATTTTTTAATTGTAATTAATAATACTTATATATTACCTCACATAATGCATAGCTGTGTTGATTAATAAAAGTTATTCAAATAATTCTATAAATGTATATTAAGATTAGTTAATTTAAAAATTCACTTTATTTTTGATTAATTATCTCTCTTGTTATTTATAACTTATGCCTCTCTTTCTCGGAGAGGCATACTAAACTGCCCCAAGCGTAAGGTTTCTTGATATGTTTTGATCAATCATAATTGGTTTTGACAATTTTAAATTCGACATAATTTCAATATATTGATCTACATTTTCAACTTGCAGTCTTGGATTAAATTTTTTCTCTTTACCAATAGTACTTGATTTTTTTCCATTATAATCATGACCTGGATAAAGAATTGTCTCTTCAGGTAATTTTAATAATTTATTAAAAAGTGAATGGTAAGCATCCTTAGAACTCCCATTTTGAAAATCAGTTCTTCCAGTTCCATTTATTAAAAGAGTGTCACCGGAGAATAAATAGTTATCCATTATAAAACTGTAACTATCTGAAGTATGACCTGGGGTAAACATGGCTCTAATTGATAATTGATCTATTTTAACTATCCCATCATCTTCAAGTTTTATATCTACAGTTTCAGCAGGAGAATTTTCTCCCATAATTGTTGTACAATTAGTATTAATTTTTAATTTAGATGCACCAGTGACATGGTCAGCATGAATATGAGTATCTATTACTTTTACCAGTTTTAAATCAAGTTCTTTTAAATGACTTATATATTCATCAACATTTTCTAAAACAGGATCTATAATGATTGCTTCTCT
>CACIYQ010000036.1 GCA_902590915.1 uncultured Pelagibacteraceae bacterium
CATTTAAATAAGTAAACGCTTCACTTCTTCTTCGGTAAATTTTTTTGGTTTTTCACATTTAGTAGTTATTTTTTGTGGGATCCCAGTACTAGCAGCTCTCATTGTAGATTGAATAATATCTAAAACATGAAGAGATAGTTCGCCTGAACATCTATGCTTCTTTTTTTGTTGAATTGAATAAAGCATTTCAGATAAACCGACACTTCTATAATTAGCGTTAGTAGGAGACTCATTTGACCTTACACTAGAAGAGGTAATATTTATTTTTCCTAAATGCATTTTGTCAGTTTTATGTTCTCCCCACCTACCTCCCTCAGTAACTGAAATATAAACAGACCCACCAAACATATTGGGATCTGGCACTATAATTGAACCCTTAGTTCCATAAAGCTCCATGTGATTTCTTTGATGATTAACTACATCAAATGATAGAGTGACCTGAATAATCGCTCCTGTATGAAATTGAATAGTTGCTAAATAAGTTGTAGGCGTTTCTACTTTAAAAGATCTGTTTTTTTTTGGCCCAGCTCCGTAAGTTCTTTTTTTAAAAGCTGTTAATGTTCTTCCTTGTACTTGTTTTGCTGGTCCAAGCAAATTAATAAGTGTTGTAAAAAAATAAGGTCCCATATCAATTACTGGGCCACCTTCTTTTCTATACCAAGATTCTGGCTTTGGATGAAAGGACTCTACACCAGGAAAAGCAAAAATTGCATTACCAAGTTTTATATCTCCAATTAAATCAGAGTCGATCAACTCTCTTGCTTTTTGGACTCCTCCACCTAAAAAAGTGTCTGGTGCATTGCCAATATAAAGTTTCTTTTTTTTTGCCAAAGCAACCAGCTCTTTACCTTTTTCAAAATATGTTGCTAAAGGTTTTTCAGAATAAACATGTTTGCCAGCATTTAAAACTCTTTTAGATACCGAGTAATGAGATTGGGGAATTGTTAGATTAAGAATTGCCTCTATCTCATTATCTTTAAGAAGTTCGTTAACTGTTTTAGATTTAATATTATACAATTTCGCACACTTATCGGCAGCTTTTGGATTAATATCTGCACAAGCAACAATTTTAAAATTATTAAAATATTGATGTCCCCTAAAATAGGTCTCAGCAATATGCCCACACCCTATCAAACCTACCTTAAATACTTTGTTCATTAAAAACTAGATACCTTGTCTTTGTTTGGACTTACCGTCTTTATGAATTTTTAAAGCTTCTTTGTTTTCTTTTGTTGAGGGAATTTCTAAAGTTGGACTATCCCAGAAAGCTGAACCTTCCACCCATTTATAAGCATGAGTTTTTATTGAAATAACGTAAGTTACCTTTGACTTCTTTGCTCTATGAAATGCTTCTTCAAGATCTGAAATTGACGTAACGTGTTCTGATTTTGCTCCCATACTTTCAGCATGCTTTGCAAAATCGACGTCAACTAATCCAGGGGTTTTAGAACTCTTCAATAAATTATTAAACTCTTTTCCACCTTTAAACAATTGCAGTCTATTGATAACTGCAAAACCTCCATTATCACAAACAATTATAATTAACTTATTTTTTGTAATCACTGATGAATAGATATCTGTATTGTTGAGTAAATATGATCCATCACCTACAAATGAAATCACTTCTTTATCTGGGTTAGCCATTTTTATACCTAACGCACCTGAGATTTCATAACTCATACAGCTAAAACCCCATTCACTTTCATGTGTATTTAATTCTTTTGGACGCCAAACCTGAACAACTTCACCAACAAGACCACCAGCAGCAGTTACCGCTATATCAGTTGGATCTGAATTTCTATAAATAGCTCCGATTACTTGAATATAGCTGGGTATTTCTTGGTTTGTTGGTGCGCTCTCTTTATCTATGTGTTCATTCCAAATTTTTAATTCTCTTTGAGATTTTTGATTCCATTCATCACCTACTTTCCAATCTCCTAAGGCTTTAGAAAGTTCAATTAATGAAACTTTTGCATCCCCTACTACCGCTTGAGCTAAATGTTTGTTTGCATCAAATCTTGAAACATTAATTGATAGAAGTTTAAAGTTTTCATTTTCAAAATTAGCCCATGACCCTGTAGTAAAGTCAGCAAGCTTCGTTCCAACTGCAATTGCAAGATCAGTTTCTTTAGCTAGGTCATTAGTATTTTTTCCACCTAGACCCC
>CACIYQ010000037.1 GCA_902590915.1 uncultured Pelagibacteraceae bacterium
GTTAAATATGTAAGCATTGTGATTGAAACAATTTCAATTGCTTTTCCAGTTTGCATTAATGCTGTACCTGCAAAAACTAAAACTAAATCAGGATATGCTATTGCAGCAGCTAAGGATGAATTTTTTGTTAAATTCAAATACTGATTTGTTGTTGGGGGAATTATTATTCTCAGTGCTTGAGGCATAATAATTAAATTTAAAACTTGTTTTCTATTTAAACCGATAGATGATGCAGCTTCTCTTTGTCCTTTTCCAACACCCTGAATACCCGCTCTTACACATTCAGCAACAAATGTTGCTGTATAAAGTGATAAAGCTATCACTAATGACAATAATTCTGGGGGTATACTTAAACCACCCTCAAACTTAAATGAGGTTTTTGCTAATTGTTTAAGCTCTGGTGTTTCATAGCCCACATTAACACCGCCAAATAAAAACGTTAAAAGCGGTAATACAAATAGAATCGCTATTGAGATGTTTAATACGGGTAAATGCTTACCAACATTTTCTCTGAGTTTTTTAGCTTGAATTCTTACAAATATAATTGCAATTATTGCAGCAATTACTGAATAAATAAAAATATCTAAATTTTCCCAAATTAAAGATGGTGTATAAAAACCTTTTATTGTTAAGTATGAAGCGCCAAAAATAGCTTCTGCATCTTGAGGTAATGGTAATGCTCTAAGAGCAGCATAGTACCAAAAGAAAATTTGTAAAAGAAGTGGAATGTTTCTAAAAAATTCGACATACCAAGCAGCTGTAGTTCTAATTAAATAATTGGGAGAGAGTCTCGCTATGCCAACTATAACACCAAGTATTGTACATAAGATTATTCCTAAAATAGATACTAATAAAGTATTTAAAAGACCTACTAAGTATGCTCTTGCATAACTATCTGAGCCACTATACTCAATTAAAGAAAATTGAACATCAAATGAGGATTCTTGGGATAAAAATCCATATCCAAAATCTATCCCCCTGTTTTCCATGTTTAATTGGGCATTCATGGTAAAAAAACCAAAGATTAATATAACAACGAGTAATGTTATTGCTTGAGGAAGAATTTTTTTAAGCTTCATTAGGAGGAATATATTTAATATTAAAAAAAGGGCTAGATAAATCTAGCCCTTTTTATTTTGTTTTAATTTACTATTATCTTGCAGGTGGTACGTATAAAATTCCACCTTTAGTCCATAACTCATTTGGACCTCTATCTGGTAGGATTCCAGTGTCAGCTATATTTCTTTTATAACTCTCACCATAATTACCTACTTGAGTGATAATTCTATAGTTCCAATCATTGTCAAGACCAAATGCTGCACCCATTTCACCTTCAGCACCAACTAATCTTTTAATTGCTGGGTTATCTGAAGTTTTCATCATGTCAGCATTACCAGAAGTAATTCCATACTCCTCAGCTTCGATCATAGTATTTAAAGACCATCTAACGATATCTTCCCATACCGAGTCACCTTGTCTAACAACAGGGCCTAGTGGCTCTTTTGAAATAGTTTCAGGTAACACAATGTGCTCATCCGGATTAGACATTTTAGTTCTTTGAGCAGCTAAACCTGATTTATCAGTAGTGTAAGTATCACATCTACCAGCATCATAAGCAGCTACGACTTCATCAGCTTTTTCAAAAGCTACAGGCTCATAAGAAATTCCTCTTGAATTAAAGAAGTCTCTCATGTTTAGCTCAGTTGTTGTACCAATGTTAGTACAAGCTGAGATACCATTTTTGAATTGGCTTGTTGAAGTAATACCAGAACTTTTTCTAACCATGAAACCTTGACCATCGTAGAAGTTTACTCCAACGAAAGTAAGTCCAATATCAGCATCTCTAGAAAGAGTCCAAGTTGTGTTTCTTGATAAGATATCAATCTCACCAGATGTTAAAGCTGTAAATCTTTCTTTAGCACTTAGTGGTGTGTATTTTACTTTACTTGCATCACCTAGTACTGCAGCAGCTACTGCTCTACATACGTCAACGTCTATACCTGTCCAATTTCCTGCAGCGTCAGCATTAGAAAATCCTGGA